>NZ_JBJJLB010000005.1:0-55213 GCF_045449795.1 Marinobacter alkalisoli
ATGGCCTTCGAAATTTTTGGGAGGGGCTTCCCACCACTCTCCGCTGACTTTAAGCGTGCATGCTTGGAGCAGAGTTTAGCTAGATGGATTTGATCGTAGGTTGGATTAGACGAAGTCGTAATCCAACAAAAACATGCAACCGCGAACTTTGTCGGATTACGACTTCGTCTAATCCGACCTACTTGTTTTTTAGCATCAGGCCTGCACATAGTCTGAAAGGCCGGTGCGTGGTATCGCTTCCGCAGAGTATTGAGGGCCATGGATGGCCCGAACTAAGCGCACATGGATGTTTCAAGCGTCTCTGCGGAAGCGATACCACGCAGCGGCCATACTCCAATTATCAGACAGACACACTCCCAACCAAAAACGGGGGAGTAAACAAACGGAGCACCTTTGAAAGCCAACGATTCCAGACAATTTGATCTGCACCCGGTCGACCAGCATCGGCTGACTACCCTCTGTGGCCAGTTCGATGAGCATCTCAAGCACATTGAACGGCGCATGCAGGTCAGGATTGGCCGCCGCAATCACCATTTCCGGGTGGAAGGCGAAACCGAGCATGTCGCCGCAGCGGTGGAGGTGATCCGCCATCTTTACCGGGAAACCGAAGCCACAGACGATCTTTCCCCGGACACCGTTCACCTGTTCATCCGTGAGACCGGCTTCGAGCGGCTGCCCGAGGACGTGCCATACGATGGCGCGGTGACCGTCATCAAGACGCCCAAGCTTCAGGCCAAGCCTCGCGGGGCCAACCAGCAGAAGTATGTGCACAATATCCGCACCCATGATATTAACTTCGGTATTGGTCCGGCCGGTACCGGCAAGACCTGGCTGGCGGTGGCCTGTGCGGTGGAAGCCCTTAAGGATGAACAGGTCAAACGTATCCTGCTGGTTCGCCCGGCGGTGGAAGCTGGCGAAAAGCTGGGCTTCCTGCCTGGCGATCTGGCCCAGAAGGTGGACCCGTACCTTCGCCCGCTATACGACGCTCTTTATGAAATGCTGGGCTTTGACCATGTCACCCGGCTGATTGAAAAGAGTGTGATCGAGATTGCGCCTCTGGCCTTCATGCGTGGCCGTACGCTGAATAACTCGTTCATCATTCTGGATGAAAGCCAGAACACCACCCGGGAACAGATGAAGATGTTCCTGACCCGGATTGGTTTTGGCTCCACGGCGGTAATCACTGGCGATACAACCCAGGTTGACCTGCCCCGGGGACAAAATTCCGGACTGATTCATGCCGCCGGCGTGCTGAGCAAGGTTTCCGGTATTGGTTTTACGCGCTTCGAATCCAGGGATGTGGTTCGCCACCCGCTGGTGCAGCGCATAGTTGAAGCCTATGACCACTTTGATGATGGGAGCGCAACAGGCCAGTGAGCGAGCTGACAGTAGATCTGCAACGCGTATTTGAGGCGCCGGGCATTCCTGACGATAACGCGTTCGGGCGCTGGGCCCAGCGTGCCTGGCTCGGAGACGATCCATCCGAAGTGACCATCCGTATTGTCGATACCGACGAGAGCGCGGCGCTCAATGGCGAGTACCGCGGCAAAAACGGGCCAACCAATGTGCTGTCCTTCCCATTTGAGGCCCCAGCGGGTATAACAGTTCCGTTGGCCGGGGATCTCATCATTTGTGCCCCGGTTGTTGAAAAAGAAGCCAAAGACCAGCATAAAGAGCTTGAGGCCCACTGGGCCCACATGGTTGTACATGGCATGCTGCATCTTCAGGGCTATGATCATATTGAAGACAACGATGCCGAGGTCATGGAAGCCCTCGAAGTCCAGCTGCTGAAGCAGCTTGGGTATGGCAATCCTTACGAATCAGAGGAAGCGGAACAAGACTCATGAGCGACGATCAGTCGAGTCGCAGTCAGGGCAGCAAGTCCTGGCTGGAGCGTATATCACAGGCCTTTTCCAGCGGGCCTGAGTCCGTAGAGGACGTGCTGGAGATTCTGCGGGATGCGGAATCCGAGAACATCATCGATGCCGATGCCATGAGCATCATCGAAGGCGCGATGCAGGTGATCGACATGCGGGTGGATGAGATCATGATCCCCCGCTCCCAGATGGTCACCGTCAAGGCGGCCCAGGAACCAAAAGAGTTTCTTGGCGAAATCATCTCCTCCGCCCACAGCCGGTTTCCCGTTATTGGCGACAGCCAGGACGATGTGATTGGCGTACTCCTTGCTAAAGACCTGCTGCCACTGGCCCTGAACAATGAGGTCAACTGGTCGCGCATTCGCGAAATACTGCGCCCGCCAACCTTCGTGCCCGAGAGCAAACGGCTGAACCAGCTGCTGAAAGAGTTCAAGGAAAACCGGAACCACATGGCCATCGTGGTGGATGAGTACGGCGGCACCGCCGGGCTGATTACCATTGAGGACGTGCTGGAACAGATCGTGGGAGAAATCGAGGACGAACACGACTTTGATGAGGAAACCCACATCAAGGCCCGGGGCGACGGCACCTTTGCGGTAAAAGCGGTCACACCGGTGGATGACTTTAACGAGTTTTTCGAGACGGAACTGGATGAAGAGGAGTTCGACACCATTGGCGGTGTGGTACTCAAAGAATTCGGTCACCTGCCCAGGCGAGGCGAATCGGTTGCATTTGGCGGGCTGCAATTTACTATTGCGAACGCTGATAACCGAGTCATCCGTCTGCTGCAGGTAACCCGTAGTGAGCAATAACGACACCGATTCCCGACTTCCCGATACGCGCCTGTCCGGCAACAACTGGCTGGGGGGCATTACCCTCGTCATTGCCGGCGCGCTGCAAACCCTGACCCTGTCACCGTTTCAATGGTGGTGGCTGGGCCCCGTTTCCATCGCTCTGATCCTGCTGGTCAGCGTTCCACTCGCCCCCCGGAAGCTTTTCCGGGCCGGGTGGTTTGCCGGGCTGGGGCTGTTTGGCAGTGGCGCCAGCTGGGTCTACATCAGCATCAGTGAACACGGCAACACCTCCATCCCCGTCGCCATCCTTTTGACGACGCTGTTTGTCGCGGGCCTGGCGCTGTTTCATGCCATCGCGTTCTGGGGCTGGGGCAAGCTGGCGAAAGAGAGCCTGGTGCGTCGGCTGTTGCTGTTCCCCGCCATCTGGATTCTTGGCGACTGGGTGCGCGGCTGGTTGCTGACCGGTTTTCCCTGGCTGTACCTCGGCAATGCCCATGTGGACGGACCACTGGGCGGGTTTGCGCCACTGATTGGCGTGCATGGCATCACATTCTGGATCACGGTCACCGGTGTCGCTATCTACGGCGTGTGGTGGCTGGCCCTCAACAAGCGCGCCGCCAATGCCGGGATCGTCGCCGTGCTAACCCTCCTGCCCTGGGTAACCGGCCCGGCCCTGTCAAAAATTGAATGGACCGACGTCAGCGACGAAGCCACCACGTTTGCCTCCATGCAGGGCAACATCCCCCAGCAGATCAAGTGGGATCCGGATTTTCTGCGGGACCAGATCGTGGTGTATCTGGGGCTCACGGAGGACCAGTGGGACACCGACCTTATCCTGTGGCCGGAAACCGCCATTCCCATCCCCCAGGATCAGGCCGGCAAGATCATTGATCACATCGCCGGGGAACTGGGTGACAACAGCACCCTGATTACCGGCATTCCCTGGTATGGGTTCAGTGATCGGGCTGAGGATTTCACCTTTCACAACAGCATCATGGCCATTGGCAATGGCGAAGGCATGTACCACAAACAGAAGCTGGTGCCCTTCGGGGAGTACGTGCCCCTGCAGCAATGGCTACGTGGGCTGATCGGCTTCTTCGATCTGCCGATGTCCAGCTTCAGCCGCGGGCCGGCGAACCAGTCGCCCCTGATCGCCAACGGCACGCACATCATGCCGTTCATCTGCTACGAAGTGGCCTACCCGGACTTTGTTGCCCGCAATGCCCGAAACACCGACCTGTTGCTGACCATCAGCAACGATGGCTGGTTTGGCGACTCCATCGGCCCGTTGCAACATTTGCAGATCGCCCGCATGCGAGCACTGGAAACCGGCCGATACATGCTTCGAGGCACCAACAACGGCGTGACTGCGATCATCGATCACAAGGGGCAACTGGCGGAGACCATTCCCCAGTTCAAACGCGCGGTCCTGACCGGTGAGGTATTCTCCGCCGACGGCAACACGCCCTATATGCAGACCGGCTCCTGGCCGGTTCTGACCCTGGCGCTTATCCTCATAGTCTTCGTACGCGAACGGGTGATTCCCAAACCATGATCTACACTGGCTCTGGTGTCGGATTACGGCTTCGCCTAATCCGACCTACGGGGCCAGCGGCTGGTCACCCGTTCGTAGTAGTGGGAACCACAGGCCTCGCAGGGCTCCAGGTGACTGGTTGCGGTCAGGCAGCGCATGTGGCCGCAGTTGAGGCACTGGAACATGCCGGCCGTGGCTACCTCGCCGGAAATGTAATGGCCGGCCTCCTGGTTCTCCAGTTTCTGGCTCAGCTCCAGGGTATCCACCAGCGTCTTGTCCGCGACGGACAGCAGGCGATCCGCAAGCTGGTGCTCAAGGAGCGCGATATCCAGCTGTAACCACTCAGTCAGCCCTTCGCCGGTCTCCCCCACGAAGTGCATAAGGTGCTCCAGATCCCGCTGTAGATAGGCGCCCAGCAGGTCCGCCTCCTCACGAGTCATTTCCTCCAGCTCGTATTCAAACTCAACGGCTTTGCGAACTTCCTCTTCAAGGGTCTGGTAGGACGTTTCCTGTAACTGGTTGAGGCGCGATTGCACCCGCTCCAGCATCCGGTCGTAGACTTCCAGGGCTTTTCCGGATAGGTGACTGCGTTCTGACTCGGCCATATATAATCCTCACTATGGTTCGGGGATCAGGCAGTTACCCCCTCTCCGGGACTGTCTGCAGCATGGATGCTGCAGTCAAGCGTACAGGGATGTATCCACAGCGTGTCCCGGAGAGGGGGTAACTGCCTGATCCTGCCCGCCTGATAACAAGTCTGGCACATGAAACGATTTTTGGCAGACTACCTGTTAACCTCCGTGTGCGTTAGAATGTCCGGCCCGCTCCGGACATCATTTTGATACAGGGTTCTATTTTTCACACAAGGTAATTTCGGTAATGGCAGGAATGGACGAGCAATACAATCCACGTAACGTAGAACAGAATGCCCGCACTTTCTGGGAAGAGAACAACACCTTCACCGTCAAGGAAGAGCCCGGCAAGCCCAAGTACTACTGCCTGTCCATGTTCCCGTACCCGAGCGGCAAACTGCACATGGGCCACGTCCGCAACTACACCATTGGCGACGTAATTTCCCGCTACCAGCGCATGCAGGGCAAGAATGTGATGCAGCCCATGGGCTGGGATGCCTTCGGCCTGCCCGCTGAAAACGCCGCGATCGCCAACAAGACCGCGCCTGCCAAGTGGACCTACGCCAATATCGAATACATGAAGAATCAGCTCAAGCAGCTGGGCTTCGGTTATGACTGGAATCGCGAACTGGCCACCTGCAAGCCGGACTACTACCGCTGGGAACAGTGGTTCTTCGCCCGCCTTTACGAGAAAGGCCTGGTGTACAAGAAAATGTCCACGGTCAACTGGGACCCTGTGGACCAGACCGTACTGGCCAACGAACAAGTCGTCGACGGCCGCGGCTGGCGCTCAGGCGCCCTGGTTGAGCAGAAGAAGATTCCCCAGTGGTTTATCCGTATCACCGATTACGCCGAAGAACTGCTGAACGACCTGGATGACCTGGAAGACTGGCCGGAACAGGTCAAGACCATGCAGCGCAACTGGATCGGCAAGTCCATCGGTACCGAGCTGACCTTCCCGCTGAAAGGCGGGGATGACGGCCTCACCGTTTACACGACCCGTCCGGACACCCTGATGGGCGTCAGTTATATGGCCGTAGCCGCCGAGCACCCGCTGGCAAAAGCCGCGGCGGAGCGTCACCCTGATGTCGCGGAATTCGTCGACGAGTGCCGCAACAGCAAGATCGCTGAAGCCGAGCTGGCCACCATGGAAAAGAAAGGGATCGATACCGGCTTCAAAGCCATTCATCCCCTGACCCAGGAAGAGATTCCGGTCTGGGTCGCCAACTTCGTGTTGACGGATTACGGCACCGGCGCCCTGATGGCCGTTCCCGGCCACGACGAGCGGGACCACGAGTTTGCCGTGAAGTACCGCCTGCCAATCAAGCAGGTCATCGCGGCCCTCGATGGTCGCGAGATCGACATACAGGAAAAGGCGTTTACCGAAAAAGGCACCCTGGTGTCCTCCGGCAAATACAGCGGCCTGACCAGTGAAGAAGCCTTTGATGCCATTGCGGATTACCTGGAAGAGAACGGTATCGGCAAACGCACCGTGAACTATCGCCTGCGTGACTGGGGTGTTTCCCGCCAGCGTTACTGGGGTGCGCCGATTCCCATGATGACCCTGGAAGACGGCACCGAACGGCCGGTCCCGGATGACCAGCTGCCGGTCGCCCTGCCGGAAGATGTGGAAATGGATGGCGTCCAGTCTCCCATCAAAGCCGACCCGGAGTGGGCCAAGACCACCTTTGAAGGTCAGGCCGCAACCCTGGAAACCGACACCTTCGACACCTTCATGGAGTCGTCCTGGTACTACGCCCGTTTCTGCAGCCCCAACTACGACAAGGGCATGCTGGACCCGGCCGCTGCCAACTACTGGCTCCCGGTTGACCAGTATATCGGTGGTATCGAACACGCCATCCTGCACCTGCTGTACGCCCGGTTCTTCCACAAACTGTTGCGGGACGTGGGCCTGGTCACCAGCTCTGAACCCTTCAACCGCCTGCTGTGCCAGGGCATGGTTCTGGCGGAGACCTACTACCGCGAAGATGGCAATGGCGGTAAGACCTGGATTTCACCGGCTGACGTCACCGTCGAGCGGGATGCCAAGGGTCAGGTTATTGGAGCGGTCCACAAGGAAGACGGCCAGCCGGTTGAGGTTGGCGGCGTCACCAAGATGTCCAAGTCCAAGAACAACGGCATTGATCCCCAGGCGATTATTGATCAGCACGGCGCTGATACCGTGCGGCTGTTCATGATGTTCGCGGCACCGCCCGAACAATCCCTGGAATGGTCAGACAGCGGCGTGGAAGGCGCCCATCGTTTCCTCAAGCGCCTGTGGCGCATGGTGAATGAACTGGCGGCCGGTGGCGACACGCCAGCGCTGGACGTGGACAGCCTGACCGACGCCCAGAAAGATCTGCGCCGCAAGACCCATGAAACCATCGCCAAAGTCAGCGATGACATCAGCCGCCGTCTCACCTTCAATACCGCTATTGCTGCGGTCATGGAACTGCTTAACGAGGTTGGAAAGCTGACCGACGATAGCCCCCAGAGCCGTGCCGTTCGCAAAGAGGCGCTGGAAGTCGCAGTGTTGATGCTGTCCCCCATCGTGCCCCATATTTGCCATAGTCTGTGGCAGGCATTGGGACACGAAACGCCCGTCGTGGATGCCACATGGCCACAGGCTGACCGGGAAGCCATGGTTCGCAACCAGATCCAGGTGGTACTGCAGGTGAACGGAAAGGTCCGCGCCAAGGCCGACGTACCCGCCGACATCGACAAGGCCGACCTGGAAAAGCTGGCCCTGGAGAACGAGAACGTGGTGCGCTTTACCGAGGGCCAGACCGTTCGCAAGGTGATCGTGGTGCCGGGCAAACTGGTCAACGTGGTGGCCAATTAAGATGACTGCTCCTCACCCACTCCGCAACGTCAGACTGCCAGTGGCGGCGCTCCTGTCCCTGGTACTGGCGGGGTGTGGTTTTCAGTTACGGGGGGCGCCACCGGTTCCCCCCGGCCTTCAGCCGCTGGCAGTTTCCTGCGTTGAACAGATACCGGGGGAACTTTGCCGCGCGGTGAAGGAGCAACTGGAACTGGGCAAGATCGATGTTCGTGATCCCGAACAGGCAGACTATATCCTGCGCCTTCGCGGATTCCAGCAGGACCGGCGTGCCAGCGCCATTACAGTGCGGGCGTCCGCCGCCGAGTACACCCTGCGGCAGACAGTTAAAATGGACCTGCTCACCCGTGATGAGCTGCCGCTGATTGCGGAAACCAGCCTCAACAGCAGCGAGACCTATCGCTACGATGAAACCAATGTGCTCGCCAAACAACGGGAAGAAGAAGAGCTGCGACAGCAACTCTACGAACGGCTGGCGCAGCAGATCATTTTCCGGCTTGCACCCTTGACGGACGCCCGGGTGACCCAATTACGAGAACAGCTGCGTGAACAGGCGGCCGACGATCAAGAGCAAGACTCTCGCTGATTATGAAGACCCAACCGGCCCAGCTTCCCCAGTTACTGAAGAAATCCCTGGCACCGGTCTATCTGATTTCCGGAGATGAGCCCCTGCTGGTTCAGGAATGCTGCGACCAGGTCCGCAGCGCCGCGCGGGAAGCCGGTTTCCAGGAACGCATGACCTTCCACGCCGATCACCAGCTGGACTGGAATACGGTGGGTGAGGAATTTGGTTCCCTGTCCCTGTTTGCCGAGAAACGCCGCATCGAGATCCACTTGCCGACGGGCAAGCTCGGGGACGGTCGTGCCGTGCTGGAGCGGGTTCTGCAGAATCCTCCCGAAGACATCGTCCTGTTGCTGATAAGCGCCAGGCTTGATGCCGCCGAGACCCGCAGGAAATGGTACAAGGAACTGCAGAACAAAGGCGTGCATGTTCCGGTGTGGCCGGTGGATGGCGACAAGTTTGCCGGCTGGCTGCAACAACGCGCCAAATCCCGCGGCCTGAGCCTGACCCGGGGCGCCCTGAACATTCTCACCGAGAAACTGGAAGGCAACCTGCTGGCTGCCAGCCAGGAGCTGGACCGACTCGCGCTCTTTGGCACCGGCAAGACCATCGACGAAGAAGCGATCGAACAGGCCGTCCAGGACAGTTCCCGCTTCAGCGGATTCGAGCTGGTAACCGAACTGCTGGCCGGGCGCGCTCCCCACGCCCGCAAAATGATTGGGGTACTCCGACAGGAAGGCGAAAACCCTCTGGGGCTGCTGGCGGTACTGATCCGCGACCTGAACCTGACCATGGAACTGCGGGCAGCGACTGCACAACGTGAGAACCCATCAGCCTTCCTCAAGCAACGCGGCGTCTTCCAGCCACAACGCGCGCGTACCATTGAGCAGGCCGCACGCCGGCTTTCCCGCCCCCAGCTTCACTCTGCCCTGGAACTGTGCAGCGATATCGATCGCGCCGCCAAGGGGTTTGCCCCCTCCTCGCCCTGGCACTATCTGGAAGACATGGCCATCCTACTGGCCCGCCCTGCCTGAAGGGTTGCAGCGCACCCAATCCCCCTCTTGACAGCTTCTCACGTTCGGGAGCATTGTTAAGACAGTCTCTGTCAAAGGAGGTGCTCCATATGACGCTTCAGAATGACCTCAAGAAACTGTCCGAAAAAATCAAACAGTATCGTGACGAGGCCCGCGTCCAGCTTCACCTCGCCCGTGAAGACGTCAAGGATGAGTGGGACGACCTGGAAAAGGACTGGGAGAAGTTTCGCCACAAATTCGACAAGATCCTTCACGATGCCGAGGATGCCACCCACGAAGCCCGGCAGACAGCCCACCAGCTCGGAGAGGAGGTTCGTGCGGGGTATCAGCGCATTCGTGATCGCTTGAAGTAATGGGGTTTGGGCCTGATCGGCAAAGGCACTCACCCCTGTAGCGGGGTATAAGAACGCATGAACCAAACAAGTGCCTTAATCGTTACACTCATACTGTTACTGGCCCCACCCCTGACCAACGGTCAGAACACCCGATTCAGTGATCCCGACAGCGTTGTCCGGGACCAGTTCTGGGGAACCCTTTACGCCGACGGGGGGACCTCCTTCTTCTGCGAGACCCCTTTTAAAAACAAGGGGTTCACCATGACGGATGGCCACATATACCCTCTCGCCGCAGTCCGAAGCGCACTGGGCTGCGGCACCTCCAGCCAATGTGACCGGGACGACCGCTATCGCCAAATAGCCTCCGATCTCCACAACATGGTGCCTGTCACCAGCCGTGTTGAAATGCGTCGCCGCAACGCCCGCTACGAGGAACTCAGTGCAGGCGCACGGGAGGATGAGTGTGGCAACCGGGAAAGTGCCCAGTTTTTCGAGCCACCCGGCAAGGTGAAAGGCGATGTCGCCCGAGCGGTTGCCTACATGGTGGACACCTACGACCTGCCCTGGGTCGGCGCGTCTTCGGTCTTTAAAAGCTGGAACCGGATGGATCCGCCGGACGACAGCGAGCTGACGCGCCATCGTCAGGTCAGTGAGCTTCAGGGTAACGAGAACCCGTTTATCCTGAAGCCGGAAGCTATGGAAAATCTGTAGCCCCTGCTGCACTGACCGGACAACACCCCCTTTCGGCTCTCGGGGCCTGTAACAAAAATAACCGCGAACCAGGTCGCGGTTATTTTGTCGGCTTCTCAGGCTGTATTAACCTGCCTCAAGCACTGGGTTGCCACGAACTCGCTATAGTCGCTTGTATCTGGTTCTCCTCTTGTGGGGTCAATGTCATCTCTCCGCCAGAAGGCTGGCCGAATGCCGCCATGGCAGTTACCAATTGCTCTAGCTGGCTAGCGGAGATCATGGCGTCGTCAGTGTGGATGCTGTCCAACTTCTGGGCATCGGTGCTGTACCAATCCTGAACGCGTACCTGGTCATCGCTTCCCAGAACACTTGTGACCAGATCATCTCCGTCGCGCGAGAACCACAATTGCGACTCATCGATGCCTGATGCGAACTGCAGCTGGTCATTTCCCGCACCATTTGACAGGTTATTGATCGTGTCCTGACCGTCACCGCCCGCGAATTGGTAAGTATCATCGCCCTCGCCGCCCAGGAGATAGTCATCGCCCAAGCCGCCTACGAGGATGTCATCACCGGCACCGCCGTCGATGAAGTCCGCATCGGAGGATGCCAGAATGGTTTCAGCGGATGCCGTACCATTGACCACGTTTCCGAATTCACGCTCGTCGGGCAATCCTTGATAGTCTGGCGACCCTTGCGGGTCCGGATTGCTCAGCCCAAAGGCCCCGAAGACCTGATCCGAGGTAAGCTGACCACCTGATCCAAACTCAATCAGGTCAATGGACTGGTCACCACCGGAGAAGAAGTCCCGGATCGTTACTGAGTCTGCCCCTCCGTCAACCTGGAGCACCAGGCTGTTGCCCGATTTCATCAGGCCGCTGGCGACCTGATTGAAGGTGATGTCTTCGAAGTGCAGGGTATCGTTACCGCCACCCACGTTATCGATCACATCCTGACCATCACCTGAGCTGAACCGGTAGATATCGTTTCCACGCCCACCGATTAGAGTATCAGCCCCAAGCCCACCGCGGAGGGTGTCATGGCCGTTGCCACCTTCCAGTCGGTCGTTTCCGGCACCGCCAGAAAGGCCATCGTCACCATTGAAACCCCGGACCAGATCGGCGTCTGATCCACCGTCCAATGCGCTATCGTCACCAGATGTACCCTCAACCGTCTGGGAGAATCCGGAAGCAGGTGTCGGCTCAGACAGGCCAAAAGCGCCGTATATCTGATCCGATGTCAGTTGGCCGCCGGTCTCGAATTCAATGGTTTCGATAACAGACTCGCCACCGAGGAAGAAGTTGGTCAACGTAACCTGATCTGGGCCACCGTCTACCTGCAGAACAAGATCGTCACCGGATTTCATCAAGCCGGAGGCAACCTGGTTAAAGGTAATGCCGGCACCAAACTTCAACACATCAGCGCCGCCACTTTCCCTCAGGACATCCTGGCCACCGGTGAAGATGTAGGTGTCATCTCCAACGCCACCTTCAAGCCGGTCATTACCTGAACCGCCGTCCAGTGTGTCGTTGCCAACACCGCCGATCAGGATATCGTTACCTGCGCTGCCTGTTAGTACATCGTCACCGCCCAACTCAGGCGTCGGTGTCGTGCCTGGATCCGGGTCGGTGTCTTGATCGCCGCCATCACCCGAACCACTGTCTTCGCCAGAGCCATCTCCGGTACCATCACCGGGATCACTGGTACCGCTTGGCATCTCAGACAGAAGGTTTGCGATATCACCGGCCATGATGGCATTACCGCCATCGGTAGGCTGGACGTACGCAATCGCGTTATCCCCACCCAGGAAGTGATCCGTCACCCGCACTTGCTGCTCCAGGTCACCGTCGACAAGAATGACAAGATCGTTTCCATCTTGATGGTAGCTCAAGCGGCTACGGTCAAGGCCATCCAGGAAGAACACCCCATCAGAGCCACCGCCCTGATTGTCGATAACATCCACACCCTGGCCGGCTTTGTAGTAGTAACTGTCGTTGCCAGCACCACCGATCAGCGTATCGTCACCGTCTTCACCGGCCAGGACGTCATTGCCGTCGCCACCAATGAGCACATCATTGCCGCTGCCGGTGCCATTACCATTCCCGCCATAGAGCTGATCATCGCCAGCACCGCCTTCCACCTGGTCGTCACCGCCCATGCCGAACAGCGTATCGTCACCCGCGAGGCCCTCAAGCAGATCACGACCACTTCCGCCGGCCAATTGCTCGCCGTCGCCGGTACCGGTGACGACAGAATCGTAGTCACCGTCAGTTTCGCCTGCCGCAACGCGTTGATTGATCTGGGAGGTCGAAATCATGTTGCCGCTATCCGGTTGCACCCAGTCGATCGAGTGATCGCCACCGAGGAAATGATTTACGACTCGTACGCTTCCCTCAGTTCCGTCGTCTATGAGGAGAACAAGGTCATCTCCGTCACGAGTGAAACTGATACGATCTTCCGTGGCTCCGCCCGTGAACAACACACCGTCGTTGCCACCGTCTGAGTTATGGATGGTGTCGTGGCCATCACCGGCAGCAAAGACGTACTTGTCGTCTCCGAGTCCCCCGGTGAGCACGTCGTCACCTGTGCCCCCACTCAGTTGATCGGAGCCGTCGCCACCGTTGAGCACATCGTTTCCTGCACCTGCCTCGAAGAAATCATCATCGGCACCGCCATCAAGCTGATCGTTACCATCGCCGCCAAACAGACTATCTTCGCCAGCACCGCCAAGTAGCACATCATCTCCCGCGCCACCCTGGAGGGTGTCATTTCCGATCCCCCCGTCCAGGGTATCGGCGCCGGAGCGGCCAACCAGGTTGTCGCCGCCAGCACCACCAATTAGGTGATCATCACCCTCTTCGCCGTCCAGGTAATCGTCACCGGCTTCACCGTGCAGTACATCATCCCCAGTGCGCCCCCAAACCTTGTCATCACCCTCTCCAGCGTAGATCTCTTCATTGAGATGCCGATAGCCTGTAAGGGTATCGGGATCACCGGTCCCCAACGTGATCGAGGCTTCCTCAACGTCCAGATCGGACCACTCTGTGCCATCCGCAAAGATAAAGCGATTGACCTTGAAGTGATCGGTAGGCTCCTGGAACCAGTTCTTGATCAGTATGCCGTCAGTGCCGTTCGCATGGCTGATTTGCAGATCATTGCCAGTACGCGTGAAACTGAGATCATCAGCGGCAATACCTGCGCCAAACTCCAGAATGTCGGTTGAGGGGTCAATATTACTGTAGGCCTCCCCATCGGGTGTCTCGATCAAAGTATCCTGACCATCGCCCAGATTGAAGCGGTACACATCGTTGCCGTAGGAGCCGAAGAGCTGGTCGGCACCTGCACCACCCTCTAAGGTGTTAGCGGTTTCCTGCCAGGCATCGGTGTTGGCAATCAGCAGATCATCGCCAGCGCCGCCCAGCAGCGTGTCTGAACCCTTGCCTTGCAGCCGATCATTACCCGCGCCGCCGTCGAGTGTTCCACGGCCCTCGAGAACATCATCGCCATTGCCACCGAAAAGTTCGCCGGTGCCGTAAAGCTCATCGTTGCCATCGCCGCCTGTTAGTGTGTCCAAGCCGCCGTCGCCATGAAGGATATCGTTACCCGCATCGCCACTCAGCGTGTCGTCGCCACTACCACCATGCAGAACATCATCTCCTGCGCCACCGGCCAGCGTATCGGCGCCCGAGTCGCCGAAGAGCTCATCGGCATCATCACCGCCGCTCAACTCGTCGTTGCCGGCGCCGCCGTGTAGCTCATCGTTACCGACATCGCCAAGGAGAACGTCGTCGTCCTGACCTCCATGGAGCGTGTCGGCGCCGTCGCCGCCTTCCAGCCTATCGGCTGCATAGCCACCGCGAAGCTCGTCGTTGCCCGTGCCGCCGATCAGCGTGTCCTGACCGTCACCACCGTCGAGATTATCATTCCCGGCACCGCCGAGGATCGTATCCGCGCCCTCGTGGCCATAAATTTCGTCCGCACCGGCGCCGCCATTGATCGACTCGTCGCTGCTGAAGCCTTGGATGACGTCATCCGCTTCGGTCCCTTCGACGGCGTTCGCAACCAAATTATCAAAGTTCCAGCTGACGCCGTCGGCAAATTCTACGGTTTCCAGGCTGGTGACTTGGGCATCCGTCTCGGTGTCGTTGAAGTGGTTTTCAACCAGCACGGAATCGCCACTGGAAGGAATGGTGATGCGAAGATGATCGCCCTCTCTGCGAACCACTACCTCGCTCGAATCCACATCTATGAATTCAATTCGGTCCTGGCCAGAGGCGTCGCGGATGGAGTCGTTCCCGTCGCCTTTGCTGAAGCGGTAGACATCATCCCCAGCTCCGCCAGAGAGTGCGTCATCACCTGTTCCGCCTTCGATGTCGTCATTTCCCTCTCCACCGAAAACCGAATCATCCCCGCCATCGCCACGTAACGTGTCATCACCGTCTAAGCCGTAAATGGCATCATTTCCGCCCCAGCCCTCGATATAGTTGTGATCTGCATTACCGAACAAAGAATCGTCCAGCTCAGTCGCATTCATTGTCGCGGCTTGAATTGCGTAAGAGTCCATGAAGGAGATAGCGCCATTGCTCATGCCGATGGAGAAACCCGAATACGCAAAATAGGACACAGGATCAAACCAGTCGTCTATGTAAATCGCGTCTGATTCCGGGTTATTGGCGAACGTAATGACAAGATTAGTGCCTTCACGACGATAAACCGCTTGCTCTGGATCAAGGTTGGACACATAAATAGTCAGCTCGCCTTGTTGGTCTACAATGTGATCAACACCTCCGCCCTGTGCAAAATAATAGATATCGTCACCACGGCCACCGATCATTCTGTCGTTGCCATCTCCACCGAAGAGATGATCATGCCCCCGACCGCCGGCCAGGATGTCATCACCATCCCCTCCATGCAGATAGTCGTCACCATCGTCACCGTGTAAGGAGTCGTTTCCACTATCGCCGAATAAATTGTCGTCGCCTTCTCCACCGTATAGCTGATCAGTGTCATTGCCGCCATACAGCTGATCATTGCCATCTTGACCATAGAGCCTGTCATTCCCATTGCCACCGCGAATGACATCATTACCTGCGCGACCATGGACCCTGTCATTGCCCCCTAGAGCATCAATAACCTCATCTTTGGTGTCATAGCCAATGACAACATCGTCTCCCTCAGAAACCACCTTGACCGCATCGAGGATATAATCTTTATCCCAAGAAGTGCCGTCGCTGAAGACGATACCCTCCAGGGCAAAAGCGCTATTTCCACTCTCTTCGAAAAAGGAACGAACCAGTATCTGGTCATCCGCTTGAGTGAAAACGAGCAAATCATTTCCACTTCTTTCCAAGGTGACGTCATTCGAATTAATAGTCTCATCAAATCGAATACGATCGACTGATGCGTCATTTTCATCGTAATTGTTAACGACATCCTGACCATGGCCGGCGGAAAACAGGTATTCATCGTTACCCTCATCCCCAAGAAGGGAATCATCTCCCTCGCCACCGACTAGTGTGTCGTCTCCGGTTCCGGCATTGATCTGGTCGTCACCGTCGCCGCCATCAATCACGTCATCTCCGGCATAGCTCCAAACCACATCATTGCCCGCGAGAGCGTTTAACTGATCGCCAGTTTCACTCCCGTATATGTCATTATCATCAAGATCTATACTTCCCAAGATCTCCTGTTGTATTCTGGCAAGATCCCACGTTTCTCCCTCGTCGAATATGATGCTCTCAATGGGAGAATCTAACGTTCCATCGAAGTTGAAAAAGTTGTCTACTTGAATTTGGTCATTACTGGGCGAACCGCTTTCCGTGAGCCTGGTAATCCACAACGTCGTTGCGTCGCGCGATACCTTTACTTTGTCAGAAGCGTAACCGGCACCAAGCCTGATCGAGTCAATGCCATCAGAGTCAAGAATTCGATCAAAACCATCCCCCTCCTGAAAGAAATAGACATCATTGCCTCGGTTTCCATACAAAAAGTCGTCACCAGCTTTTCCCTGCAAGACGTCGGAGTCGTTACTACCCCTGAGGTTATCGCCACCTTCCGTTCCCTCAATGAACGATCCGTCCAACAACTCCGCCAGCACCGGCTTCTCGGCTATGATTGCCGAAAAACTCCCTGACAGGTTGTCTCTAAACCGTGAGGAATAGGCTCCCAGCCCTCTTGCGATATCAACCAGACCAGAAATTTTATTGAGATCCCCCTGGTTTTCGAGATCAAGAATCAGCGATTCGAACGCACCGAAATCACCAATGAAGCTTTTTCCGTTCGTATTGAATCCTGCGTGAATCCAGGAGAATTCCTCCTGATACTGGGTTTGAGCCACGAGCTGAGCTTCAAAAAAATCAGCAAATTTGTTGAATTCTGCGATCAGCTTAGGCGCAGCGTTTCCATGAGGGTTCGGATCTTTTTCTCCCCAACACCAAATTCCGACGTAGTCTCTACCAACCAGAGCTTCCAAGGCTTCCAACTGCCTGGCGTCCATAACGTGACCGTAGATGCGAGACGGATCCCTGCTATTAGGATCGACATCCGTAACGCCCGCCCACTCGTAGACCAGACTTTCGATCATGGCGTGCCGATTTGAGGAGTCATCTTCGGCCACATAGTCCGCGACCATAGCTTTTAGAGTCTCATTCCCCGCCATGGCGGTTCGAAGGTCAGCCACCTTGCCAAAGCCCTGCGCATCCGGGAGGCTTAAAATATCGTCGGAAAGGTTTGTTTCGGCTTGCAGACGCTGAGCGTGGTCAACCTGGAACCAGACATCAGAAACCTGACGTTCAGTGTTGTCCGTCATGGTCATGTTGGATGATTGACGGTGCTGATGGCCATGAGCATCGACGAAGCTGCTATCCGTGTAATCGATATTGATGCTGGCGATCCCGTGCTCGTCCAGAGACAACAACTCACCATCATCTACTGCTGCGTTGCCATTGCTGTCTTTCCAGACACTCAGTTCGGCCCACGCACTGTCTTCACTGGAAATAACACCATCTTCATTGCTATCCAGATCATCCAGGGCTTGAAACCCGTTTTCGGCCTTTGCGCCAGACTCCAGTTGGGTATTATTGCCGAACAGCTCCAAACCGGAGTTAATGTTGCCGTCACCATTCAAGTCTCTTGCAAGAAAACCATCTCCAGCGCCTACCCAGCCTGTCTTCTCCTGAAAGCCATCCCAGTCATGATCGAAGAAATTGAGAAGTCTCGTTGTTTCGATACCGTCGCCGTCCAAGTCCAGAATGAGCGGCGAAGTGGTATTTTCGGCATCATCAATAGACGGTGTTGAGGGATCCTCATCCTCTTCTTCGTCCTCATCTTTGAGTTCGATATCCAGGTCGTTTGAGCTCTTCGTGTATTCCTCAATTACTAAACCGCCATTGATGGTTAGCGTGTTTTCGCTCAGCTTATATGTATCGTTACCATTTTTATAAACACCTTCGGGATCATCTTCTGTCCGTGAGCCGCCGGTTAAAACCTTGCCATTAAGTTTAACGAGGCCTTTGCCATCGGAGTCCAGAATCGTGTCTTCGTCATCGGCTTTGTAGGTATCATAGTCACTCCCACCCTCAAGCCGATCTGAGCCACCTGCGCCTTCGAGCACATCAAGACCAGCTAAACCGATTAACGTATTATCAAAATTGTTGCCCTTGATAACGTTGCCAAAACTATTCCCTGTGCCTTCAACTGCCGCATCAACAAGGAATAAATCTTCTACATTCTGGGAAAGAGTAAAGTTCACGGAAGATACAACTTTGTCATTGCCCTCCGCATGCCCCTCATTTACCGTATCGTCAATATTGTCGACAACATAGGTATCGTCTCCCTTTCCCCCGCTCAATTCGTCTTGATCATCACCACCATCTATGGTGTCAGCGCCATCAGAACCCGTGATATTGTCATTTCCGGTGCCGCCATTGAGGGTGGCTCCTATGCCAGTCGCATAAATAAAGTCGTTCCCTCCACCACCATCAGCGACATTAGCAAATATGAGGTCGTCTCCTGAGTGAGCTACTACATTGGCATCAACCGGGCCTGTATGCCCCACATCCGAAAGTACGGTATCTACAGGCTTGCCATTGGCGTACTTCGACTCAAGGCCGGTTTTTACGACTCCAATGTTCGCATTAAAATCTGACAATTGACCCTTCGAGACAATAGTAGAGTACCCATCTGTATACAGATAATCCAGAGCTCCAAGAGCATCCTGTTCATCACCTTGATAAGTTCCATCGACGGAATCGAACAGACCGAACATATCGGATTCAGCGCGTCGCCTATTATTAACGTCATCAGAGTTATATCTCATCTCCCACCATATCTTGACACGCTTTCTAGGGTCAGATCCTTGAGCTAAGGATAAGGTACTTGGCAGTCCTGACGGACCGAACTGATATAACTGGCACATTATTGCAGCACGTTCTTTCGATTCTGAAAGCGAAGCTAGGCTTAGGCTACTTTCAAACTTTAAAAAAATCTCATTTAGTACACTTGTAGCATCTGCCTCGCTAGCAAAATAATAAGAAATATTAGAAGAGTAAGCGTCTCTTATCTTTTTAAAAACTAAAGCATCAGAGTCAGTTTGATTAATAGCCACATTCGAATCATTAGCTTCGGAAACAAGGTATTGCCGTAAAGTTTGAGCCTGGCCGGTCGAGGCGACCGGGACTGATGATAGCCCCAAATAAACATCCCTTATCTTTCGCACACTGCCAAGAAGCGACTCATCCCCAGACGACAGCGTTGCTAACCCAGCGGCCGATAGTATGCTATTAATCTCCGAATTATCCCGAACAAGAAGATCTAAGCCATACCCGATCGCTATACTGTCCCCAATAGACGTTCCATTTCCTGGCCCAGAGTCTTGGTGAGGCTGAAGTCCAGAAAGGTCAACCCCTAATGCCAGGGGCTCGTTTTCAAACCGTTTCACATAGTAATTTCGATCATTTTGGTAAGAACCATGGATCCAATTTTGGTGCGTAGTAAAGCTCATTTTTTGATCTCCTTATCAAACCTATTTAAATTCTAAATGACATAATAAATCAACATTATTTAAAATTTCTTTCTGGTTACTAAGAACAAGGAAGGGAGGCACTTTCACCAAGAAAATTCGCAAGCCGTCCGCATTAAGACTTAAATAATTGGTACCACGAAATGACGTCGGTTCGATTTTTGATGCCGCCACAGATCCATAATTCTCGACCATGAAGCTTGTTTCTGACCAATCTATACTCGCTGCTTCATTAATTAAATCGGATGAAAATACGTGACCATTAAAATGATGATCAGAAACTTTTTCGAAAAAATAGATATTGTCACGATCGCCCCATCTAGTTGTGCTTCGCAGTCTAACCAGGAACTCCTCTACTCCGTCGTTATTGACATCAAAACTGACAGTATCCAACTCAACTTTAGTGGTGCGTCCATCCTGACTTATCAAATCATATATTCCGGAATTCCAGTTTACTTTTTCAAAACCTCGACCAGACGGTATACTTATATCAACATATTTCTTCAATACACCGGACTTAATTTGGTTTTCTACATTTTCATTTATTGCCATTGAAGCGTAATCACACACTGAAGCTTTTGATTCCAAGATCCTTATATAATCGCCAGCCCATGACTGTGAACTTATTAGGAGGATCAAAGAAAAACCGCACATAATCTTATGAATAAAAAGACAATATCTTTTCAACCCCAGCACCCCTCGCTCATTAAATTTTAGTTTATTTTGGTTTCTTCATGAACCCATCATCAATGATAAAAGTTTAAAATAGGGACAGTAATTGAGACGTCTATAACACTGCAGCTGTCTTCGCTGCGCTATGCTGAGTAAGATCCCAGCCATAGCCAATAGTCAAATTGCCGTCCACAGGATGGATATCCAATGACTGGCGGTAAACTCTAAGATGGTCATTCTCTGCTCTCTTAATTTCCTCATTCCTGTCACTTTCGTAGCTTCCATGAACCCAATTCGAATTTGTATTATTTAACGCCATAACGACCTCCTTATCTCACGATTTATTTACGAAAAAAACAGATATCTCTATTGTTGTATTCTCCGGAACCAGATCTGACAACACGAAGCACTAAGCCAATTCTCCTATTCTCGTCCTCGGCGCGACCACGCACGAAAATATAAACTTGTTCATTGTATTCAAATAAATGAGCGGCATTACTACTAATAGGATAAACCAAATACCCATATAGCCGATCAGGATAAGAAACGACATCAACTCCTTCCCTTTCCCAATTTCGAACTTTGTCCAAAAACCCATCTTTTCCAGACCGATTAAGTGAAAATCTTGTATTTTTATAGATGGATTCCACGGAAACTGGGTAATTAAACTCATATGAGTCTTCCATGACTAGAAGATCTGTCCAATTTAGCTCTCCCCCTACATAGGAATTTAACTTAACAACCGTTTCCGGTTGCATATCCCCATCAATATCTACTTTTAAATATTTGATTTTTCCATAATATTCGCCAGGGAACTTGAGAAGATCATAATCAACATTGAGCCAGTTATACTTTTCGTCAAAGAATCCGTTTGGCTTATCGAGTCGTTCATACACCCATTGACAAATACTAGCGCTACCACCCAATTCGACAATAGCAATTTCTCTGTCAGAGTAAAAATACGAGAAATTCGAATCCTCGGCACTGTTGCTTTCAACAGACCTCTCTAATGCTGAACAAAATAAAGGAGAAACGGACAAAGCTCCCCATAATACAAGTCTTGAAATCACGTTCATTAGTTGCCCCTTAACGCATTTTAAAGAAGACATTAAATTGGCAGAATACCGAAATTACGAAAGACAGCCAGTATGGCATTAGCCCAAACAACCAAAACTCCTATAACGCACCAACAGTTAACTGTCGAGAAAGGGTGCCTTTCGCCTTTAAAATCATCCTCACGCCATTCGTCTTACTGAACAATCCACATGATTGGGAATGGCAAAAATCTTTCCTACCTTTAGGTTTAGTGAATAATTGGATTGAGTATGTGAGTTGCTGAGAACGTCACCTCTCCCCCAAACTCTCCTGCTTATACCGAAGCAAAGGCGACAAAAAAAACTCAATAACCCGCCGCTGTCCCGTTTTAACTTCCGCTGTCACTGTCATCCCAGGCGCGAGATTCACCAGCTTTCCACCCACCTGCAATGCAGATTCCGAGGGGATCAACCGCGCCTTATAGACCAGGCCCAGCTGTTCATCCTGAATCGCATCACTGGAAATATCGGAGAGCTCGGCATCCACCACGCCGTACTTGGTGAAATTGAACGTATCGACCTTTATTTCAGCCAACTGGCCGGGGTGGATAAACCCGATGTCCTTGTTCAGAAACCGGGCTTCTACCTCAACCGCACTGTTTTCCGGTACGATCTTCATGATTTCCTGGGCAGGCGTAACCACCCCTCCGATGGTCGTGACCGCCAGTTCCTGAACGGTTCCGTCAATAGGCGCCTTAAGCAGATAATTGCTGTTCCGTTGTTCAGCCTTCAGCAGCTCTTCCCGCAACGTGGACTCCTGGGTCGTAAGCTCCTGCAGCTCCTGGAGAGTGAGCTTGTAGCGTTCCGATATCATCATTTCACGTTTTGACTCGTTGGCCTGGATGCTGGCCTTGAGCTGCTCGATGCGTGCAAGCTGGACCGATACGTTTTGCTCGACTTCAATCTGCTCCTGCTTCACCTCCAGATAATCCATGCGTGACCCCGTCCCGCGCTGCTGGAGCTGGTCATAGGCAGCGACTCGCTCGTTCAGCACTTCCAGCAGCCGACGGTTTTTTCTCGCTTCAGCATGCACCATCTGCTGCTCGGCCATTAACCGCTCAGACTCCTGCTGGATGTTCCGCAGGTTTGCCTGCAGCTCGTTGACTTCCTGAGTCAGAAGCACACGATGACCGTCCAGGTAGGGAGTCAAGGCCGGGTTATCCGATTCCAGCTTTAGAGCGTTGTTGTCAGAGTTTACGAACCAGTCCGCCAGCGCTGTCAGCCTTATGCGTTTCAGGGCAGTGCCCTGCCACTCCTGCCGGAACCGCCGGACATCAGCCTCTGTTATGTTGGTGTTCAGGGTAATCAGTGGGTCTCCCGCTTTTACCGCCTGCCCTTCCTCAACATGAATCAGCTCGATAACCGCCGTCTCCAGGGGCTGTATGATTTTTACCCGCTCACTGGGAACCACTTTTCCCTGTGCAACAGCGACGATGTCGATTTTGCCGAACGTGGCCCACAAGACCGCGATAGCGAACAGCAACACAATGGCGTAGAGAATAGTGCGCCCGATCGGCGATGCCGGCGTCTTTTCGATTTCGATTGCCGCTGGCATGAACTCGTAAATGTCGTTCTCCGAGAGAACGTTTTTCTTCTTTGGCTTCGGGCTTTCGTTGCCTTTCATGTCAGCCTCACCGACTGGACTTTCTGTGGTCCGTAGGCAAAGCCCACCGTGCCCCCGGCTTTTCTCGAAGACGCGGGTGCGACCTCTACGCCCTCCTCTTTTGCTTCCTCTCTCGGTGGCGCCTTTATGGGAATGGATGTGCTCTGGTAGTCGTGGAGCCTTGAGTAATAGCCTTTTTGCCTGAGCAACTCGTCATGGCTCCCGTTCTCGACAATATTGCCGCTCTCCACTACAACAATGCGGTCGGCGTGCCGAACGGTGGTGAGGCGATGGGCAATGATGAAGACCGTGCGCCCCTCACACATGGCCCGCATGTTCTCCTGAATCACACGCTCTGATTCATAGTCGAGGGCACTGGTTGCTTCATCAAATATCAGGATCCGGGGATTGGTGATCAGTGCCCGGGCGATGGCGATGCGCTGGCGTTGGCCGCCAGACAGGCTGGCGCCCTGCTCTCCCACCTGCGTGTCATAACCTTCCGGCAACTCGACAATGAACTCATGAGCACCCGAGAGCTTTGCGGCGTTCATGACCGCCTCGATTGGGAGGCTTGGGTCCACAAACGCAATGTTGTCTTTGACCGATCCATTGAACAGTCGGTTTTCTTGAAGCACTACGCCGACCTGTCTTCGCAGCCACGCAGGCTCCATCTGGGCCAGGTCAATGCCATCAATCAGAACCCGTCCCGATTCCGGCAGGTACAGTCTTTGGATCAGTTTTGTAAGGGTGCTCTTGCCAGACCCCGAACGGCCCACTACTCCAACAATCTCGCCAGCTTTTACATCTAAAGAGAGTTGCTGAAGGACGAAAGGGGCACTGGGGTTGTAACGGAAGTTGATGTTGTCGAAACGGACATTGCCTTCGATACGTGGCAGGGTTGTCCGGTTCGGGTTATGGCCGGGTTCGGCAGGGGTGTTGAGGATGTCACCCAGCCGCTTGATCGATATACCTGCCTGCTGGAAGTCCTGCCAGAGCTGTACCAGCTTAAGGATCGGGCCACTGACCCGGCCCGCAATCATGTTGAACGCTATCAGTTGGCCAATGCTCATTTCATTGGCCATTACCAGAGAGGCCCCGATCCAGAGGATCAGCACGGTCACAATCTTGTTGATGAACTGGGCAGCCTGGTTTGCAATGTTTCCCAGGTTGGTTGCCTTGAACGACGCCGCCACATAAGCCGCCAGGTTTTCTTCCCAACGGCGCTGCATCTGCGGCTCAACAGCCATCGCCTTGACCGTCTCAATGCCGTACATGGACTCGGTGAGGAATGCCTGGTTTTCGGCGCCACGTTTGAATTGCTCATCCAGTCGCCGACGGAGAATGGGCGTGATAACGACCGAAAGAACGATGTAAAAAGGTATCGAGCCAAGCACAACCCAGGTCAACGTGGGGCTGTAGAAATACATAACAGCGAAGAAAACAATCGTGAAGAACAGATCGATCACCAGGGTCAGCGCCGAACTGGTAATGAAGTTCCGGATCGTATCCAGTTCCCGGACCCTGGCCACGGTATTGCCAACCTGCCGGCTCATGAAGTATGAGATTGGGAGGTGAGTCAGGTGGTGGAACAGTTTTGAACCAAGGGTGACATCGACACGGTTGGTGGTGTGGGTAAAAACGTAATTCCGTAGGCCGTTTAGCAGAACATCAAATATCGAGATGACAATCAAGCCGAAGGCCAGGACATCCAGCGTGGTCAGCCCCTTGTGAACCAGCACCTTGTCAATCATCACCTGGAAGAACAGCGGCGTGATTAACGCAAAGAGCTGAATGAAGAAGGAGGCGATGATGACATCACGGAGAAGGTGCTTGTACTTGAGGATTGCCGGAATGAACCAGCTGATATCGAACTTCTCGCCTCCTCCCGGCAGGAGGCTCCGCTTGGAAACAAGGATGAGCCCACCGCTCCATCGCTCCAGGAATTCTTCCCTGGTCAGCGTTTCCGGTGCGTTGGCCAGTGGATCCTGGATCAGGACTTCTTCATCGGACGCTTTTGCGAGTACGACGAAATGGCCGTCCGTCGTTTCGGCAATGGCGGGAAGACTGATGGAGGCGAGCTTGTCCCAGCCTGCGGTCAGCGCTCGGCTTTTAAGCTTGAGATGGCGGGCAGCCCTGAGAATCTCCGACCTTTGAAAAGGTCGTTCGTGTGTTCCAAAGTGATGGCGAAGCTGGTTGGAATCTGCGGCTACTTGATGGTACCGCGCTAACATTACAAGCACGGCAAGGCCGGTATCCACCTTCCCTGATGGCTGAGCTGACTGCATTTTCATCCCTGTGTACTGCTGTTGTATAAAACCAATCTCGTGGATTAGTGTAGCAATATCAGGCTGTTCCGAGCGTACTTTTTCAAGAAGATAGCGAGTATGTGCTGCCAGTCACAAAAAAAGGCAGGTCCCTCCCAGGACCTGCCTTTTTCCGACTACGTGTCATTTGACCGTAACGATCAGAACTCCTCGGCAGTCAGCGCCATCATCGAGTCACTACCACTGCGGATACCTTCCGCCAGCGATACCGTCTTCGGCAGTAGACGGTCAAAGTAGAACCGCGCTGTCTTCAGCTTGCCGGTGTAGAAACCGGAGGTGTCACCTTCCGCTTTCGGAGCAGCGGCCTTGACGATCTTCGCCCACATATAGCCCAGGGCCGTCAGACCAAACAGGTCCAGGTAGTCCACGGACGCAGCGCCGATGGCATTGGGGTTATCCCCCGCCTGGTTGATCACGTGTTCTGTGACATCGGACAGACGCTCGAACGCGGCAGCCAGTGGCTCCAGGTAAGGACGCAGGTGCTCATCACCGCTGTTTTCCTCGATAAAGGACGCCACGTCATTGGCAAACAGCTCGTACAGCTTACCCTGACTACCAACCACCTTACGGCCCATCAGGTCCAGCGCCTGGATACCGTTGGTACCCTCGTAGATCTGGGTAATGCGGCAGTCACGAACCAACTGCTCCTGGCCCCATTCACGGATGAAGCCGTGACCACCGAAGACCTGCTGACCCATGATGCAGGCGTCGAGGCCGCGGTCGGTCAGGAAGGCCTTGGCTACCGGAGTCAGCAACGCCACCATGCCTTCGGCGTGCTTGCGGCGCTCATCATCCTCGGCGTACTTGGAAATATCCAGCCACTGGGCAACGTAGGTGGAGAAGGTGCGACCGCCTTCCACATAGCCTTTCATGGTCAGCAGCATGCGACGGACGTCCGGGTGCACCAGAATCGGGTCTGCGGTCTTCTCCGGCTGCTCGGCGCCAGTCGGGGCACGGCTCTGGGTGCGCTCAAGAGCATACTCACGGGCACTTTGCAGGGAAGCTTCCGCCGCGCCAATGCCCTGGATACCAACACCCAGGCGCTCGTAGTTCATCATGGTGAACATGGCCGCCAGGCCCTTGTTTTCCTCGCCCACGAGCCAGCCTTTGGCGCCGTCGAAGTTCATCACGCAGGTGGCGGAGCCCTTGATGCCCATCTTCTTCTCGATGGAGCCACAGCTGAAGCTGTTGCGCTCACCCAGCGAACCGTCTTCGTTCACCATGAACTTCGGCACCAGGAACAGGGAAATGCCCTTCGGCCCTTTCGGCGCGTCCGGCAACTTGGCCAGCACCAGGTGGATGATGTTTTCCGCCATGTCATGCTCGCCCCAGGTGATAAAGATCTTGGTACCTGTGACGTTAAAGGAGCCATCGTCGTTCGGCTCGGCCTTGGTGCGGATAATGCCCAGATCGGTACCGGCGTGGGGCTCGGTCAGATCCATGGCGCCGGACCAGACGCCGGAATACATGTTGGGCAGGTACTTTTCTTTCAGTTCCTGGCTACCGTGGGCGTCCAGGGCCAGGCAAGCGCCGGCTGTCAGCATCGGCGCCAGGCCGAACGCCATGTTGGCGCCCTGCATCATTTCCTCGAACTGGGCCACCAGGGTCTTGGGCATGCCCATGCCGCCAAATTCCGGGTTACCGCCCAGGCCATTCCAGCCACCTTCCACGATGGTCTGGTAAGCTTCCTTGAAGCCCTCTGGCGCAGTCACTTCACCTTCGTTCCACTTGCTGCCCTGCTCATCACCCTCACGGTTCAGCGGGGCCAGCACGCCACTGGTGATTTTGCCGGCTTCTTCCAGAATGGCATCGGCAGTGTCCGGGTCCACGTTCTCCGCCACTTTCGGCAGTGACGCCCAAAGTGCCGGTGCATCGAAAACTTCGTTAAGAACAAAGCGCATGTCACGTAAAGGTGCCTGATAATCAGCCATCTAAAAACTCTCCAAAAATCCAGTCAGTCTGTCGGCACGCACCCAGCTGTTTGCTGTCGCGCACCTCGGCTATGTGTCCGCTCAACGTTATTTTTATGAGGGCGTATTCTACCCTATTGGCGAGCCTAACTCATGAAAAAAGCCCGCCTCCGGGGAGAGCGGGCTTTTCTGGGTCTGCCTGCCCGCGCCTTAGATGGCGAAGGCGTCTTCCGGCATATCCATCAGGCTGTCAGCGCCGGCCAGCATGCTCTCGGCATGGGCCTTGGCACGGGGCAGCATACGCTTGAAGTAGAACCGCGCGGTCTGCACCTTGGCGTTGTAAAACAGCTCCTCGCTGGTTCCTTCGGCCATCTTGTCCAGTGCCACCTTGGCCATACGAGCCCAAAGGTAGGCGAACACGGCGTAACCGGAGTACATCAGGTAGTCCACGGACGCAGCACCGACTTCTTCGCGGTTCTTCATCGCGGTCATGCCGATCTTCATGGTCAGATCGCCCCATTCCTTGTTCAGGGCCGCCAGCGGCTCCAGGAATTCCTTGAGCTGTTCGTTGTCGGCGTTTTCCTTGCAGAACACGTGTACCTGCTTGGTGAAGCCCTTCAGGGACTCGCCCTGGGTCATCAGAACCTTACGACCCAGCAGATCCAGCGCCTGGATACCGGTGGTGCCCTCGTAGATCATGCCGATACGGGCGTCACGTACGTTCTGTTCCATGCCCCACTCGGAAATGAAGCCGTGACCACCGAACACCTGCATGCCCAGATTGGCCGCTTCGTAACCGATTTCGGTCAGGAAGGCCTTGGCAATCGGCGTCAGGAAGCCCAGGGCTTCGTCAGCGGCCTTGCGCTCTTCTTCGGTCTTGCCGCTGTGAACGATATCCGCCTGCTGTGCAGTCAGGTAGATCAGGGCACGGGCGCCTTCAGCAACGGCCTTCTGGGTCAGAAGCATGCGACGGACGTCCGGGTGAACGATGATCGGATCAGCAATGCCTTCCGGATTCTTGGGGCCGCTCAGGGAGCGCATGGCCAGACGGTCCTTGGAGTAGGTCAGCGAGCCCTGGAAGCCCAGCTCGGCCGCACCCAGACCCTGGATGGCGGTACCGATACGAGCGGTATTCATAAAGGTGAACATGCAGTTCAGGCCCTTATTCTCCGGCCCGATCAGCCAGCCCTTGGCGCCGTCGAAGTTCATCACGCAGGTGGCGTTGCCGTGAATGCCCATCTTGTGCTCAATGGAGCCACAGGAAACGGCGTTACGCTCACCGGAAGAACCGTCTTCGTTCGGCAGGTTCTTGGGCACGATGAACAGGGAAATACCCTTGGTGCCTTCCGGAGCGCCCGGCAGGCGTGCCAGAACGATGTGAACAATGTTCTCTGCCATGTCGTGCTCACCGGCGGAGATGAAGATCTTGGTGCCGGTGATGGCGTAGGTGCCATCGGCGTTCGGCTCGGCCTTGGAACGCAGGGTGCCCAGGTCGGAACCACAGTGCGGCTCGGTCAGGCACATGGTGCCGGTCCACTCACCGCTGATCAATTTGGTAAGGTAAGTCTGCTTCTGCTCTTCGGTGCCGTGCGCTTCAATCGTGTTGGTGGCGCCGTGGCTCAGCCCCGGGTACATGCCCCAGGACCAGTTGGAAGTGCCGACCATTTCGCTCATGACCAGGCCCAGGGAGTGCGGCAGGCCCTGACCACCGTAGTTGGGATCGGCAGTCATGGACGGCCAGCCACCTTCAACGTACTGCTGGTACGCTTCTTTGAAGCCAGTCGGTGTTTTCACACCGTCTTCGCTCCAGGTACAGCCTTCCTTGTCACCCACCTGGTTCAGCGGAGACAGTACCTGCTCACAGAACTTGGCACCTTCCCCGATAATGGCGTCCACCATATCCGGAGTTGCATCCTCGGCACCTTCCAGATTGGCGTAGTGCTGCTCGCTGTTCAGCAGCTCGTTCATTACGAATTTGATGTCACGCAGGGGCGCTTTGTATTCAGGCATGTAATCCACCTCAGGTTTTGGTCACATCTGCAACGCAGGTTGCAGTACTTGGCCTTGGGGTTTGCTCAGACACTGTGACGCTATCGCACCACAGCCTTAATTAAACACTTGTTTGAAACATACGTTTAGAGGCACAGAATTGTCAATAGCCCGGCCGGAAATTTGTGTTGCGATTTGTGGCCAGAAAGACCGGGGCGATGCGGATGCAGCGCCTATCTGAAGAGAAAAGATTGGCCAATCAGGCCATTACAGAGTGAGAGGATGAGCGCCCTGACTCGGTATCAGAATCATTCATTTTCGACACCGATTGATAGGTGTCACTGGCCTGCCGATAAAGATCGACCTGGGCCTGCAGCATAACCTGCGTAGCCTCGGCCGCCACGGCGCGGTCCTGGGAGGAAGGCTCCGCAGGCGCCATGGCAGCGGCACGAACCACGCGCATTTTATCAATGGTGGCTTCCGGGTCGCCCTGTACCGGCGAGACATCAATGGATACTTCGCCGCCGACGGCATAGCGAGCGCCATCGGGCCCACGCTGGTAGTCGTAGGAAATCGCACCGGCGTACTGGCCACCGACCGCCTTGTGCGCAGTTTCGTGGGCCCGCACCTCCCGATCCCGCGCCTTCAGCTCGGTCAATTCCTTGAGCTGCGCCTCATCCAGCGATTGGGCGCTTCCGGGAGCACTGTCCGTCCTGCGGGGCGCAGAAGATTTATCCTGTTCGGCGGACGGCTTGGTGCTTCCGGGTTCATCAGGTCTTCCCGGTTCGCTTGCACCGGAAACAGCAGATTTCCCCTCAGGCGTGGCCGGGGAAAAGGCGGGAGAAAAGGAAGGAAGCGCGCCGGATATCATCATCGGGTTGGCTCGAAAACCGGTTCAATGTGGACGATTCAAGGTGGAAAGAGGCCTGCTGTCAGGCCTTGATATCCAGCAGGGTGCCGAGTGTTTCATCAGCGGTTTTGACAACCTGTGCCGACGCCTCAACACTGCGTTCGTAAAGATTCAGTTCGACTATGGGCTCGACCAGAGAGCCGGCGCCCCCTGCACTACCCTGGGGACCATCGGCGCCACCACGGGCAATCTTCCGGGCTGCATTCTCCATGCCCGCCATGCCGTCCTGGATGCCCTGGATACCAATACCCAATGCGTTATTGATCATGACTGCGATACCTGATGACCCTGACTGAACTCAGTAGGCCACAAATTTGATCAATTTTCAAACAGGGCTTCGATTTTAAGGAACTCCGCCAGCTCCTTCGGATTCGGGTTCTGATGCCAGGGCAGAACACCCAGACAGGGCGCCCCGAGGTGGGTAAGCAGGTAGTTCAGGGTTTCCTGCTCACAACTCATGGCCTCCTGTTCGGGACGGTTTGCGACCCAGCCAGCCAGCTTCAATCCATCCTGACGAATGGCTTCCGCACTCAGCAGTGCGTGGTTTATGCACCCCAGCCTCAGGGGCACCACCAGGATCACCCCGGTGCCCAGCTCCCGCGGCACCGCCGAGTAGGTTTCCCTGTCGTTCAGGGGTACCCGCCAGCCACCGGCTCCTTCGATCAGCATCAGATCCGCAGGCTGCATCTGCAAGCCCCGGCAAAATCCAACCAGCCGTTGCGCCGTCAGCTGCCGACCGGCCTGCTCCGCCGCCACATGGGGCGCAATCGCCGGTTCCAGGGTGACCGGGTTGATCTGATCATAGGGCAAGGATTCCGTCATCGAAGCCTGCAGAATCAGCGCATCCTCGTTCCGCAGACCTTCCGGTGTCTGCTCGCAGCCGGAGGCCACCGGCTTCATGGCAATGGTACGTTTGTCCATCGCCCTGGCGGCCTCCAGTATGGCAGCCGATGCAATGGTCTTGCCCACGCCGGTGTCTGTGCCTGTGACAAAAAAGCTTTTCCTGGCCATGATCAACCTGTTCAGAAATTAGGGTTAGGGAAAGGGGATGAGTAGATAATCCAACACGCCTGATAAGACGCCAGAATGGTATCTTCGGGGGTTCGCGGATAGTTCGCACACATGGCTCGCAGACGCCCCGGGGCTGTCGCTGTGCGACGCCGGTCCTGGCCCTTGTATCCCGCTCCCAGGGATTTCAGCTCACGGGTAAGCGCCAGGGGCGAGGGATAGTCCAGGGTGACGGTGCCTGTCGTTACTTCGCCGCCAGGCAACGCTTCGTCCACGTACCGATTGATGGCGGATGCGGCCTCGAACCGATTGACATGTCGGCGCCCCGGATCGGCCTGCGCCCACGCCTGCTCCAGCTCTTCCAGGGTGCCATCCAGCAGCGTTGAACACACCAGCATGCCGCCAGGGCGTAACAGGCGCCGGCATTCGGCCAGAACCTGCTGAGGATGATCGCACCATTGAATCATCAGGTTACTGAAGACGATATCCACGCTGTTGTCGGGAAGCGGCAAACTCCCGGCATCAGCCACCAGCCAATCAATGGGGGCCGGACTGTTGAGGCTGGCGTGATTGATCATGCCCGGCGACAGATCGACCCCGGTGACATGAGCCCCGGGACAAGCCTTGAGCAGTTTGCGCGTGAACCATCCGGTACCACAGCCAAGGTCGAGAATATCTGGGTTATCGCCCCCTGCCCGCCACTGGCCAAGCCGGTCCAGCATTACGTCGCCCATGTGGCGCTGCAGCCGCGACGCGGATTCGTAGGTTTCAGAAGCCCCACCAAAATCCCGCGCAATGTCCTGCTTTCGCGGTTGGTCGTTGCGCTGGGCCTCGCCGGGTGAACGCATCAGGACGTCCATTGACCCACCTCCCGCGTGCCCGCCAGAAACTCTGCCATGACCTGCTGACATTCATCGGCAGCTTCGCCCGTTGGCCAGTGAGCCATCCCCGAGATAACGCCAGCGCAGCTTTGCCCGGACAGCTCAGACCGCTCACGCCAGGGCCTGACCACAACGTCCTGTTCTCCCATGAGATGCAACGCCGGCACGCCGGGGCTACCCCATAGCGACCTGAAATCCTCTTTCCTGAGCCAGTCCAGCCCTTTGACGAGATTCTCGCCGGATACCGGCGGGCCCTGCTTCAACCAGAATTTCAGCCTCTCCCGGGCCCGACCTTCCCCGGCATCGCCATTGATCATCAGCAACAGGAAATGCATCCAGTACCGATCAGGATCCCTGGCGATACCTCTGGCAAACGCCTCAAATTCGCCTTGCGGCATGCCAGAAGGCCACCCCGCTGTTTCGGTGAATCGGGGGAATCCCCCTACGGTGACCAGGGAAGTCACGGCACCGGTGTTGCGAGCAGCGGCCGCCATGGCAATCTGTGAACCCTGGGACCACCCCATCCACACCGCGGGCTTTGGAAAGCGGCCCAGTAATTCGTCTGCAACCGCACTGACCGAGTCGCACCCGGCCATCAGCTCATCATTCAGACTGACCGGTATCACCTCGCCGGGCCAGCGGTCATATAAGCCAGACAGCATTTCACACCGTACGCCCCAACCACCAATAACAACCAGCGTGTCGCTGCCCACAGTGTTCATGCCGTCTGTTCCACCACGATGCCCGACAGTGCGCGGCAGTCCGCCAGCCCCTGCAGCAACGTGTCTACGTCCGCCATCCGGTGGGCGGCACTCAGGGTTACCCGCAGTCTTGCCTCGCCTTCAGGGACTGTTGGCGGACGAATCGCTGTCACCAGCAGACCTTTCTCTTCCAACGCTTTGCTCAGTGCCAGCGCAGACCAGTTGTCACCCACCATGATCGGCTGGATCGGTGTTTCGGAAGGCATCAACTGATACCCAAGTTCGATGGCCCCACGACGGAATCGCTCGATCAACTCACGCAGGTGTGCTCGCCGTTCATCATCCCGCTCGATCAGGTCCAGGCTGGCACAGGTCGCTTTGGCGATAGCCGGCGGCATGGCCGTGGTATAGATATAGGTTCGCGCTTTCTGCACCAGGTAATCCATCAACACCCTGGGCCCGGCGACAAAGGCGCCACTGGTTCCCACCGCCTTGCCAAGGGTACCAATCAGTACCGGCACATCATCCTCGGACAAGCCCAGTTCCGCGACACTGCCACGCCCCTGGGGGCCCTGCACACCAACGCCGTGGGCATCATCCACCACCAGCAAGGCATCATGGGTCTTGCACAACGCAGCCAATTCCCTGAGCGGCGCCAAGTCACCATCCATGCTGAACACCCCGTCGGTCACCACCAGTTTATGGCCCGACGTGTCCGCCAGCATCCGCTCGAGTGCCGCCATATCGCTGTGGGGGTAGCGACGAACCTTGGCGCGGCTGAGAATACAGCCGTCTATGATGGACGCATGGTTGAGGCGGTCGGAGAAAATCGTATCTCCCCGTCCGGCCAGGGCAGAGATGACGCCCATATTGGCCATATAACCGGTGGAGAAGAACAACGCAGCGCTGCGCTGGGTAAACGCCGCCAGACGCTCTTCCAGGCGGTGGTGGGCATCGTGATGGCCACAAATCAGATGAGACGCCGCGCCACCCAGGCCGGTCTCCGGCAAGGCATCCCTGAGGGCTTCAATATTAGCGGGATGATTGGCCAGGCCCAGGTAATCGTTGCTGCAGAACGACAGCAGGCGCTGACCATCGGAGGTCAGGGACGGCTGCTGGGGGCCGGAAATCTGCCGGCGGGTCCGGTACAGGCCCGCCTGTTTGCGTTGCTCAAGTTCTGCCGCGAAGTCTCGCACTGGTCAATTCCTGGGAGTTGATAGCGGTGTCTGTCGGTTTACGCGGATTCCCGGGTGGCGTCGTAGAACATATGGCGAGTGGCTTCGTACTCTACGGCCTCGGCAATCTCCTCTTCTTCCTGTTCCTCGGTCGCACACTGCTCCCGTTGCTCAGGGTTGATTCCCAGACGACGGAACAGCGCCATGTCGGCATCGGCTTCCGGGTTGGCCGTCGTCAGCAGCTTCTCGCCGTAGAAAATGGAGTTGGCGCCAGCCATGAAACACAACGCCTGCATCTGCTCATTCATGTTCTCCCGCCCGGCGGACAGCCGCACGTGGGATTCCGGCATCATGATGCGGGCCACGGCAATAATACGGACGAAATCAAACGGATCGAGATCTTCCACGTCCTCCATGGGCGTGCCCTTCACCTTCACCAGCATATTGACCGGCACACTCTCGGGGTGGTGGGGCAGGTTAGCCAGCTGAACCAGCAGGCCAACACGATCGTCCTCGTCTTCACCCATCCCCATGATGCCGCCACAACAGACTTTCATGCCGGCCTTGCGGACATTGTCGAGGGTATCGAGACGATCCTGGTAAGTACGGGTGGTGATGATATGGCTGTAATACTTTTCGGACGTGTCGAGGTTATGGTTGTAGTAATCCAGCCCCGCATCGGCGAGCTCTTTGGCCTGGTCTTCCTGGAGCATACCCAGGGTCATGCAGGTTTCCAGCCCCAGGGACTTCACCTGACGCACCATGTCCAGAACGTAGGGCATGTCCTTTTTGGTGGGACTGCGCCACGCAGCGCCCATACAGAAGCGGGAGGCCCCTTTCTCGCGGGCGGCCTGCGCTTCTGCGATCACTTTCTCAATTTCCAGCAGTTTTTCTTTCTCAAGGCCGGTGTTGTAATGACCGCTCTGGGGACAGTACTTACAATCCTCCGGGCAGGCGCCGGTCTTGATCGACAACAGCGTGCTCACCTGAACTTCATTGGGATCGAAGAATTCCCGGTGGACGCTCTGGGCACGGAACAGCAAGTCATTGAACGGCAGCTGGAACAGTTCGCGGGCTTCCTGAAGCGTCCAGTCGTGACGGGGAGTAGTAGCGGTCATAATAGGGCCCTGTTAACCTTTATAGGGTTACTGGTTTACGGATAGACGAATGATAAAGGGACTGAGACTGCTGTCAACCTTGATAGAACTAAAGGTTAACAGCGAGAAAACAGCAGGAAGCTGTGTCGCCTGCCTGGACCATAAGGCAATCAACGGCTTATGCCCGGGATGCCGCGATGACTTACCGGTTAACCGCTGGCATTGCCGGTGCTGCGCCCTGCCCATGGCCTTTCCCGCAGACACGCTGACCTGCGGTGAATGCCTGTCCACGCCGCCACCTTTCAGCCATACCATCGCGCCCTGGCGGTATCAGTACCCGGTGGACGGGATGATTGGGCGCTACAAGTACAACGGTCAGAGGAAGTATGCGAGACCACTGGTGGCCGGCTTGTCAGAGCACCTGCACCGACACTTTCAGGCCATGCCGGAACTGAAACCGGACCTGATAGTACCCGCCCCGATGCACCGCAAGCGCAGGCGCCAAAGGGGCTTTAACCAGGCAGAGGATATTGCGGAGCAGTTATCCCTGGCACTAAAAATACCTTGGTCCAGCACCCGGATCAGGCGCCTCCGACACGCCAGACCACAGCGGGAACTTGGCCGGGAAGCGCGGCTGCAAAACCTGCGCGGCATGTTTGACGTGAGCGGCGCGGTACCGGCGCGGATAGCCTTGGTGGATGACGTGGTCACCACCGGCGCCACCGCCCGGATGCTGACGGCGGCACTGATGGAGGCAGGTGCGGCGGACGTGCAGGTTTGGGCGCTGGCCCGGACACCCGGCTAGACCCTGGCAGCGACATAATCGGCAATGGCCAGGCAGGAGGTCAGGCCCGGTGACTCGATCCCGAACAGGTTCACCAGTCCCGGCACACCGTGGTCCGCGGGCCCATCAATCCGGAAATCGGCGAAACCGCCGTCTGGCCCGCTCAGCTTGGGACGAACGCCAGCATAGGCAGGCTGCAAACGGTCGGCGTCCAGTTCTGGCCACCACTGCCTGATCCCGTCGATAAACGCGTTTACCCGCTCCAGATTGACGGTATAGTCCTCAGTGGTAATCCATTCCACGTCCGGTCCAAAACGGGCCTGCCCGGCAAGGTCGAGTGTCAGATGCACACCCAGGCCGCCAGGTTCGGGCACCGGATAAATCAGGGAGTTGAAAGGATGACGGCCGTTGTAACTGAAGTAGACGCCGCGCGCGAACCATTGCTCGGGTCGGCCGGAATCCGGCAACCCCTGCCAGATTCCCGCCAACGGCACGGCACCCAGGCCAGCGGCATTGATGACGCGCCGGGCCGACAACTCACACGGCATGGCCCCGCCGATTATCAGACGATGCCCTGCGTCATCGGAGCAGGCAGCGGTCACCGGCGCACGCCTCACCAGTTGCCCGCCTGCATACTCCAGGTCTGCCAACAGGGAAACCATCAGGCCGTGACTATCGATAATGCCGGTTTCCGGCGAATACAGCGCCGCGCAGGCGGAAACTCCGGGCAAGCGGGTGTTCACGGCATCCGCCTCATTCATGGCCAGCGCCACGCCATTGAGCCTGGCCCGGGCCTGGATCTCCTCCAGTTTTTCGATTTGCGACTCCCGGGTTGCCACAATCCATTTACCGGTTTTGCGGTGGCCAATGTGACGTTTCCGGCAGTATTCATAGAGCTGATCCCGCCCGCGCACGCACAGCAAGGCCTTCAGGGAATCCTGCGGATAATAGATACCCGCGTGGATCACTTCGCTGTTCCGGGAGGAGAGCCCCTCGCCAAAATGATCCCCCGCTTCCAGTACCAGTACCTCCCTGCCCTGCCTGGCGAGAGCCCGGGCAGCCGCTAACCCGACGACTCCCGCCCCGATCACCACCGTATCCGCCTGGAGCGTCTCCAGCTGCGCCATTTTTTCCTGCCTTTTCGTTGATCTTTGCACCCGAGAGTACCGCAAAACCCGATAACCGCGAAAAAGCCTGCGGACTCATCGGTATTCGCATTACGAACCCGCACCGGACGCGTTATACTGGGAAGTCACGTTAGTGCAGGATGCAGGTGTGAGATGTCGGACAGGAAGCAGTTTTTAACGGTCATGCTGGTTGCCGCCCTGTTTGTGGGATGGCTGGGCTGGAGAGGATTCGAGGTCATCAGCCTCAACAACAGCCTGAAAGCAGACGCCATGGTGGCAGACTACCCCTACCAGCACCGGGTGCTGAGGGTCGAAGGCAATACCGCCATCATGAGTTCCTTACGGTCCCACAACATCTCCACCCACCAGGCGCTGACCACCATTTTTCCGAGCATGCAGAATCTGGGTGACAATCACCGGGACTGGCAGCGGGCAGAGCGCGAGCTTGCCCAGGTCCAGGCCAGGGCTGGTGATATTGTACTGAACGCTTCCGGCATCGACCGTGTTCGCTGGGAGCTGGATGACAATTGGTACCACCTCAGCAACATGCAGGCCAGGCAAGACTCAAGGCGCTGATACCGATCCTATGACCGAGACCTCCACCCACCCCTACGACGCCCTGACTCCCGACACCATTCTGGACGCCATGGAAAGTGCAGGTTTCGTGATCAACGGCCGCCTGTTCGCCCTGAACAGCTACGAAAACCGGGTTTACCAGATTGGCGTTGAGGACAGCACGCCGATCATTGCCAAGTTCTATCGCCCCGGCCGCTGGTCCGAGGCCCAGATACGTGAGGAGCATACCTTCACGGCAGAACTGACTGCGGCAGATATCCCGGTGGTCGCCCCGATGGCTATGCCCTCCGGAGATACCCTGGGCCAATGGCAGCAGTTTCAGTTTGCAGTCTTTCCCCAGCGCGGCGGTCAGGCGCCGGACACCAGTGTCACGGACACCCTCTACCGGCTCGGCCAGTGGCTGGGACAGCTCCACAACATCGGTGCCAGCAAGCCTTTCGAGCACCGCCCCGCGTTCAATATCCTCGACGGCATCACCAGCAAGAATCAGCTGTTGATTGACGGCGACTGGATCCCCGCAGACCTGCGCCCGGCCTGGGACAGCCTGATTCCCGATCTGTACGATGCCTGTGCCCGCAGGATTGATGACGCCGGTGAAGTCGAATCCCTGAGACTCCATGGCGACTGCCATGCCGGCAACATCCTGTGCCGTGAAGAACAGATGCTGTTTGTCGACCTGGACGACTGCCGCACCGGGCCGGCGATCCAGGATCTCTGGCTGCTGCTCAATGGCGACGATGCCGAACGGGGCGAGCAGTTCGGCGAACTGCTGGAAGGCTATGAGATGTTTCGCGACTTCAATCGACGCGAGCGCCACCTGATCGAGCCCCTGCGCTGCTACCGGCAGATTGCCCATTGCGCCTGGCTGGCAAAACGCTGGGATGACCCGGCGTTCCCCAGATTCTTCCCCTGGTTTACCCAGCCCAGGTTCTGGTCAGACCAGGTATTGGCCATGCGGGAGCAGCTTGCCGCCCTGCAGGCGCCGCCAATCAATATTCCCGGTCAGTACTGACGACCGGACAGACGCATTAACCCGGAGAATTTCTGATGAGCGAGAAAGAGGCCAGATTCACGGTCCGCAGTCTGATCGCTACGGCTATTGGCACAGCCATCGCCACCGTGGTGATCCTTGAGGTGAGTGGTCGCATTGATCACTCCAATAACAAGGACAACGTACCGGTCGGCGAATTCCAGGCCATTCATGTTACCCCCGGAGACGACTTCCGCATGTCGCCCAAATCCTCTGAGCTGCACGCCGCCTGCGAACAGGGCTACCTGGCCATCGCCGCAGACGTGGACCCGGATTTTCGTGGCATTGTCGTGGACTACAAGAACCGGGGGGTAAGATGCAGCCGCCCTTCTGCCCAGCAGCCGTCAGAGGACACCGCCGGCAATGAGTGACAAGCCCCGCGTGCCGATGCAGGAAACCGATCGCCTGTTCGCCACCGAGCGTAACCCGGAGGATTTTCGCTTCGATGCCTCGGTGGCCCGGGTGTTCCCGGACATGATCCGCCGTTCGGTTCCCGGTTACACCACTATCATTCCGATGATCGAGGTGATCACCGAACAGTACGTCCAGGCCGGTTCCAATTGCTACGATCTGGGCTGTTCCCTCGGTGCCTCCACCCTGGCGATGAGACACGGCATACCTTTCGACGACTGCACCCTTATCGGCGTCGATAACTCCGATGCCATGATCGAGCGCTGCGAACACTACGTCGCCCTGGATGACAGCGCCCTGCCGGTGCAGCTCCGTTGCGAAGACATTCTTGAGACAGAACTCAGCGATGCCTCGGTTACCACGCTCAATTTCACGCTGCAGTTCGTGCCACCGGATCAGCGGGCAGCCCTGCTAAAGCGCATTGCCAGCGCCACCCGCCCGGGCGGGGTTCTGATCCTGTCGGAAAAGATCCGCTTCGAGTCACCCGAAGAACAGGACACCCAGACCCGCCTGCACCATGAGTTCAAGCGGGCCAACGGCTATTCCGACCTGGAAATCAGCCAGAAGCGCTCCGCCATTGAACAGGTATTGATTCCGGAAAGCCTGGCCGATCACCGCACGCGATTGGAGCAGGCCGGCTTTGACCAGATTGTGGTCTGGTACCAATGCTTCAACTTCGTGTCCATGCTGGCCATCAAATCCGCTGCCTGAGGAGTTTCCATGGCAACCTTTGACTGGCAGGGCTGCTACCAGGCCCTCCTCGACGAATTAAACACGGACGGCCAGGAGCGCTGGTCCACCCTGCTGACCCAACAACTCCGGCGCCGGTTCGAGGACAACCCCCACGGCGACATCGCCCGCTGGATGGGGGCATTGGCTCAGCTTCCCGAGGTTCCCGACGCCCGTTCCAGGCTGGACACGTCCGCCATTACCCTGGGCACGGAAACGACCCTCAGCGATTCACAGCAGAAGCAACTGAAATCTGGCTTGAGGGGGTTGATGCCCTGGCGCAAGGGACCCTTTGATTTCTTTGGCACCTACATCGACACCGAATGGCGTTCCGACTGGAAATGGGACCGGGTTGCCCCTTACCTGTCGGATTTAACGGGGCGGCGCATTCTCGACGTGGGCTGCGGCTCCGGCTATCACTGCTGGCGCATGCTGGGGGAAGGTGCCGGGCGGGTCATCGGAATCGACCCCGGCCTGCTGTTCCTGTTCCAGTTCCTCAGCGTTAAAAAGTATGTGACAGACGCCCCCGTGGACCTGCTTCCGGTGCGCATGGAAGACCTTCCCGGCAAACTGGAATCGTTCGACACCACGTTCTCCATGGGCGTGCTCTATCACCGCCGATCCCCTCTAGATCACTTACTGGAGCTGAAGGACACCCTGCGCCGTGGCGGTGAGCTGGTGCTGGAAACACTGGTGGTGGATGGCCCGGAAGGCTACAGCCTGATGCCTGAGGATCGCTACGGCCAGATGCGCAACGTGTGGTTTCTGCCCAGCTGCGACACCCTGTTGCGGTGGCTTGACCGCACCGGATTCAGGGACGCGCGGGTGGTGGATGTCACCGAGACCACCATTGAGGAACAGCGCCAGACCGACTGGATGCGGTTCAACTCCCTGGCGGATTTCCTCGACCCGGACGACCCGGCTAAAACCGTTGAAGGCTACCCCGGCCCCAAACGGGCGACGGTCATCGCCAGCAAGCCCTGATTTCCCGGCTCCGTCTATGAAAAAACCCGCTCGGAAGCGGGTTTTTTATCGCCAGGCCTTCGGCCTTATTCGCCAAACGGATGACGGAGTGTCACTGTCTCCACCCGATCCGGCCCGGTTGAGATAATGTCGATCGGGGCCTCGATCTGTTCTTCCAGGAAGCGGATATAGGCTTTCGCATTTTCCGGCAACTGCTCCAGACTGGTCAGGCCAACGGTGCTTTCCTGCCAGCCCGGCAGTTCAGCGTACACCGGCTCAATGTCATCGTAGGTGTCACACCCAATGGGGGGACGGAAAATCTCACCCTTGGGGGTTTTGTAACCCACGCACACCTTCACCGTGTCCATGCCGTCCAGTACGTCCAGCTTGGTCAGACAGATACCGGAGACACTGTTGATCTGGATCGCGTGGCGCAGGGCTACCGCATCAAACCAACCACAACGACGGGAACGCCCGGTAGTGGTACCGATTTCGTTGCCTTTCACCGCCAGGTGATGCCCCATGTCATCGAACAGCTCGGTCGGGAAAGGACCGGAACCCACGCGGGTGGTGTAGGCCTTGGTAATGCCCAGCACATAATCCAGGAACAGCGGACCGAAACCGGAACCGGTTGCGGTTCCACCCGCCGTGGTGTTGGACGAGGTGACATAGGGGTAGGTACCCAGGTCAATATCCAGCAGCGAGCCCTGAGCGCCTTCGAACAGGATATTCTCACCGCGTTTGCGGTAGTCATGCAGGATGTCGGTGACGTCCGCAGCCATCGGCAGAATTTCTTCAGCCATCAGCCTGAGCTCCGCCAATGCGGCGTCGATATCCTCGGCCTCTTCCTTGAAATACTCGGTCAACACGAAGTTGTGGTAGGACATGATCTCCCGCAGCTTTTCCTCAAACGCTGCCGGATTACACAAATCCCCAAGGCGAACGCCACGGCGGGACACCTTGTCTTCATAGGCCGGCCCGATACCACGACCGGTAGTACCAATCTTTTCATTGCCCTTGGCGCGTTCGCGAGCCTGGTCAATACGGACGTGGGTTCTGAGAATTATGGGGCACGCCAGGCTGATACGCAGGCGATCACGCACCGCCACACCATTGGCTTCCAGTTCACGCACCTCCTTCAGGAGGGCTTCCGGTGACAGCACAACGCCATTACCAATCAGGCACTGTACTTCCTGACGGAGAATACCGGACGGAATGAGATGCAGCGCGGTCTTCTTGCCTTCAATAACCAGGGTGTGGCCGGCGTTATGGCCACCCTGGAAACGAACCACGGCTGCGACCTTGTCAGTCAGCAGATCAACAATCTTGCCCTTGCCTTCATCACCCCACTGGGTGCCCAGCACAACTACATTTTTACCCATGATTCTCTCTCAATTCAGCTCAGTTGATCCACGACCCACTGGCCGTCACGCTTTACCAAAACTCTGTCACAACCCCTGGCTTTCGGGTCAGTATCCGCATCTTCCGGCAATGCCCGCACCACGGTTTCCGTCAGGCGCAGTCCGGAAATCACCCCTTCCAGTGCAGGATCTGCATCGGCGGGCGCCCACACAGCGCCGGTGCGGCGCACCACGCGCTCCCCCAGGGAGACCAGTGCACGAACGTCCAGGCTGAAGCCGGTTGCCGGCCTGGCGCGGCCAAAGTCACTACCGATGGCGTCGTAGCGGCCACCCTTGGCCACCGCATCACCGTGGCCCGGCGCGTAGGCGGCAAACACCAGACCGGTGTGGTAGTTGTAGCCACGCAATTCGCAGAAATCGAAGCCGAAACTGATTTCCGGGAAGTCACGGGTCAGCATATCCGCCACGCGGCCCAACTGGTCAAGGGCGCCAGTCAGGGCTTCGGGCGCACCTTCAAGAATCTTCCTGGCTTCCTGCAAAGCTTCCGCTCCGCCACTGACCCGGGCCAGTTCCCGCAGACGACCACCGGCGGTGTCGGCAGCACAGGAACCGAGCAGTTCGTCCAGTTCGGGAACGGATTTGCGGGCCATGGCGTCAAAAATGGCCGCTTCGGTATCCCGATCGAAGCTGGCTTCTCCCATCAGGCTTTCATAGATGGCGACGTGAGCCAGGTCCAGGTGCACCCTGGGCATGCCGGAAACCCGCAGGGTCTCCAGCATCAGACTGATCACTTCCATATCCGCCGCTTCGGAGGCACTGCCAAACAGCTCACAACCGGCCTGGATCGGAGTACGGCCCGTGAGCATGTGCCGTGGACGGGTATGCAGCACATGGCCGGCATAACACAACCGGGTAATGCCTTCCTGCCCGAGGGTATGGGCATCAATTCTGGCCGCCTGGGGGGTCATGTCCGCGCGAACGCCCATCATCCTGCCGGTCAGCTGATCGGTCAGTTTGAACGTCTGCAGTTCAAGATCGTGGCCGGTTCCGGTAAACAGGGATTCCAGGTATTCAATCAGCGGCGGGATTACCAGCTGGTACCCCCAGCGCTGGCAGGTGTCCATTACATCCCGGCGCAGGGATTCTATCTGTCCTGCGAGAGGCGGCAGAATGTCTTCCACGCCATCCGGCAGTAACCAGCGATCAGATACTGTCATGAGATTCCGTTGTCCGTTCTGCCCCGCAGCAACCGAAGCCGGGGGGAATGCACAGGATTTTAGGGCGAGGTCCGGAGCAGGAGAAAACCCGAACCAAAACCGGCAGAATTTTACACTGTTGGCAGGCACAAAAAAACCGGAATACCGAGGTATTCCGGTTTTAGGTCAGGGCAATGACTCTCAGCGGCCGCCCTGGGGATCCTTGAGGAACCGCAGGAAGTCGCTGTTGGCGTCGATCACCATGAGGTCGTCCTTGCTTGAGAAGGTAGTCTGGTAGGCCTGCAGGCTACGATAGAAGCTGTAAAACTCTTCGTTCGCCCCGTATGCATCGGCATAGATTCTCGCAGCCTCTCCATCGCCTTCACCGCGGGTTTCTTCCGCCTCAGCGAACGCTTCTGCCAGTACAACGGTGCGCTGACGATCAGCATCGGCACGAATACCTTCAGCGAGCTCGCGGCCCCGGGAACGGAATTCCTGGGCCAGCTTTTCACGCTCGGTCGCCATACGGCGAAAGACGTTTTCACTTACGGACCCGGGCAACTCGATCGCCTTGACTCGAATATCCAGAACTTCGATACCAAACTCTGTCACAGACGTTTCGTTGACCCGATCCCGCAGCGTATGCATCAGTTCGTCACGCTGCCCGGAGACCACCTCATGCATGGTCCGGACACCGAACTCATTACGGAGACCGTTATCCACCCGGGACTGCAGCAGGGACTGGGCCCGGTATTCATCACCGCCGGTCGCCCGATAGAACTGGTCCACATCGCGGATCTTCCAGGCGATATAAGAGTCCACATCCAGCGGCTTCTTCTCGATCGTCAGGTACTGACGGGAAGGCAGATCCATTGTCAGCACACGAATATCGAACTCCCGGATCTGATCGATCACCGGCACCTTGAAGTGCAGGCCAGCCTGGAGATCCGTTTGAACCAACTCGCCGAAGCGAAGTTTCACGCCACGGTGAGTCTCCGGAATAATGTATACGCTCGACAAAACCAGCAGGACTACAATGAGGGCGCCTGCAAGGCCCACTACACCTTTGGGTCCCATAATTATCTGCTCCTCCGAATGCCGGTTTCCTGCCGTCCACGCAGTTCCTGAATCACCTGGTCGGTAAGGGTCTGGATATCCATCTGCTCCCCGGAACCACCCGACGAACCTTTACTGCCACCGGCCATACGGCCCTGGGTCAGCCGATCCAGCGGCAGGTACATCATGTTGCCACTGCTTTCGGTATCCACCAGAACCTTGCTGGTGCTCGACAGCACGCCTTCCAGCGCCTGCAGATACATGCGCTCACGGGTCACTTCCGGAGACATCTTGTAGACCTCCAGCATGGCCAGGAAGCGCGCGGTTTCACCGTTGGCGCGCTCAATCACCTCTTCCTTGTAGGCGTTGGCCTCTTCAATCATGCGCTGGGCCTGGCCACGAGCCTCCGGCACAACCTTGTTACGATAAGTTTCCGCTTCTTCCTTAACGCGCTGCTCATCCTCGCGAGCACGCTGGACTTCACGGAAAGCATCCTGCACGGCATCAGGCGGCTGGGTGCTTTCAACATTCACCCGCACGATTTGCAGACCGGCGCCGTAATCACGCAGGAACCTCTGCAACCGCTGTTCAACGCGTACCGCCAGTTCGACACGACCTTCGGTCAGCACCTGGTCCAGAGTGGAACTACCCACCTCATGACGCAAAGCACTGTCGGTAGCAAATGCCAGCGCCTGATTGGAATCCCTGATATTCAGCACGTACGCCTTCGCGTCGCCAACACGATATTGGACCTGAAGGTCCACCGTCACCAGGTTTTCATCCTGGGTCAGCATCTGACCGCTGGATTCGGCCGTACGCACATTGGTGACACGAACCTTGGTGACATCGTCGATCAGAGGGACCTTGAAACGGAGGCCCGGCTCTTCGGTGCGGCTGAACTCACCGAACCGCAGCACAACAGCCCGTTCCTGTTCGTCGACCGTGTAAAAGGACTGGAATACAACGTAACCCACCGCAATTATGGCAGCCAGCGCGAGAATGGCGCCAAAACCGCCGCCACCGCCGGATGAAGAACCGCCGGAGCCACCGGAACGGCCACCTTTGCCTCCCAGCATCCTGTTCAGTTTATCGAGACCTTTTTTCAGCGCCTCATCGAGATCTGGCGGACCTTGATCATTGCCGCCACGACCACCACCGGTTCCCCATGGATCATTGTCGTTACGGTTACCACCCGGTTCATTCCAGGCCATAATGCTCTCCGTTCCTAACTTATAGAATGGCTGCAAATACTAGGGATTTATAAGCGCCCCGGCAATAGCAGTGCCGGTTTACCTTCCCCCAGCATCTAATCTGATGTCTTTTTCCTGTATGTCTGCACGGCTCAACAGCTGGAGCCAGTCCCGATGCTGCAGGCGGACTTCCAGTACTGTATCACCACTGTCACGATGCTCTTCACTCAATACCGATCCAGCCTGGTGCAACAGCGCCCTGAGCTTGCCATCCCGCGGGCCCAGCATCACAAACTGGTGGATAACATCCTCCGCCAGACGCTCCACGATGGCGTCAAATAGCCCCTGGATGCCCTCGCCGCTGACGGCCGACAACCACACCCGGACGGGCAAACCATCTTCGTTCCGTTCGATGCGCGGTGTAAAATTATCAAGCAAATCAATTTTATTAAAGACCTGAAGCACCGGGATTTCGTCAGCGCCAATTTCGGCCAGCACCTCTTCAACCTGCTCCATGTTTTCATCACGACGACTGTCATGGCAGTCGATGATATGAAGAAGCAGGGTGGCTTCGGTCGTTTCCTCAAGGGTTGCGCGGAAGGCTTCCACTAGCTTGTGCGGCAGGTGCCGGATAAACCCGACGGTGTCCGCCATTACGACCGGACCGATGTCCGGAAGTTCCAGCCGCCGCAATGTCGGATCCAGCGTGGCAAACAACTGGTCCGCAGCATACACGGATGAGGTGGTGATGTGGTTGAACAGGGTTGATTTACCGGCGTTGGTATACCCAACCAGGGAAACCGTGGGGATATCGGCACGTTTGCGGGCCCGACGACCCTGGTTACGCTGCCGACGCACCTTCTCCAACCGCTTGTGAATCGACTTGATTCGCTCACGGAGCAGGCGGCGATCCGTTTCCAGCTGGGTTTCACCAGGCCCGCGCAGACCAATACCGCCTTTCTGGCGCTCAAGGTGGGTCCAGCCACGCACCAGCCGTGTCGACATGTGCTCAAGCTGAGCAAGCTCCACCTGGAGCTTACCTTCGTGGGTTCGCGCGCGCTGGGCAAAGATATCAAGGATGACCCCGGTACGATCCAGCACCCGACATCTGAGCTCACGCTCGATGTTGCGCTCCTGGGAGGGGCTCAGCGCGTGATTGAACAACACCACGTCGGCGTCGTTGGCAGCAACCGCGTCGCGAATTTCTTCGAGCTTGCCTTCCCCGACAAACAGGCGGGGGCTTGGCTGTTTTCTGGAACCGGTCACCTGACCGACCGGCTCAACACCGGCAGACGTGACCAGCTCGCGAAACTCATCCGGATCTTCAGCCTCGTCGTGAGAGGAAAAATCAATATGGACGACAATTGCCCTTTCACCAACGTCGGGACGCTCAAACAAGTGGTAACAACTCCGAAACAGTCAAACCGTTAGCCGTATAAAAACAAACACCCGCGTCCCTCGGAACCATCAAGGGTTCGTCGGAAGCGCGGGTGGCAATACCGGAAAAACCGGACAACTCAGTCTTCAACCTCACCTTCGCCGCCGGGAGCCTGGGGCGGAATGCGAACATTCCTGGCGGGCACAACGGTGGAAATGGCATGCTTGTAGACCATCTGGCTGACAGTGTTTTTCAGCAAAATCACGAATTGGTCAAAAGACTCAATCTGGCCCTGAAGCTTGATGCCGTTAACCAGAAAGATGGAAACCGGAATGCGTTCCTTGCGCAAGGCATTGAGGTAAGGGTCTTGTAAAGAATGCCCTTTTGACATGTGTTTTCTCCTGTTTATATGTAAGTGCAGATCGTCATTTATCAGAGTTAAATGTGGTGCGAAGTCCGATAATTTTCAAGGCTTCTTCAGCGATATGTTGATCTTCGCTGTCGAGCCAGTCCACATCGGACCACTTGCGCAACCAGGTTAACTGCCGCTTCGCCAACTGGCGGGTCGCCGCCACGCCCTTGCTGATCATGGTGTCATAATCGTCGTCCCCGGCAAGGTGATGCCAGGCCTGGCGATATCCGACACAACGCATGGAAGGCAAGCCCACATGAAGGTCTTCCCGGGCCATCAGCGCCCGGACTTCCTCAAGAAAGCCGGCCTCAAGCATTTTCATGAAACGCAGGCGAATTCTCTCGTGAAGGACCTTTCTGTCGGCCGGAGCAACAGCAAGTTGGGCTACAGTATACGGAAGCGAGGGGGATTCGTCTGCCTGCCATTGGGTAAAATAGGTGTAATCCTCGACATTCAGGGACTTGCTATTCCCGTTGTCGCCCCCCGCACTGGAATGTTGCCATAATTCTGAAATGGGCTTGCCCGTCAGCCTGATCACTTCCAGGGCCCTTATCAACCGCTGGCGATTATTCGGGTGTATCAGCCCGGCAGCCACCGGATCCCGCGCATTAAGCTCGTCATGCAGGGCACTCCAGCCCTTCTCCTGTGCTTCTTTCTCCAGTTGCTGCCGAAGCACTGGATCCGCGGACGGCAGGTTCGACATACCATGGAGCAGCGCCTTGAAGTACATCATGGTACCGCCCACCAGCAACGGAATCCGGCCTGCCCGGGTAATAGTCTCCATTTCCCGCAACGCATCCCGTCGAAAATCAGCGGCCGAATAGCTTTCGGCCGGATCACAGATATCAATCAGACGATGGGGAGCCCGGGCCAGCTCCGCGGCGGATGGCTTTGCCGTGCCTATGTCCATGCCACGGTAGATCATCGCCGAGTCGACGCTGATGATGTCGCAGGGCAAGCGGTCACACAATGCCATGGCCAGATCAGTCTTGCCGGAAGCGGTTGGGCCCATCAGGAAAATGGCAGGAGGAAGCCCGGATGTTTGGGGCAGGTGCTCGCTCATGACGCCTCTAACGCCCTCTCAGGAACAGTTTGTCCAACTCGGAGAGGGTCACCACGGTCCAGGTCGGACGGCCATGGTTGCATTGCCCGCTGCGCTCGGTCGCTTCCATGTCCCGCAACAGAGTATTCATTTCCGGAATGGTCAGCTGCCGGTTAGCCCGGACAGAGCCGTGACACGCCATGGTCCCCAACAACTCATGAGTCACGGCCTCAACCCGGTCACTCTGGCCGTTTTCAATCAGGTCGGCCAGGATATCGCGCACCAGCTGCTCTGTATCCGCACCCCGCAACAGGGCCGGCACCTGCCTGATCGCCAGGGTTTCGGGGCCAATGCGCTCGACCTGAAGCCCCAACTGCTGCAGTTCGTTGCCATGGGTCTCCGCCAGGGCCGCTTCTTTCTGGCTGACTGCCAGAGACACCGGCACAAGCAAGGGCTGACTTTTCAGGTCCTGCGCTTCCAGCGCCCGCTTCATGCGTTCGTAGGTAATTCGTTCATGGGCCGCGTGCATATCCACGACAATCATGCCCTGCCGGCTCTGGGCCAGGATGTATATGCCATGCAACTGGGCGATGGCGTAGCCCAGTGGCGGCTCAGCTTCGCTGTCGGTCGGCGGCGTGGGCTGGCCCACCGTGAGGGCCGGGGCGCCCTGCTCTCGCCCGGCCATACCACCGCCTTCGTTCAGGGACTGATAGAATCCCAACTGATCCCGCGCCTGCCATTCGTGCTGCGGCTGATGCACCCCGTTCCCCCCGGCCGGAAATACGGACGCGGTTTCCCCCCAACTGCGGGACATCCCCGGATCGGCGGGTGAGGCAGCACTGCCACCGGCAAACGGCGATGCACCGCCGCCAACCACACCCGTGCCGCCAACCTCTTCCCGCACTGCGGACTGGGCGACGGCGCCACGCAAATGGTCATCCGGGCGCACATCCGCAAGCGCCTTGTGCAGCGTGCGGAAAATGAAGTCGTGTACCAGCCTTCCATCCCGGAAACGCACTTCGTGCTTGGTCGGGTGAACATTCACGTCCACCGTGGCCGGGTCCACTTCCAGGTACAGCACAAAGGCCGGATGACGGTTGTTATACAGCACGTCGCGGTAGGCCTGCCGCACGGCGTGCGCCACCAGGCGGTCACGGATCACCCGGCCATTGACGAAGAAGTACTGCAGATCCGCCTGGCTGCGTGAAAAGGTGGGCAGGGCGACCCAGCCCCACAGGCGCAGTCCGGTGGCTTCGGCATCAATCACCACGGCATTGTCGATAAACTGCTGACCACACAGGGAGCCGATACGACGCTCCCGGTCGAGGGAATTTTCCGCCGGCCTAAGGCTCTGGATAACCCGCTGGTTGTGACGCAGGGTGAATCCGGCATCAAACCGGCTCAGCGCCTGCCTGCGAACGCACTCTTCCACGTGGTTGAACTCGGTTTTCTCGGTTCTCAGGAATTTGCGCCGGGCGGGTGTATTGAAGAACAGGTCCCGCACTTCCACGGTGGTGCCCACGGGGTGAGCCGCCGGTGAGATGCGGGCATCCATGTCGCGCCCCTCAACTTCGACCCGGGAGGCTGCTTCCTGATCCTCCGTGCGGGAGGTCAGCGCAAGCCGCGACACCGAGCTGATACTGGCCAGGGCCTCGCCACGGAAACCGAGAGAGGCCACCGCCTCCAGGTCATCCAGGCTTTCTATCTTGCTGGTGGCGTGGCGACTGAGAGCCAATGGCAGATCCGCTTCACCGATGCCGGAGCCGTCGTCCCGCACCCGGATCAGCTTCACGCCGCCCTGCTCCACATCGATGTCAACCCGGCTGGCGCCGGCATCCAGGGCATTTTCCACCAGTTCCTTGACGACGGAAGCGGGGCGCTCCACCACTTCGCCTGCGGCAATCTGGTTCGCAAGCCGTGGAGTCAGCAATCGGATGGCGGGCATGTTTCGGGAAAACCTCTTGTTCAGGATGCGGGAATATGAATGGTTTGCCCTACCATAACACGGTCGTCGTTCAGGCCGTTAAAACGCATCAGTTCGCTGACCGTCGTCTGGTTCTCCCGCGCCAGCCCCGAGAGGGTGTCCCCGCGACGAATCCGGTACTGGCTGACGGAATTGCCACCCTGCCGACTGGCCTTCCGGGCCGCCAACAGCGTCCCCGGAGGGGGCGTGTCGGAGAAGTACTCGTAAATCCCGTCAAATACTGCACTGGCCAACTTGCGCTGATAGGCGGAGCTGGAAAGGTTCCTTTCCTCTTGCGGATTGGAAATAAAACCCGCTTCCACCAGCAATGACGGGATGTCCGGCGACTTCAGCACCACAAAGGCCGCCTGCTCGACGCCACGCTTGTGCAATTTGGTGATATTGCCGAGCTTGCCGAGGATCGAGCTGCCAATGCCCAGGCTGGAGTTGATACTGGCGGTCATCGACAGGTCCAGGAGAACGCCCGCCAGCATTTCATCACGACCATTCAGTGACACGCCACCCGCGCCACCGATGAGATCCGAACGGTTTTCACTCTGGGCGAGCCAGCGGGCGGATTCACTGGTTGCGCCACGCTCAGACAACGCAAACACTGAGGCGCCCCTGGGCTGCGGTGTCCGGAATGCATCGGCATGCACCGATACGAACAGATCCGCATTATGCTTCCTCGCCAGCAACGTCCGGCTGCGAAGATCGATATAGTAATCGCCGGTGCGTGTCAGTTTTGCAGTAAAGCCGGGCTTCTCATCAATAAGCTTCTGCAGCGTTTTCGCCATGGACAGCACGACGTCTTTCTCACGGGTACCCCGCGGTCCGATAGCACCGGGGTCCTCGCCACCGTGACCGGCATCAATAACCACAATGACATCCCGCTTTCCATTGACGTTTTCTGTCACCGTTGGCTTGACGTCCTTTTGCACTTTCGACCCGCCTTCATCAATCAGATCCACCACCAGACGATGGCCGTATTGCTGGTTTGGCTCCAACTGAAAACTGCGCGGTTTGATATCACTCTTGAGGTCCAGCACCACCCTCAGGTCGTTACCATTTCGCGGTGCGCTGCGAATTCTGCGGATAGGGCTGTCGGTCAGATCCAGCTTCGAAAAATCGGCTTGCAGGCTGACGTTCTTCATGTCGATCACCAACCGCGACGGGCCAGACAGGGAAAATACGTTATGTTCCACTTTGCCTGCAGTATCCAGAACCAGCCGGGTGTGATCCGGCGCTGGCCAGATACGCACACCTTCCACTTCCTTGCCCGCCCAGGCGCTCATGGAAAAAGCCAGCAGCAAGGCCAGCATACCTACCGCCAGGGACGTGCCTGATGTTCTGATGATACTCATACGACTCACCTGTTCTTGTCCTGACCCGCAACTGCACCGGCTGCACCGGGTCGAATTCCGCCAGCATCCTGTAACTTTGCCAACAGCGACTCACCGTTTTGTGTTCCGGGCATCAGGCACGCTGAACGACCCGTGCCCTCCCGGCTGAGAGTGATCACCAGATCCGGTCGCGGCAATACACCCTGCCCCCGTTCCGGCCACTCAATCAGGCAAAAGTTGTCACCCTCGAAGTAATCCCGGATCCCCATATACTCCAGTTCTTCCGGATCACCCAGCCGGTAGAGATCAAAATGATAGGCGGCCGGGTGAAGGTGCTCATAGGGCTCCACCAGGGTATAGGTCGGACTCTTGACGGCCCCTTCGTGGCCAAGCCCCCTCATGACACCCCGGCTCAGCGTGGTCTTACCCATGCCCAGGTTGCCCTCCAGAAAGACGGTCACTCCGCCTCCGGCCCCTGATACCAATTGTGCCAACTGCCCCCCCAACGCTTCCGTAGCGGCTTCGTCAGCCAGGAAGACCCGGAGCCCCGGTTGATCAGACTGCATCACGTTTTCGACTCCAGCATTTCCAGACCGCCGTTATTTCGCTCTGCCTCTGCCAATACCTGCGGCAGGGCTTCAATCACATCACCAGGCAGCAATCCCATAAAGCCCTGCCTCTCTGAGGCCAGGTTGGCAGTAGCCAAATGCAGGCACGCGCCCATGGTGGTCGCCAGGGATGGATTGCCAAGCTGCCCGTACAAGGCGCCGATGATACCCGAAAGTACATCGCCCATGCCTCCCGTCGCCATCCCCGGATTACTCCCGGCAATCACCCCGGGCAGGACCTCCGCGGATGCAATCACGGTGCCCGCACCCTTGAGCAACACTGTGCCGCCAAACACCTCACGCAATCGGGTAACGGCCTTGATCCTGTCCATTTCGATCTCTGCCACCTGGCAGTCCAGTAACCGCGCCGCTTCACCGGGGTGAGGGGTCAGAACATGGTCATCATCCTTGAGTGCAACCCGGGAGGCCATCAGATTCAGCGCATCGGCATCCAGCACCCTGGGCTTGCCGCTGGCCACCACCTGCTGCAGCATCTGCTGCCCCCAGGGGCCCTGACCGATCCCTGGGCCACACACGATGACATCCGCGGCATCCAGCAGTGCGGGTAACTCAGACCCGTGGATCAGCCCCTGGACCATAATCGACGGACAACGCGCCAATGCCGGCGCAACGTACTCGGGCCGCGTAGCCAGCGTCACCAGCCCCGCGCCAGCGCGGGACGCCGCCTCGGCGGCAAGGATACCCGCGCCGCCAAACCCCCGGTCACCGGCCACCACCAGCACATGACCAAAACGCCCCTTGTGGGCCGTAACCGGCCTGCGCGGCACCAATGCCCCCATGGCGTCCCAGTCAACCCTGCGCGCCAGGGGGAGCTGCCCACTGTCTTCAAGCCACTGTTCTGTAGCCAGAGATTCGAAACAGATCTCGCCACAGGCTTCCGGACCATGACCGGTAAACAGCCCCGCCTTCAGGCCAATGAAAGTGACGGTCATATCCGCGCGCACCACATCCCCAGCTGCGGCACCGGTTGTGGCATTCAGTCCCGACGGCAAATCCACCGCCACAACCGGGGCGACGGCGTCCTCACAGCGACGAATCATATCCGCGAACGGCTCCCGGGGAGCGCCCGCGACACCGGTCCCCAGCATGGCATCGACAATCACGGTCGCCGAAGCAAAACGGGCATCCAGCTCTTCCGCGGCACTGATTCCACAGTCGATGATGTCTACGCCGTCCTTTTTTGCTTTCTGCCAGGCCAGACGGGCATCACCGGACAACTTTTCAACCGGCGCCACGGCAATACAGCTCACATCCAGACCATGGCGCCCGGCAGCTGCTGCCACCAGGTACCCGTCTCCACCGTTGTTTCCGGCGCCACACAACACCAGGATCCTGCCGGGCTCGGGCCACCGCTTCACTAGGCGGCGGAACACCGAGGCGGCGGCCGCCTGCATCAGCTCGAAACCATCAACCCCCTTATGATCAATCACATAACGATCGATCTCCCGCACGGCATCCGCGGAATACAGGTCTTCTGGTAGACTGTGTGGATCAGACAGGGGCATGCACCCGCGCTCCAGCTAAAGAAATCAGTTTAAGAAAATTGGCCAGATACCTGTAAAGCATAGCAAAACAGAGAAAAAGGTCATAACTTAATCAGATTAAAATTCCGTACGCTCATCCTGCTTGCCTGACCATGACCGCGAAACCGACCGAAGCCATTGAAAACCTGCCCGATTCCATCCGCACCTGGGCGAAGGAACTGGGCTTCAGCGATGCGGGCATCACGTTGCCGGATACTGGTGTCCATGGTGAGCGCCTAAGGAGCTGGCTGGCAAAAGGCTACCACGGCGAGATGGCCTACATGGGTGATCATGGCGACAAGCGCTACACGCCAACGTCCCTGGTGCCCGGAACCCTGCGGGTGATCTCTGTGCGGATGGATTATCTGGCGTCACCGGACAGCCCGAAAGAAGCGCTTACTAACCGGGAAAAAGCCTACGTCACCCGCTACGCCCTGGGTCGCGATTACCACAAACTGATGCGAAAACGCCTGGCTACCCTGGCCAAACGCATTGACGAAGCGGTCAGCGGCTACGATTACCGCGCGTTCGTGGACAGCGCACCGGTACTGGAAAGAGCCCTTGCCCAGCGTGCGGGCCTGGGCTGGATTGGCAAGAACAACATGGTGATTCACCCGAAAGCGGGCTCGTTTTTCTTCCTGGGCGAAATCTTCACCAGTGCCCCGCTGCCGGTGGACGAGCCATTTGAAACCGACCATTGCGGCAGCTGCAGCGCCTGCCTGGAGCTGTGCCCGACCGACGCCTTCAAGGGCCCGCACCTGCTGGATGCCCGCCGCTGCATCAGCTACCTGACCATCGAGCTCAAGGGCAGCATCCCGGAAGAACTACGCTCGTTGATGGGCAACCGGGTGTTCGGCTGCGACGACTGCCAACTGGTCTGCCCCTGGAACAAGTTCAGCAAGCCCACACAGGAACCCGATTTCCAGCCCCGCCATGGCCTGAACAACAGCGAACTGGCGGAATTGTTCCTATGGACAGAGGAACAGTTCCTGAAGCGAACAGAGGGCTCGGCGATACGCCGTACCGGTTACGAAGGCTGGTTACGCAACCTGGCGGTAGGCCTGGGCAACGCGCCCTCCACCATCCCGGTGATCGAAGCCCTCAAGAAACGCGCGGACCACCCATCAGACATGGTGCGGGAACACGTCCAATGGGCCTTGAGGCAACACGGCCTATAGCTTGAAAAAGGTTTCCCGGTAGTGACGCAGTTCGTTGATGGAATCACGAATGTCGTCAAGAGCCAAGTGGCTGCCCTTTTTCTTCACGCCCGCCAGCACATCCGGCCGCCAGCGCCACGCCAGCTCCTTGATAGTGCTGACATCCAGATTCCTGTAATGGAAAAAACCTTCCAGCTCCGGCATGTATTTCACCAGAAAGCGCCGATCCTGACCGATGCTATTACCGCACAACGGCGACTTACCGGGCTCCACATGCTGTTTCAGAAACTCGATGGTTTCCAGTTCAGCTTCCCGTTCGGACACCTTGCTGTCTTTCACCCGCTGGGTGAGACCGTTCTCACCATGAGTTTTGGTGCACCATTCGTCCATGGCGTCCAGCAGGCTATCTGACTGATGAATGGCGATCACCGGGCCTTCGGCCACCACGTTCAGCTCCGAGTCGGTGACGATGGTCGCCATTTCAATGATCCGTTCTTTCTCAGGATCCAGACCGGTCATCTCCAGGTCGATCCATACCAGGTTATTCACGTCCGCCATACGTTATTCCTCGAAACTGTCGGTTTGGTGCAGGGTGCTGGCGGGTGCCACGCTCCGGGACTGTCGGAGGCCATGGATGGCCGGAGATCAAGCGCACAGGGATGT
>NZ_JBJJLB010000006.1:0-330425 GCF_045449795.1 Marinobacter alkalisoli
AGCGTGGCACCCGCCAGTGCCCGTAAAGTCAGATAAATTCTCAGAGGTTGATGCCAATCGTGCGGGCTGCGATCCTCAGGTTAGCGTATGATGTCACAGCAAATACCACCCTTCATCAAGAATCCAGAAATTACTTCATGGCAAAACGGCGACTGAACAAACAGCAGCAATGGCGCATCAAGAAAATCCAGGCGGAACGGACGGCGCGGGTTTCCCGTAAGGAGAAAGCCATTGAGGAGCTGACCGAAGCCGGCGAGCTGGGTGCAGAACAACAGGGGCTAATCATTGCCCACTACGGTCAGCAGCTGGATGTGGAAGCGCTGGAAGGCGAACACCAGGGTCAGGTGGTGCGCTGCTTTGTGCGCGCCAACATCGACAGCCTGGTGACCGGCGACAAAGTTATCTGGCGACCGGGCAAGAGCGAAACCGGTGTCATTGTCGCCCGCTGTGATCGCACCAATCTGCTGCAACGCCCGGACAACTTCGGGGCGTTGAAGCCGGTGGCGGCGAATATCGATCATATTATTCTGGTGATCGCGTCGGAGCCAGAACCCCATGACAACCTGATTGACCGGTATCTGGTGGCTGCCGAGAGCACCGACATCCCGGTGGTTATCCTGCTGAACAAGACTGACCTGCTGACCGATCAGAATCGACAGGGTGTTGATGAATTGTTGGGTCGCTACGAAGCGCTGGGTTACCAGGTGGTGCGCACTTCCGCCACGGCGTCCGGCAGTACGCCGTCACCGCAGGTGGAAGACCTGGTCAGGAACCAGACCAGCGTGTTTGTGGGCCAGTCTGGTGTAGGCAAGTCATCGATTATCCAGACTTTGCTACCGGAGGAATCACTGAGGGTCGGGGCACTGTCGGAGAGTACTGGCAAGGGCACCCATACCACCACTACCGCCAAGCTGTTCCACCTTGCCATCGGAGGGGATCTGATTGATTCTCCGGGCATCCGGGAATTCGGGCTGTGGCATATGACGCCCCAGGAAATCGAATACGGATTCCGGGAAATCCGCGACCTGATCGGCCACTGCCGTTTTCGCAACTGCCGTCATCTGGGGGATCCCGGTTGCGCCATTGATGCAGCTGCAGAAGAAGGACGCATCAGCTATCCGCGACTGAAGAGTTTCCATCGCATCCTCAAGGACATGGCGGAGCAGCAGTCGCGGGGCCTCAAGCTCGACTGAGCAAGGCCGGGCAGTTACCAGTTGAGCTCGCCCTCGGCGGGCTCTTCCTGCTCTCGCATCCAGTCGCCCTGCTCCAGGTTTTCCATTGCCTCTTCCTGCTCCGCCTCTGTCGGTCGGGTCAGATCAATCAACGGTTCATCGCCGCGCCCAGCATTGCTCTGGATACCTGCTGCGGCTTTCTTGTTGAGGACGATGATCGATATGCGGCGATTCACCGGCGCCGTGGCGTCATCTTTGTCGAAAAGGACCGAGTCACTCAGGCCGACGACCCTGGCAATCTGGCGGGCGCCTACACCGCCGGCAACCAACGCCCGACGTGCGGTATTGGCGCGATCGGCGGACAGCTCCCAGTTGGTATAGCCCGGACGTCCGTTGAAGGGCGTGGCATCGGTATGACCGGTGATGCTCAGCTTGTTACTCACCGCACCCAACGGTTTGGCCAGTTCAAACAGAATATCCTGGGAATAGTACTTCAGCTCCGCCCGGCCACTGTCGAACATCGGGCGCTGGGAACGATCCACGATCTGGATCCGCAGCCCTTCGCTGGTAATATCGATCAGCAACTGGTCCTTGAACTCCTGCAGCGTCTCGCTCTCCTCGATGCGCTCCTGGAGTTCCTGGAACAGCTCTTCCATTTGTCGCTGTTCAAGGGTTTCCGCCAGCTCTTCCACCACCTGGTCTTCGATCTGGATATCACTCCTTTCGATATCCCGGGTACTCTCATTAACGACCGAAGCACTGCCTTCCAGGTCGACCGGGTTCGGTGAGCCACCCTCGGTAAAACCAACCGGGTCCTTGAAGTAACCTTCTACCGCCCGTTTTTGCTCGGGAGAGGCGGTGGCCGTTAGCCATAACACGAGGAAAAACGCCATCATCGCAGTCGCAAAGTCTGCGAAGGCAACTTTCCAGGAACCACCATGGTGGCCGCCCGCTACCTTTTTCTTGCGTTTTACGATGATCGGTTGTTCTTCCACAAACCTGCTCCAACAGCCCCTGAATAACCTTACTTCGACCGGACGTGGTCGTTAAGCTCCTGAAACTCGGGGCGCTTGTCCGTTGGCAGCGCCTTGCGGCCAAATTCGATGGCCATCTGCGGTGCCTGGCCGGAAACCGTTGCCACCACCGAGGCCTTTACGCACTCATAGGCCTTCAGCTCGTACTTGGCGGCGTGCTCCAGGGCGATGGAGGTGGGGCCAACAAAGCCGTAACCCATCCAGATGCCAAGAAAGGTGCCCACCAGCGCGGCGGCCACACTCAGGCCGATTTTTTCGGGGCCTTCGGTGAGGAAATTCATGGTAATAACAATACCGAGCACCGCAGCAACAATCCCCAGCCCGGGCAACGCATCGGCAATCTTGTTCAACGCGTGGGCCGGTTCTTCCAGTTCGTGCTGACGGCTGTCGATCTCGTTTTCCATCATGCCTTCGAGTTCGTGGGTCGCCATGTTGCCGGAACTGATGATGCGCAGGTAATCGGTGATGAACGCCAGCAATTGCTTCGACTTCATAATGGCCGGGTAGCGGGAGAAAATCTGGCTGGATTCGGGATTATCGATGTCTTCCTCGATGGCCATCACCCCCTGCTTCCGTGACTTGTCAAAGATGTCGTACAACAGGCTCAACAGGTCGACGTAGAACGCCTTGTTGTATGGCGAACCGGTCAACAGCCGCATTATCCCCTGAAACACTTCTTTCACAGTGTGCATCGGGTTGGCGATGACAAAGGAGCCGACCGCTGCGCCACCAATGATCAATACCTCGGTGGGCTGCCACAGCACCATCAGGTTACCGCCGTGCAGGACATACCCGCCGAGAACACTCGCAATTACAATGACCGCACCGATAATGAGCAACATGGGAAGAAAAAACGCCTTATGTAATAGTTATCGGAAATTTGTGTTCGCAATCGCACTGCCAGAACAGAGGTGATAATAGCAAGGGCCGATGCGAACCGCGAAGCTGTGAAACAATTTCTATACACGCCGCCGTATTTGGTAAACTTCGCGCCTTCGAGCGCAAAGGATCCCGTTTAATGTTCAACAAGTTCTTCGTTTTGAGCCAGTACATAACTCCCCAGTTGGCTATTTCCAGGCTGGCAGGTCGTTTGGCGGACAATGACCGCACCCCGGCGCTCAAGAACCGCGTTGTTCGCTGGTTTATCGGCCGCTATGGCGTAAACATGAGCGAAGCAGTGGAATCGGACCCGGAAGCCTATCCAAGCTTTAACGCCTTTTTCACCCGCGCCCTGAAGCCCGGGTTACGCCCGGTCGACAGCCGGGACTCCGCGCTGATCAGTCCGGTGGACGGCGCCATCAGCCAGCTCGGACACGTCACCGGTGACCGCGTATTTCAGGCCAAAGGCCAGTCTTTCAGCCTGACGGAATTGCTCGGAGGCGATGAACAACGGGCGGCAGACTTCGCGGAAGGTGAATTCGCCACCATCTACCTAGCCCCCAAGGACTACCACCGGATACACATGCCCCTGGCGGGCAAGCTGCGGGAAATGGTGTACGTCCCAGGCAAGCTGTTTTCCGTTAACCCGGTCACCGCCGAGAACGTGCCTAACCTGTTTGCCCGGAACGAGCGCGTTGCCTGCATTTTCGATACCGACGCGGGCCCGATGGCGATGGTGCTGGTGGGGGCCATGATTGTTGGCAGCGTTGAAACCATCTGGGGCGGCGTTGTTGCGCCCGGCACCGGCCAGGTTACGTCCACCCGTTACGACGATGGCCAGACGGACATCCGCTTTGAAAAAGGCGAGGAGATGGGCCGTTTCCGCCTGGGATCCACGGTTGTGCTGGTGATGCCGAAAGGTTCCGTAGCATGGAATGAGGACGAAGTTCCCGGAAAAACAGTCAGGATGGGGCAAGCCTTCGGTACCCTGGCCTGAAGGCGCGACCATTCAGCGCCCCTGCAAGCGGTCTGGGGCGCTCAGGCACGTTCGGATGGAAAGGCAAGCACATCAGCAATATCACTGGTTCCCAGCTTCAGCATAAGCAATCGGTCGAGCCCCAGGGCGACGCCGGCACACTCGGGGATCCCCGCCTCCATGGCATGCAGCAGGGCTGAATCCACTGCCATTTCAGGCTTTCCGGACTGACGCCGGATCCGGTTGTCGGCCGCAAATCGCCTGCTCTGTTCGGCCGGATCGGTCAGCTCCCAGTAACCATTACACAACTCGACGCCCTGGACATACAGTTCAAAGCGGTGGGCCTGCCGGACTCCATCGCGCTCGCTGACCCTGGCCAGCGCCGCCTGAGATTCGGGATAGCCAGTGATGAATACCGGTCCGTAGTCCGCCAGGGCCGGCTCCACCAGATAGCTCATCATCAGATCGAGGCAACCATCACGCCCCAGAGCCATCGCCTGTTCCGACTCCAGCCATTGCTCGCAGCAACCCGCCAACTCCCGGTCAGACGCCAGGAAAGGGTCCAGGCCGGCAAACCGGCGAAACGCTTCACCATAATCCATCATCTCCGGCGGCTTGCACTCCAGCCAGCCGGCCACCAGGTCACTGACTTCCGCCATCAGGTCACCGTCGGTAAACCCGGGCCGGTACCACTCCAGCATGGAAAATTCCGGATTATGACGGCGCCCGCGCTCCCCGTCCCTGAACACTCTGGAAACCTGAAAAATGGGGCCAGAACCGGCTGCCAGCAGGCGCTTCATGTGATATTCCGGGGAGGTCTGAAGCCAGCCACCGGCAACACCGCCGGCCACGGCCGTGGTATTGGCGGAAATACCGTCCAGATTGGGATCCGTTACTCCACAACGACCCAGTACCGGTGTTTCCACTTCCAGCACCCCCCTTTGCGCAAAAAAGCCGCGCACCCAGGCTAGCTGGTCTGCGCGGCTTTTCAGGGCGCTTAGTGAAGCCGAAGGCTGCCACTCTAACGCTCGGCTCATAACAATGGCCTTCAGCTGCTCTTGACGCGGCTGACGTACTCGCCGGAGCGGGTATCCACTTTCAACACCTCACCAATGGTGATGAACAACGGCACGTTGACCACGGCGCCGGTGGACAGGGTAGCCGGCTTGGACCCACCCTGGGCGGTATCGCCTTTCATGCCGGGGTCGGTGTCTACCACTTCCAGCTCGACAAAGTTGGGTGGCGAAACGGAGAGCGGTGCGCCGTTATAAAGGGTGACCGTATACACATCCTGCTCTTTCAGCCATTTCACCGTATCCCCGACCGCCTTGGCATCGGCAGGATACTGCTCAAAGGAACCGTCGGTGAGCATGAAATGCCAGAATTCGCCGTCGGTGTACAGGTACTCCATGTCCTGGTCCATGACATCAGCCGATTCCAGGCTTTCGCCGGACTTGAAGGTACGTTCCCACACCCGGTTGCTCATCAGATTACGGAGTTTTACCCGGTTAAAGGCCTGGCCTTTACCCGGCTTTACGAATTCGTTCTCAAGAATCACGCAGGGGTCGCCATCCAGCAAAACCTTAAGACCGCCGCGAAATTCATTGGTAGAATATGAAGCCATGAAATGTTCACCCGAAAAGATGCGATTAAAAATTCAAGGGTCGCTATGATACAGCGAACCCCCACCCGTATAGAAGCCCGCCTGGCCGATAACGACTCCCGCAGCTGGCAACAGCTGCTGTCGGAGTCCGTGACCACGCCGGATCAGTTGCTCCGGCGCCTGGATCTGGACCCCGGGCAATGGCTGGCCGGCGCTGAGCGTGGCCACCGGCTGTTCCCCGTCAGAGTGCCGGAACCCTACCTGAACAGGATGGCACGGGGAAATCCCCGGGATCCGCTGCTACGCCAGGTACTGCCGCTGGCGATGGAAGACGAGCCCGCTGACGGTTATGTATCCGATCCGCTGCAGGAGTCCGACGCGCAAGAAACCACCGGGCTGATCCGCAAGTACCGCAGCAGGGCTCTGCTGATGGTGACCGGCCAATGCGCTATTAACTGCCGTTACTGTTTCCGTCGGCATTTCCCCTATGATGAACATCGTATGTCAGCGGCCGACCGGGACCATGTCATTGACACGCTGGCGCGAGACTCGCAACTCAACGAAGTCATTTTCAGTGGCGGTGATCCTCTGGCCGTCAATGACCGGCTGCTGTCCGCCTGGGTGGAGGCGATCAGCACCATACCCCACATCCGGCGGTTACGGATCCACACCCGGTTACCGGTGGTGATCCCGCAGCGGGTTTGTGACTCACTGCTGTCCTGGCTGTCAAAGACCCGCCTGCAAACGGTCATGGTACTTCACGTAAACCACCCGGCGGAGCTGGACAATCAGACTCGCCAGGCCCTTGGCTACCTGCGGGCGGCGGGCGTCACGCTGCTCAACCAGAGCGTCATTCTCAGAGGCGTCAACGACAGCGCGGACACCCTGGCAGAACTCAGCGAACGGCTTTTTGATGCAGGCGTGCTACCCTACTACCTTCACGCTTTTGATCCCGTGGCTGGCGCCCATCATTTTGACGTCAGTGACGAGCAGGCAAGAGAGATTGTGCGTACCCTGCTGGCGACACTGCCTGGTTTCCTGGTGCCCAGACTGGTGCGTGAGATTCCGGGCAAAGCGGGAAAAACGCCGATTGACCTGTTCGCGTGATCTGTTTGGCAAAGTTGGCCTGAATTCACTTGTGAAAGTTTGTCAACTCGTGAATTTCTCGCTTTTTGTTAAGCCTTTGCTATTTTACAGTTCAAAAAACGGCACTAACTAATGGAAGGCATAATCCTGAAACCCGATCTCCGTGTTCCCGAGCAGAAAACGGCGAGCCTCTCGTTCTGCGAGACGTCGCCGAAAGCTTTCCGGGACTGGGCGAACCAGTTGCCGATGGCCAATATTGGTGAAGCTTCGCGTCAGCTTTACCACGCCATCATCGAACTGAACCACCTTTTCATCGCACCTCAGCAGCGCTTGCAGTTCCTTGAAATGATCCGCCCGAAAATTCATTTCGTGTGCACGGAACTGTCACGCCACTACCTCGGGCTGTCTGTTGCACTGCCCGAAAAACAACGCAAGATCGCCAACCTGTCCCAGGCCCTGCAATTACACTCCGCCAGCGGTTACAAACTGTGCGTACTGGAGTTCCTCGACAACGGAAGCCTGGACAAGAATCGCAAAGCGGTTGCCACGTCGGTTCACCGCGCAATATCCGAACTGTCTGCCACCATCGTGCGCGCCCACCAGCTGTACTGCCCGAGCCCTGCACACAGCTGGCTGGAATGCCATCGCCTGTTCCGCTTCGCCTATCGCAACAGGCTTGCTGGCATCAGCATTGACGATGACACCCTGAGCCATCGCCTCAACAGCACCGTTGAGGATTGCTATAAGCGCATCCTTCTGCTCGGGTGTGCACGCCCAAACCAGCTGCGACAGAATGAGTTGCAGCACACATACGAACTGTTCGAAACCTGGACCCGGCACGTCGTCTGCGATCCTCACCCCGGCGAGGAAAGTCTGTTCGCGGTCAACATGGAGAAGGATACGCCTCCGGTCTATCGCAGCCTTCTGGAGCACGGCCCCGATGGGGACACCTTTGGGTTCGACACCCGCGAGTTATCGCGAATGCTGTCAGAAACATTAGGCGCGAGAGGGTCCCGCGGTCAGGGCAACAATGACCTCCAGCTTCCCCCCAGAGTCAATGAAACACTGCTGCAGCATCTGAGCCAGGCGCTGGGCATCCTCGCCAAACGCAACTTCAATCGCATCTCCAGCCAGGGCAAGCTGGAGGTCTGCGTCGGGCTGACTGCCGCGCATTACTTTGTCTCGGGCGAAAAACCGTTTAACGAGTTCATCAAGGGCAATGACAACGGCCAGCACGATGAGGAAAACCTGTTCATCCGCTCTGCCCGCCAGAAACAGGATGTCTGGGCCAGCGCCCACGATGCCGGCCCCGTGGACGATGTCCCCCGCTCGGCGGACACCCCCATCAACTACCGTGGCGCTTCCGCCAGGGCACCGCTGGCGGAAACCGGCAAGAATCGGCCTCAATCCCACCAGGCGCTGCTGGTCAATGCCAGTCCCGGCGGATATTGCATTGCCTGGGAAAGCAACGTTCCCCCTGCCCTGCAAACCGGTGAGGTTCTCGGGGTACGGGAACATTCCAGCCATCCCTGGAGCATTGCGGTGGTCCGCTGGATTCGCCAGGTCAAGCACAAAGGCACCCAGATCGGTATTGAACTACTGGCGCCCAGCGCCGCTCCCTGCGGTGTCCGGCTCATCCAGAAAGTGGGAGCCAGCAGTGAATACCTGCGGGGACTGCTGCTGCCAGAGATCAGTGTCGTCAATCAGGCCGCAACGCTGATCATTCCCAGGCTGCCGTTCCAGTCCGGCAGCCGTATCACACTGCTCCACGACGGCCGTGAAGACCCTGGCCAGCTGTCGCGGAAACTGTCTGCCACCGGCAGCATCAGTCAGTTTGAGCTCAAACTCCAGAATTCCGAGGCTCTCAGCGTCGGCACGCCCACTCCCACGTCGGGCACCAATGAGGATGAATTTGACTCTCTGTGGCCCTCCCTGTAGCTTCAGCATCGGTGCCGACCACGGGGGAGGCAATGCCCATGCGTATCACGAGACGTCTGACGAATGCAGAAAAAGAACGCCACCGTACACCTTCTGATTCTTGATCCCTCACAGAACGATGCAGAATCTCTGGTCAGCCTGCTGAGGAACTCCGGAAAAGCCACCAGGGCTCACCGCATCACTTCCGAGGAAGACCTCGAAGAAGCCCTTAAAAATGGCAACTGGGACCTGTTACTGGCCCGGGATATCGAACAGGAATTCGGCGCTGACGACGCACTGGCGATGATTCGTCGTATGGACAAGGATATTCCATTTATCCTGTTAAGCGGCGAGTATGACCGGGACCGGACCGTATCAGTCATGCGTGCGGGCGCTCAGGACACTGTGCCGTTTCAGTACACCGATCAACTGGTTCTCGTGGTGAACCGGGAACTGGCAGCCCTGGATGATCGTAGACGCCGTCGCGTCCTGGAGTCACACCTGCGGGAAGCCGAACAGCGGTGCCAGTTATTGCTGGAGAGCTCAAAGGATGCCATCGCCTATATCAACGATGGCATGCACATCTACGCCAATCAGTCCTATATGGAATTTCTCGGCTACGACGACATCGACGAGCTGATCTGCATACCCGTGCTCGACACCCTGATCCCCGAAAGCCAGGACCGGTACAAGGAATTCATGAAATCTTTCGCCGAGAGCGGTAAAGATGGCATGACCATGACCTGCGTCGCCCGTCGCAGCGATGACAACGAGCTCAACGTGGTCATGTCGGTGTCAGCCGCCACATACGATGGCGAAGCCTGCACCCAGATCGTATTGCAGCCAGAACACAGTGACGCTGAGCTTGAGGAGAAACTGCGTCAGATCAGCAGCCAGGATCTGCTGACCGGACTCTATAACCGGCAATACCTGATGGACGCACTCGGTCAGGCGGTTGCCAACGCCGGCAAGAACAACGAAACCGGCGCCCTGGCCTACATTGCCCTGGATAATTTCATGAGCCTGAAGAGCCAGGTTGGTATTGCGGGCGCTGACCTGCTACTGGGCGACCTTGCCAACATGCTCCGCGAACACGCTCCCGAGAAGGCAACTCTGGCCCGTATGAGCGACGATGCCTTCTGTTTCCTGTGTCAACCCGGCGATGAAAAAGCACTGGCAAACCAATGTGAAGCACTGTGCAAAACCATCGAAGACCACCTGTTCGACATCAATGGCCGCACCGTCCAGCTGACGCTCAGCATTGGCGTGGCAGCGATCACCGAGAATTCGCCGAAAGCGCCGGACGTTCTTGGCCGGGCCCACACGGCCTCTGCCGAGCTCAGGAAAAAGGAGGGCCACGCCCACGGCAACGGTGTATTGGTATACAACCCGGCTGATTACGAGGCCCTTGATGACAACAACTCGGCGGAAGCCATCCAGAAAGCCCTGGACGAAAACCGCTTCCGTCTGCTGTTCCAGCCCATCATCAACCTCCGGGGTGATGGCGAAGAACACTACGAAGCCTTTGTACGGATGCTGGACAAGGACGGCGAGGAAGTCTCCCCGTATGGTTTCCTGCCACCGGTCGGCCCTACCGACATGTCCATCAAGATTGACCGATGGGTCATCCTGCAGACCATCAAGCAACTGGCCAGTCATCGCTCCCGGGGTCATGATACCCGCCTGTTCCTGAACATCACGGCGGAAACCCTGGAAGACAAGACTTTCACCTCCTGGCTGAGCGTTGCCCTCAAGGCTGCCAGGCTGCCGGGCGACTCGCTGATTTTCCAGATTCGCGAAGGGGACGCCAACAATTACATGAAACAGGCCAAGGAATTCTCCAGGGCCATTCATGAACTGCACTGCAAGATTTCCATTTGCCAGTTCGGCTGCGCCCTCAATCCGTTCAATACACTGAAGCACATCAATGTGGATTACGTGAAAATTGACGGCTCTTTCACCGAGGAAATCCAGAAAAGCGATGAAGCCAAGGAAAAGGTCAAGGAAATGGTCAAGAGCCTGCAAAGCTCCGGCAAACTGACGATTATTCCACTGGTGGAAAATGCCGGGGTTCTGGCAACGCTCTGGCAGGCCGGAGTGAACTATATCCAGGGCTACTACCTGCAGGCGCCGGTGCCGGAAATGAACTATGACTTCGGGGATCACTGATCCCCACCGGAACCCTTTTTCATGGCAGCAAGGTCAGTCCTTGAACTGCGCCTTGTCCAGCCCATGTTTTCTCATCTTGTCGTAAAGCGTTTTACGGGCAATGCCAAGCTGAACCATGGTGTCCTTTATACTGCCCTGGCAGGCATTCAGCGCACTAATAATGGCCGAGCGCTCGAACCCCTCCATCATCTCAGACAGGGTCTGGCGGCCTGGCACATTCGCGGTCGCGGATGGGTCGTTTTCCTCCAGCGCCATCGGCCCCAGCAGCACATAGCGTTCCGCCAGATTCCGTAACTCCCGGACATTGCCCGGCCAGGAGTGCTGCATCAGCCGCGCTGCCTGGCTGGCATCCAGGGGGATGCTCTCACGGTCATAGCGGGCTGCTGCGATTAATACGAAGTGATGAAACAGCAGCGGGATATCTTCCTTGCGCTCACGCAATGGCGGAATATCCACCTTCACCACGTTTAACCGGTAATACAGATCGGCACGAAATTCCCCCTCGTCGCTGAGGGCCTTCAGGTCGGCCTTGGTGGCTGCGATGATTCGAACATCCACCTCCTGCACCTGGTTGCTGCCCAGACGTTCAACGCGTTGTTCCTCGAGCACTCGCAGCAACTTCACCTGAAGCGCCATGGGCATGCTTTCCAGCTCGTCCAGAAACAGGGTGCCCTTGTGGGCGTATTCAATTTTGCCAATGCGGCGTTTGTCCGCACCGGTAAAAGCCCCGGCCTCGTGGCCGAAAAGCTCGCTTTCGATCAGGTGCTCCGGCACCGCGCCACAGTTGATAGCCACGAAATTGTGGGTGCTGCGAGGGCTGCTCTCGTGGATGTACCGTGCCAGCGCGTCCTTACCGGAACCGGTTTCGCCGTGCAGGAGAATATTGGCGGAGATATCCAGGATCGGATCAATGGTCGCCACCACCTTTTGCATACTCGGAGAGTCCCCCAGAATCCGGGGCCCGGGCCGTGCCAGGTGCTTTAACTGGGCTTTCAGACGGCGGTTTTCCAGAGCCAGGTGACGCTTCTCCAGCGCATGGCGGAGCAGCTCAACAAGCTCGTCATGGTCAAACGGCTTCTCGATGAAGTCATAGGCGCCGCGCTGCATGGCGGTTACCGCTGTGCTGATGTCGCCCTGTCCTGTGAGGATGATCACCGGAATCGCCTCATCCACAGCCCTTACCCGATCAAGCATTTCCAGGCCATCCATGCCCGGCATGTTGTAGTCACACAGCACAATGCCGTCATACTCGGGTGTTATTTTCTCAAGACCTGATGGAGCATCCTCAAAACAGGCCACCGGCAAGTCTTCCAGCGTCAGGGTCTGAGCGATGGCCTGGCGTATATGCGGGTCGTCGTCCACAAAGATTACTGATGCGTCTGTCATTCCGTGGTCTCCCGCTTCTTCAGGGTTAACACAAATTCCGCACCCAGGCCGTCAATCCGGTTACGTCCTGTCAGGCTTCCGCCCAGCGCATCCACGATCTGGCGTGATATCGACAGCCCAAGTCCAAGGCCCTGCTTCACCGATTTGGTGGTAAAAAAGGGTTCGAACACCTGCTCGGTATTACCCGGCAGGCCGGAGCCATTATCACGCACGATGCAGCACCAGTTCTGGTCGCTCTCCGTGATATAGACGGTGATTTCCGGAGTCTCCCGCCCCTCCGCGGCCTGAACCGCGTTGGCCAGCAGGTTCACCATCACCTGTTCGATCCGGATCAGGTCACCGTGGCACTGTACCGGTTCCGGCGGCCGCTGCCAGCGAATCCGGGTGCTTGAACTGTTTTGCTGCGCAGCAATAATCTTAAGGGCCGCATCCACGGCCAGCCGGAAATCAACTATCGCCGGCGGCCCTTCCGACTTACGGGCAAACACCTTGAACTGCCGGGTGAGCTCCGCCATTTTGTCACACAGGCAGACAATTTCGCGCAGATTGGCGTCCACCATCTCGCCAGCGCCCATCTCGAGGAAGCGGCGACTGTTGCGGGCATACGTCTGAATAGCTGTCAGCGGCTGGTTCATCTCGTGGTTAAGTCCGGCCGACATCTGCCCCAGAACGGCCAGCTTGGCCGCCTGAATCAGCTCCTGCTGAGTCTCTCGAAGCTCATTCTGGGTGCGTTCACGTTCGCGGACCTCTTCCAGCAATTGCTGATTCGAACGCTCCAGATCCGCCGTTCGCTCCGCAACACTGCGCTCCAGTTGCTCGCCACGAAACGCCAGTTCCGCCTCACGGCGATATCGCTCGCGCACGTACAGCCAGGTCAGCAGACCTCCAAGAAACAGGCCCATCCCGGCTGCAACAAACCCGAGACGGGTCCAGAGCACGGGCCGGGTACTCACCATCACTTGCAAGGTCCAGTCGAGCCTCGGCAGCGGCGTCCTGACACTCAGGTACTCCCGTGCATCGCCGTCTTCCATAATCCGGATTTTGCCAGACCGTTCGGACAATCCCGAGGGCTTTTCCAGCACTTTAAAATTGATAGGCCTCAATTCCCGCCCCGGATAACGCCGGCGGGAGGCCTCGCCGGGCGCGGCCGATTCCGGGCTGTTGAAATCGCGGTACAACCACTTGGACTTGCTGGCCAGAAAACTGATACCGGCCTGATCCAGCACTACCATCTCGGTTTCCCGTAACGAAGCAGGCCGGTGCCACTGGGACTCCAACTCCTGCACCAGCACCTTGACTGCAATAACCCCCAGCATGTTGCCACGATCATTACGAACGGGATGGGAAAAGTACAGGCCGCGAACACCAGACATGGAACCCAGCGCAAAGTAGATCGCCGACTCCCCGGTTTCCATAGCATCAGTGAAGTAGGGCCGAAAATGATAGCTCTGGCCCACAAAACTGTCTTCCTGACGGTAGTTGCTGGCCGCGATGGTCAGCCCGGCTGTATCCATCAAATACACGTCGGAGCTGCCGACAATGGTGGCCATCCTCTGCATTTCTTCATTGGCCTGAAGAATGATCCGTGCGTCCTCGGGAGAGCTCAGGGCTTCTTCCATCAACGGATGCTCAGCCATCAACTCGGGGATGGGCAGATAGCGATTCAGCTCGTTGGCAACAAGCTGACGGTAGCGAAAGGATTCTTCCAGGCTTTCCTGTTCCACCTGTCGATAACCGAACCAGCCACCCAGCGTCCAGGAGACCAGAAGCGTGAGGCCGAAAGTGAGGACAACGCCAATCCGGTAGGACATACAACCCGGTTCCTGAGAAAACTGCTAGCGTAGCGTTCGGAATCGGGCAGGACAACCGCGCATTCGCACAATCGCCCTACCCTGCACCGGATCAGACCGCCACGGGCGTCATACGTTGCCGGCGTTGGCGCTGAACCAGGAACGATATCACCGCCAGGGCAACGCCAGCCATATCTGTCCACAGACCGCCTTCAATCATCAGCAGCGCCGACACAATCAGCATGATGCGAACCATCCATGGGGCACCGACCTTGCCGAACCAGCCCAGCACGCCACCAGACAACAGGTACACCCCAAAGGTTGCGGTCACCAGGGCACGGGCGATATCGAACCACGGCGCATCCATCAACAACGCACCGTTGTAGAAGAACATGAACGGGACAATGAACGCTGCAATACCGATCCGGAACGAGGCTACCGAGGTTTCCATGGCATTGGCCCCGGAAATACCGGCCGCTGCATAGGATGCCAGGGCAACCGGCGGCGTTATGGCCGACACCACGGCAAAGTAGAACACAAAGAAGTGCGCCGTCAGCGGTTCAATCCCCAACTGCACGAGGCCCGGCGCCACCACCGATGCGGCCACCGCATAGGCGGCCGTGGTCGGCATCCCCATACCCAGCAGGATGGAAATGAACATGGCGAAAATCAGCGCCAGCAGCTGACTGGCCTCGGCCACATCCAGCAGCAGTACCGAGAAACGCGCCCCGACACCGGTGAGTGAGATGACACCCACAATGATACCGGCAGCCGCACACACCACGATAATCTGGATAGCCATCATTGAGGCGATATCCAGGGCCCGCAGAACCGCACGAATCCCCATCTTGTGCGGAGAGAACCAGCTCACTACCGCCGCCGAGACGGTCGCCAGCGTGCCGGCACGAATCACCGAATAACCCTGGAACAGGGCATAGATCAGAATAATGATGGGAATGAACAGGTACACCTGCTTGATCAGCTTGCGAAGCTTGGGCAGCTCATCCTCACGCATACCACGCATACCCAGTTTCGCCGCCTCGAAATCCACCATAAAGTAGACCGATGCGAAATACAGGACCGCGGGTATGATCGCCGCAATAGCGATTTCGGTATAGGGAATACCGGTGATTTCCGCCATGATGAAGGCGCCCGCCCCCATGATCGGTGGCATGATCTGCCCCCCGGTGGACGCCGCAGCCTCAACCGCGCCAGCGGATTTCTTGGAGTAGCCCACCTTTTTCATCAGCGGAATGGTCAGCGAACCGGTGGAGACCACGTTACCGGCACTGGTGCCGTTAATCATGCCCATCAGGCCGGAGGCAAAGATTGCCACCTTGGCCGGCCCGCCGCGGGAACGACCGGCCGCCGCGAAGGCGAAGTTGACAAAGTAATCCCCTACCTTCGACGCCTGCAGGAAGGCAGCAAAGACGATGAACAAAATAATGTACGTTGAAGAGACCGCCGTGGTGGGCCCCAGAATACCGGCATCGGTATACACCTGGCTGAAGAACCGCTGCACCGATAACCCGGGATAGCCGAGGAAGCCAGGCAGGTAAGGACCAACGAAGACATACACCAGGAAAACCAGGCCAATAACCACCAGCGCCATGCCGGCGACCCGGCGGGTCAGTTCCATGATCAGCGCGGTGCCCGCTACGGCGGCGAAGGAAATGCCTACAGGCGCAAACGACGTGCCGGTGGTCATGCGCATGGTGGAGTTGTAAACCACCAGGAAATAGGCCGCGACGGCAACCGAGCAGACAATCAGCACCAGATCAGGCACGCTGAAACGCGACCGTTCACGCTGATGGAACCAGCTCAGTACAATACCAATGCCTGAGGCCGCCAGCAGTGGCCAGCCAAAATGCCAGGCCTCCAGATCGGGCGGAATCCGCATAGTGCCGCTGGCCATCATTTGGCTGAAGGAAAACGTCTGGTAAAGCGCATACAGCGCCGGCAACAGCGCAACGCCACCAAACCAGGTGGTCCATTTGTTCCGCGCGCCGCCCTCTTCACGGGACACAAACCGGGCACCAGCGTACAGTATAAAGCCCAACACAAGGGCGCCGGCCACGTGAACAATGCGGTAACTCCAAGTTTCCAGAGGGGCAATGTTCAGGGAGTAGAGATGGAATGACGAATAGGCGATCGTCAGCAAGGTAACGAATTTCAGCAACCCGCCTTCAAACAACCGGCGATTGGCCTCAACCGGTTCCTCGTCAACATCGTGGGCAAGAATATGGTCGTCGTCCGGCAGCGCCGGGGTCGGATCTTTGTGGGAGTGTTCGGTGGTCATGATAAACCCTGCCTACAGGAAAACTGGGCCGGCATTAAGCCGGCCGGCCGACGGGGGGCCCAACCGGGGCCCCCTGACACACAACGAGCGTTACTTGATCTGGCTTTCAGGAATCTCGTAACCGTTTTCGTTGAACCAGCGAGCTGCGCCCGGATGCCAGGGCAGAACGGTGTTCTTGGTGTAGTTTTTCGGGACAGACGTACGGGCCGCCTTGTGGATGGACATCATCTTGTCGTTGTTCGCCATGGTCAGCTTGGTGATCTCATACACCATGCTTTCGGGAACGTCACAGCTGGCAATGGCAAAGTTCCACATGGATACCACACGGGAATCTTCTTCCAGTGACTGGTAAGTACTAGCCGGAATAATGAACTCGGATACCGGGTAGTTTTCGGTGATCTTCTCGGCTTCCGAATCAGTCATGCCGATGATGTTCACGTCGGTCTGAACCTCCAACTGGCTGACAGCCGGGATTGGAATACCCGCAGCGAAGGCAACGACATCGATCAGGCCATCCTGCAACTGGGTGCCCAGATCCGACCAGCTACCGTTGCGGCGCTCGAAATCCACGCCCAGGGTTTCCATCATGCGCGGGAAATAGGTATCAGACGTGGAGCCTGCAGGCCCGAAACCGATGGTAGCGCCATCTGGAATGTCGGCAATCGAGGTAATGCCAGAGTCAGAAAGGGCAGTAACAGAGAACGGCGTCTCGTACATCGGGAAAATGGCGCACACGTTGTCCATCTTCACACCCGGTGCCAGGGGGCTGTTGCCATCCAGGGACTCCTGGGCGGGGCCCATGGTGGTCAAACCAAACTGCAGGTTGCCGGTGTGCACCAGCGCCATGTTCTGCATCGGGCCTCCGGTGATCTCGGCACCACCGGAAATACCCAGGTTCTCGGCGACAAAGTTGGCCCATCCAGAACCGTACGCAAAGTAGGTTCCTCCCTGGCTTGCGGTACCAACCGTGAAGTTGTCGGGCCACTCGGACCGGTCCTGGGCAATAACTGGACTGGTGACAGTGAAAGTGGAGGCGAATGCCAACGCAATTACGGCTTGGGTTTTCATAGAGGTTACTCCCGTCTCATTGTGTTTGTTGTGTGCTTATTGAAGCGCGACAGGCTTCGGTGAAGGGAGTAGAGAGCAAGGAGCAGACCAGTTTCTAAAATTGCTTTTAAAACAGGGGCTTTTTCAATGAAATCGAATTGCAGAGCCTGGAAATGGGTCAACTTCCACCCAAAAAAATAATGGCAATGGGTGGGAATCGGCCAACCAATCGAGGAAGTTTTGGTGGTTACCCGTACACAGCGGAGAGACCGATGGATGGAAGTCCACCCATCGGTCCGCGATCAATGCTCTTCGTTTTCCCGATAGCCAATCAGGTAGAGAATGGCATCTAGTCCCAGGGTGGAAATGGAATGCCGGGCCGACTCCTTGACCACAGGTTTGGCGCGGAAGGCGACGCCCAGGCCGGCCTGACTGAGCATGGGCAGATCGTTGGCGCCATCACCCACGGCGATCACCTGCTCACGGGAAATGTGCTCCCGCTCGGCAATCTCCAGCAGCAGTTCAGCCTTGCGCTTACCGTCGACGATCTGACCGGACACACGACCGGTTACCTTGCCGTTCTCGATTTCCAGCTCATTGGCATGGATATAATCGATACCCAGCTTGCTCTGCAAATGACGGGCAAAGTAGGTGAAGCCGCCGGACAGGATCGCGGTGCGATAGCCCAGGGACTTGAGACGACTGATCAGGTGCTCCGCGCCCTCGGTCAGCCGCAGGCGGCTGGCAATACCCTCAAGCACCGATTCGTCCAGTCCCTTGAGCAACGCCAGGCGCTCGGCAAAACTCTGACTGAAGTCCAGTTCACCCTGCATCGCGCGCTCTGTGATCTCCGCCACCTGATCGCCGACGCCGGCTTCAAGGGCCAGCTCGTCAATGACCTCGGCCTCAATCAGTGTGGAGTCCATATCGAACACCACCAGACGCCGGTTGCGGCGGAAAATCGAATCCTCCTGGAACGCGATATCCACATTCATTTCACCGGCAATATGCAGGAAGTCTGCCCGCAGCTGCTCCAGGTCCGACGGTGTTCCCCGCACGGAGAATTCCACGCAGGCAATCCGGTTCTCGGTCGGATTCAGGGAAGGCCGCGCCGACAGGCGGGTGATATTGTCAATGTTCAGGCCATGCCGGGCGGTGATGGCCGATACCCGGGCAATCTGCTCAGCCTTGATATCCCGGGACAGCAACGTGACGATGTAGCAGGCCCGGTTCCTGGCCGCCGCCCAGGTCTGGTAGTCCTCCTCCGTGATCGGCGCGAAACGCACCTGCAGGTCCAGGGCATGCAGGCGGAACAACAGATCACGAATCACCGGAGACGACTTGGAGGCATCGGGAATCTCAATGAGAATCCCCCACGTCAGGTGATCGTGGATCACCGCCTGGCCGATATCCAGGATACGAACATCATACTGCCCCATAATCCCGGTGATTTCCGAGGTGAGACCAGGCTTGTCACGCCCGGAGACATTAATCAGGACCAGTTCACTCACTGTCGGAGAACTCCTCTTCCACGCCATTGCCATCGGCCGACGTCACTTCAATGGAATCCACACGCTGCAGACCCCGCGGTAATTTGTGGCCACGACGGCCGCGCTCACCGAAGTAATGCTCGAGATCGCTGAACTGTAGCCCCATCTTGCGCTTTCCGGCCCGGATCTCGAGAGTATCATCCTCCGCGAACACCGCCACCGCAACGACGTACTCCTCGCGGTTCTGCACCCTCGCGGACGGAATACTGATGATCTTGTTACCCTTGCCCTTGGCGAGCTCCGGCAGTTCGTTCAGCGGGAAGACCAGCATCCGCCCTTCATTGGAAATCGCACCGAGAAACAGTGGCTTGTCGGTCGCGGGCACCACTACCGGAGGCATGATCTTCGCGCCCTTGGGAACGGTAACCACCGCCTTGCCATTGCGGTTCTTGCTGATCATGTCTTCCAGGGAGGTCACAAACCCGTAACCTCCGTCGGTGACCAGCAGGACCTTGCGGGCCGGCTCGCCCATCAGCAGTCCGGAAAAAGTCGCCCCGGATGGCGGGTTGATGCGCCCGGTCAGGGGTTCACCCTGGCCGCGAGCGGAAGGCAGGTTGTGAGCCATCAGGGCATAGGCCCGCCCGGTGGAGTCCAGGAACAACGCCTGCTGGTTCTGCCGGCCCTTGGCCGCCATGGCAAACCGGTCACCGGATTTGTAGTTCAGCCCCTCCGGCTCAATGTCGTGACCCTTGGCAGCCCTTACCCAGCCTTTTTCGGAGAGCACCACAGTGACCGGATCGTTGGAAACCAGATCGACCTCGCTGAAGGCTTTCGCCTCCTCACGCTCGACAATGGGCGACCGCCGGTCATCGCCATAGGTTTCGGCATCCGCCTGCAACTCGGCCTTGATCAGTTCACGCAGACGATCCTCGGAGCCCAGGATAGCCTGCAGCTCATCCCGTTCCGCGGACAGCTCGTCCTGCTCACCGCGGATCTTCATTTCCTCGAGCTTGGCCAGATGCCGCAGTTTCAGTTCGAGGATGGCTTCCGCCTGCTCCGCCGACAGCCCGAACCGGGACATCAGCTCAGCCTTGGGCTTGTCTTCGGTGCGGATAATTTCAATGACTTCGTCGATGTTCAGGTAAGCGATCAACAGGCCTTCAAGGAGGTGCAGTCGCGCCAGAACCTTGTCGAGGCGATGCTGGAGGCGACGGGTGACCGTGGTGCGGCGGAAACTCAGCCACTCGGTCAGCATGGTCTTCAGGCCCTTGACTGCGGGACGGCCGTCGTTGCCAATGACATTGATGTTTACCCGGTAGGTTTTTTCCAGGTCGGTGCTGGCGAACAGGTGGGCCATCAGCCCTTCCAGGTCAACCCGGTTGGAGCGCGGTACAATCACCAGGCGAGTCGGGTTTTCATGGTCCGATTCATCCCGCAGGTCCGCCACCATAGGCAGTTTTTTCGTCTGCATCTGCTGGGCAATCTGTTCCAGCACCCGCGACCCGGACACGTGGTGGGGCAGATCGGTCACCACGATCTCACCACTTTCGCGGATCCAGCGTGCCCGCATCCGCAAGGAACCGCGACCGGTCTCGTACATCTGGCGGATGTCTTTTCTCGGGGTAATGATCTCGGCCTCGGTCGGGAAATCCGGCCCCTTGACGTGTTCACACAGGTCATCAACCGTGGACTCGGGCTGATCCAGCAAGCGAATACAGGCCGCTGTCACTTCCCTGACGTTGTGGGGCGGGATGTCGGTGGCCATACCCACCGCAATCCCGGTGGTGCCGTTAAGCAACACATGAGGCAGCCGCGCCGGCAGCACCGAGGGTTCTTCCATGGTGCCGTCGAAATTGGGCACCCAGTCAACTGTGCCCTGCCCCAGCTCACTCAGCAGTACATCAGCAAACGGCGCCAGGCGGGATTCGGTGTAACGCATGGCGGCGAAGGACTTGGGGTCATCCGGGGAACCCCAGTTGCCCTGACCATCCACCAACGGGTAACGGTAGGAGAATGGCTGGGCCATCAATACCATCGCCTCATAACAGGCGCTGTCGCCGTGGGGATGGAATTTACCCAGCACATCACCCACGGTGCGGGCAGACTTTTTATACTTGGAGGTGGATTTGAGACCGAGCTCGGACATGGCGTATACGATTCGCCGCTGAACCGGTTTTAGACCGTCCCCGACGTTTGGAAGCGCACGATCAAGAATGACGTACATGGAATAGTCGAGATAGGCCTTTTCCGTGTAGTCCCTCAGTGAAACCCGCTCAAAGCCTTCATCCGTTGTCTGGAACTCTGGCATGGATGCCTCTTTTACCTGTTGTGAATTCTACTGACTCGTCTGCCCTTGACCGGATCTGTCCGGTTCGAGTTTGAGGGCACATTATATGGACGCGGGCAGCGATACACCAACAACCACAACGCAATATATCCACGGCCACAGGATCGGGAAGGTATGAACGCCGGTTTCCAATAGCGGAATTCCCGCATGGAGACTGTGTAATGGTGGCCGTATGCTCGCCTGCAGTGAGTAGATGACCGTTTTCACCTTTGAGCAAGCGGAACACTATGAAACCGAATATGAAAGCCTGTGGGCAGGCCATGGTGACCGCCATGGTCAATGCGGTGCTCGCCCTGGCACTGATGTTACTGGTCGAGTTTGCCATCAGCGGCACGCTTCACATGGCAGAGCCCTATCTGTGGGCAGGGCTGTTGATCTGGCTGGTTATCTTTGTTGCCCAGTTCTGGAGGCAGCGCCATCTGTGCCGCTGCGGGGAAGAGAGGAACGCGGGCTGACGCAACGCCAGCCCTCGCAGATACCACGATTACTGACGGATACCTTCCACCGAAATTTCGATTTCAACCGTTTCAGACGCTTTACCAAGATCCATGGGAATACCGAAATCGGACAGCTTCAGCTCGGTTTCAGCCTCAAAGCCCATGCGATAACCACCCCAGGGGTCTTCACCATGGCCCAGCAGTTCCGTATCCAGGGTAATTTCCTTTGTCACGCCGCGCAGGGTCAGGTCACCGATAATATCGGCCTCATTGCCATCATCGTCCATAACCACACGCTTGCTCTTGAAGGTAGCCTGCGGATACTCATCCACGTAGAGGAAATCCTCGCTGCGCAGGTGCTTGTCACGTTCTGCATGATTGGAATCGACGCTGGCAGGGTCGATGGTCACCTCAACAGAGCTGTTCTCGGGGTTCTCGGCATCAAAGACAAACTGCCCGTCAAAATCGTTAAAGCGGCCATACAGCCAGCTGTAGCCAAGGTGCGAAATCTTGAACGTTACGAACTGGTGGTTCCCCTTGGTGTCAAAGGCGTATGTGCCACTGTGCTCTGACGCTTGGGCGCCTGCAATCATGGACATGGAAACGGCTGAAGCCAGCAATACTTTTCTCATAGTGATCTCCTGTGTGAAAAAGCCCGATAGAGGCCAAAGATAATTTACATACCGGAGGCGGCACTCAGTGGCCAACCCCCAACATACGGCGCAAGGTATTGTCCTTGTCCATAATGTGATGCTTGATCGCGGCCAGGGCGTGGACACCCGCCAGGACTACGATGGCCCATGTACTCCAGTAGTGGACATCGCCGGCTACATCTTCCATTCCCTTTACCTGGCCAGTCACGGAAGGCACTTCAAACCAGTTGAACACACTGATCGACGACCCATCGGCGGTGGAAATGAGATAACCGCTCACCATGGCTACAAACAACAGGATGTAGAGCAGTCCGTGGGCAAGGTGGGCAGATATGACTTCCCAGCGGGTATGGCTGGGCAATGGGCGGGGAACCGGATTAGCGAGCCGCCAGACGACCCGGAACAGGACAACGATAAACAACAGGATCCCGATACTCCGGTGAATATCCGGCGCCTGGCGATACCACTCATCGTAGTAGGACAGACCGACCATGTAATAGCCCAACCCAAACAGCCCGAACACGGCAAGGGCTACCAGCCAATGCACAATAATACTGACAACGCCAAACTGGCTGGACGAATTGCGGACTTGCATGGTCTGGATATACCCCACTCCCTGATGAATCGAAATTCCTGAACACAGTCTAAGAACCAGCCACTTTAAAGCCAACCCAAATGTTTTGTACGCCAACGTCAGATTTTCTGACCGAGATCCAGGCTCAAAGTTTCCGGCCACCCCGAATTAGCCAGACGGGACACCACGAGCGGGCAGTCAGAACTATGCCTTTGGTCTGATACGGGTTTTACGGATTGTTGATAACCTGAACTAAGATAGACTCAGTACATACTTAACCACCCCCCTGGCATACCCGCCGGGTGACTGACTGAACAAGAGGCATGAACATGGAACTTGAATTCGACGAAAACGTAGTCGTACCGAGCAATAACTGATCCCCTGGCGGTCCACCCATGGCCGCCGGATCCCCCTTTTTTCCAGAATGACAAAACGCCCGATCAGGCCCGATTTTCCGTTTTTTCCATTAATCAGTGGCAAAACCACGGTGTTTTTGGCAACCTTCCCGTCATCACAGGGCCAACCTCTCAGTTTGTGACCAGGCACCTGTAATCTGTATTTACAGTTCGGTCAGCTGATGTACAGCGACCGATGCATTCGTCTATAGATTCAGTACAGCCTATGTCGCGATCCCTTCCTGAAAAGCTGGCAGCGCCGGATGTAGATTTGCTGTCCCCCATGCTCAACAAGGAAGGTGACTCATGGACAGCGGACTATCAGGGACTGACCCTGAAAACCGCACTGCAGCCTATTTACAGTATTTCCCATAAACGGGTGGTGGGTTATGAAGCCCTGATCCGGGCCTTTGATACGGACAACGCCGCCGTACTGCCAACACACCTGTTCCAGCTGCCCACGTCCAACGCCGAAAACCTGTTACTCGACAGGCTCTGCCGATATCTCCATATCCGCAACTACACCGGCTTTCATGACCAGCTCAACTGGCTGTTCCTGAATGTTTCACCACAGGTGGTCACCAGCGGCACTCAGGCTGATTCCTTCTTCGGGCAGTTACTGAAAAAAACCGGCCTGCCCCCGCACCGCATCGTGATTGAAATTGTGGAACAGCCAACGGACGATGCCGACAGGCTCCGGGAAACGGTGGCGTACTACAAAAAACTTGGTTGCCTCACCGCCATTGATGACTTTGGCGCCGGCCATTCAAACTTTGAGCGTATCTGGAACCTGTCTCCGGACATCGTGAAACTGGATCGCAAACTGCTGACACGGGCCACCGAAGACGACAAGGCGCGGCAAATCCTCAACGGTATTGTTTCCCTTTTGCACCAGTCCGGCTGCCTGGTACTGCTGGAGGGCGTGGAAACAAGAGATCAGGCTCTGATGGCCATTGATGCCGGCGTGGATTTTGTGCAGGGTTACTACTTCAGGAGGCCGAGCATTCTGCTGGAGGAGATTTCAACCAGAGCAGCGGACATTGACCGACTGCTCAGCGAGTACAAAAGCCAGAGCCTGGTCACCAGTGACCCTACCCACCAGTTGATTCACTACTTCTCCGACGACTTCCGCGAGGCCATCGCCAGGCTGAACAAGGGTGTCGGAATGCAACAAGCCTGCCTGCGGCTGCTTGATCACCCGGCCGTTTCCCGGTGCTACCTGGTGGATGACAAGGGCGTCCAGATCGAGGACACCCTGATATCCGAAACCACGGCACGCAGCCTGGATCCACGGTTCCGCCCGCTGGAAAGCACCACCAGTGCAGACTGGTATCGCCAGCAGTATTTGCGACAGGCTCTGGCGCAACCGGAGAACCTCCAGGCAACCACCCCCTATCTCTGCATCACGGGTGCCTATATGTGCGTCACGCTGTCTCTGGGCTATTACTACCGGGGGGAATTGAGGGTACTGTGCTGCGACCTGATCGCCAATTCAACCCGCGGCATCAGCCAATCGGACTGATGCCGTATACCAGGCCGATGACCGCTACGGTCAGCAGGCCGATGAATACATTCATCGGCAGCCCAACTTTCACGAAGTCCATAAAACGGTAACCACCGGGGCCAAACACCATCATGTTGGTCTGATACCCCAGGGGCGTGGCAAAACTGGCCGACGCCGCCATCATCACAGCAATCACAAACGGTTCTGCGGGAACGCCCAGTACGCCGGTCATCGACAGGACCACCGGAATCACCAGAACCGCTGCAGCATTATTGGTAATAACCTCGGTCAGCACCGACACGGTGAAATACACCAGGAAGATGGTCAGCAAGGGATGGCCATTGCTCAGCCCGAGGATACCCTCGGCCATATATCCGGCCGCTCCGGTCTGTTCCAGTGCCGCGCCGAGGGCGAAGGCTGCCGCAATGGTCAGCACCACCGGAACGTCCACGGCTTTCTGGGCCTGACCAACAGAACAGCAACCGCTGAGAATCATCAGGGCGGCGCCCATCAGGGCGGCATTCAACATACTCAACACACCAAAGGCCGCAGATCCGACCAGCACCAGCAGGATGCCCCAGGACAGCCAGGCCCGGTCATGTCTTGGGGTCTCGGTTTCAAGGTCATTGATCAGCAGGAAGTCCTTGTTGTAGCGCTGCCGGGTCACAAAGGCCGGGCGGGCTTCAAGCAACAGCACGTCTCCGGGTTTCAGGCGGATGTTGCCCAGGTTCCCCGATACCCGCTCACCGCCCCGGGCAACCGCCAGCACCACCGCACCGTAACGGTCACGGAAGCGGGCGTCGCGGATGGTCAGGCCCAGCACCTCGGACTGCGGTGACAGCGCCGCTTCCACCAGACGACGCTCTGCCCGGTCCTTGCTCAGGCTCGGCTCATCATCGTGTACCGAGGGCACAATACCGTTAATTCGCAACAGGTCTGAAATCGCCTGGGTATCCCCGGCAAACACCAGCCGGTCCCCGCCCTGAAGCCGCTCCTCGGACGGCACGGCGGTCACCACGCTGCCATCGCGCTCGATCTCGACCAGGTACAACCGCTCCAGCTCCCGTAGGCCTGCCTCGCCGACACTCTTGCCCACCAGGGGCCCGTCGAAAGCCACCGCCACCTCCAGGGTAAACTCCCGCATGGAACCAAACTTCTGCTGGTCCTTGCGATCCGGCAACACGCGGGGCAATACCAGGAGCATCACCGCCACACCGATCGCCGCGACCGGCAGGCCGACGGCGGTGATGGAGAAAATCGAGAAGCCCTCTTCTCCCGTCAGCTGCTGGTACTGGCCGTTCACCACCAGGTTGGTGCTGGTGCCGATGAGTGTCAGGGTGCCGCCGAGAATCGCCGAATAGCTCAGGGGAATCATCAGCTTGGATGGGGAGATTCCAATCTTGCGGGACCAGGCGTGAACCGCCGGGATCATCGTCGCCACAACCGGCGTGTTGTTGAGGAAGCCACTGAGAAGGGATACCGGCAATGCGATGCGCGCCTGTGCGGAGCGGACGCTTTTGGGGGAACGCAGAAGGTAATGGACCACCAGGTCCACACCGCCGGAATGATGAATGCCGGCGGCCACCACAAACATGGCAACCACCGTAATAAGGCCGCTGTTACTGAACCCTGCCAGAGCCTGGTCGGCTGTCACCACGCCACTGGCACTCAGCACGACAAGCACTCCCATCATCACCAGATGGGGGCCGAACCGTCCTACACTCATGAGCACCAGCGCCACGCCCGCCAGGCTCAACGCAAACCAGCCCTGCCAGTCCATAGATCCTGCTTCCCAAAGTTAAAGGGAGCAGGATAACGACTTTATGGAAGACTGAGAAAGAATAAAGGATGCTGTTTAAAGCACTATTAGCAATATCAGACCGCAATGTCCGCCATGTTGCCGTAGGTTTCCAGCCAGGAACGCCTGTCCGACGCGCGCTTCTTGCCCAGCAGCATATCCATGCGGGAGTCGGTATCGTCACCGTCTTCAATGGTAAGCATCACCAAGCGACGGGTGTCCGGCGCCATGGTGGTTTCCCTGAGCTGGAGCGGGTTCATCTCACCCAGACCCTTGAAGCGGGTGACCGAGATTTTGCCTCGACGGTTCTCCGCTGCCAGCCGGTCGAGGATGCCCTGCTTCTCGTGCTCGTCCAGGGCATAAAAAGTTTCCTTGCCCAGATCCACCCGGTACAACGGAGGCATGGCCACAAACACGTGCCCCGCGCTTACCAGCGGGCGGAAGTGTTTGACGAACAGGGCGCACAGCAAGGTCGCGATATGCAGCCCATCGGAATCCGCGTCAGCAAGGATACAGATCTTGTTGTACCGCAGGCCCGCCAGATCGTCGGAACCGGGATCCACGCCGATGGCCACGGCAATGTCATGGACTTCCTGGGACGCCAGGATTTCACCTGAGTCCACTTCCCAGGTATTCAGGATTTTACCCCGCAGCGGCATCACCGCCTGGAATTCCCGGTCACGGGCCTGCTTGGCGGAACCACCTGCGGAATCACCCTCAACCAGGAACAGCTCTGACCGGTTGGTATCACTGCCGGAACAGTCCGCGAGCTTGCCCGGCAAGGCCGGACCCGAAGTCACTTTTTTACGGGCAACCTTTTTCGAGGCCCGCAGGCGACGCTGGGCGTTGTTGATAAACAGTTCGGCCAGGATCTCCGCCACATCGGTATGCTGGTTCAGCCACAGGCTGAACGCGTCCTTGACCACCCCGGAAATGAATGCGGCCGCTTCCCTGGAAGACAGGCGCTCCTTGGTCTGCCCGGAGAACTGCGGCTCCTGCATCTTGAATGACAATACATAGGCGCAACGCTCCCAGATATCCTCCGGAGACAGTTTGACGCCACGGGGCAACAAGTTGCGGAACTCACAGAACTCCCGCATGGCTTCCAGCAGGCCGGTACGCAACCCATTGACATGGGTACCGCCCTGGGCGGTCGGAATCAGGTTCACGTAGCTTTCCATCACGGCTTCGCCACCTTCCGGCAACCACTGGATCGCCCAGTCCACGGCTTCCTTGTTACCGGAAAAACTGCCGGTAAACGGCTCCAGCGGAACCGCTTCGATGTCCGCAAGGGCGGTGCGCAGATAGTCCCGCAGCCCTTCCTCATAACACCATTCGTCTTTCTCGCCGGTCTTTTCCTGTACGAACGTCACCGTCAGACCCGGGCACAACACCGCCTTGGCCCTGAGGTTATGACGCAGGCGACTGACCGAGAAGTTGGGGCTGTCGAAATAGCTGGCATCCGGAGTGAACTTGAGACGCGTGCCAGTGTTGCGCTTGCCGACCGTATCAATGACTTCCAGCTCGGAGACCTTGTCACCGTTGGCAAAGCTCATACGGTGTAATTGGCCGCCACGCTTGATCGTCACTTCCAGGTGGGTAGAGAGGGCATTCACCACGGACACCCCTACCCCGTGCAGACCACCGGAAAAGTTGTAGTTGCCCTGGGAAAACTTGCCGCCAGCATGCAGCCGCGTGAGGATCAGCTCAACCCCCGACAACCCCTCTTCCTTGTGGAGGTCCACCGGCATGCCACGACCATCATCCTCGACGCTCAGGGAGCCATCGGCGTACAGCACCACATCAATCCGGCGGGCGTGACCGGCCAGCGCCTCGTCCACACTGTTGTCGATCACTTCCTGCGCCAGATGGTTGGGACGACTGGTGTCGGTGTACATTCCCGGGCGCTTGCGGACGGGATCCAGACCACTCAGGACTTCAATAGCGTCGGCGTTATACTGTTGCTGGCTCATAGGCAGGAAGAGACTCCGCGGATTTGTTATCAAACTGGCCCATAGCTTAGGGATTCACGGAGAAAGATCAACGGTTGTTTTGTGCCCCGATGACAAACCCGGCGCAGGCGTACTCCGGGCAGCATCGTCAGGGGCGACGGGGAACTAGCGTTTGCGGGTCAACGTCTCCATCCCCCTCCCAGACACCTGCAAACGGTCCCAGGCATCCGGAGTGACGGCGATGACCGCACAAGGCGTTGTCAGTGCCTGGGTCACCATGGCTCCAGCGGAAGGCTGCCGGACGTTAACTGCAAGCTCCAGGACATCATCGTTGATAGCAGACGAATCAAGGGTAACCCCGTAACCGCCCGTCGGCTTCTGCCCCAGCCCAACCAGCACCAGATGCTCCCGTTCAAAGTCCACATTGGCCAGGGCATCCAGCGCCAGATTCTGGGCAGGCAAACGGGATAACCGCTCCAACTGGTCGTAACGTTCTACATAGACCACCCCGGGCGCGGTCAATCCGCAATGGTCTGACTGGGTCACCTGTCGGGCCAGAGGCGCCCCTTCTGATGTTTCAGAACGACTGACAGTAGCGGCACACCCCGCAAACAGCAGGACGCTTACCACGAAACCAACTCTGGCATAACGTAACTTCAACGATCTGTCTCCACTTGACGTACGGGCTCATCCTGATCACCTGAATCAGTTTTCAGGCGGTACCCCTCGAAACCGTATCGGGGCATGCCCATGGCGGCAATGGTGGGGCGCCTGAAACTGGTAGTCAGTGTGACACCGGCGAGGGGCTCACCGCCAATGACGATTTTTTCAGGCAGACCGTTGACCGGATACTCGGCGCAGGCTTCGCCGTTTTCGCAGATCAGTCCGTTGTTGTCCATGTCGGTGCCCGCCACCAGGAAGTACTCTCCGGGCGCCACATCATCGAATGCAAACTGATACTGACCTTCTGCCACGTTAACGACGGTCTGTGCAATGGTTTCCCGATCGTCATCGGTGCTGACCAGCAGGACATAGTGGCGCCCTGCGTCCAGATCTTCCGGTGAACCGCCAAACTGCAGGGTCACCGGGATGGTCAGGGGCCTCTCAGCGGCCCCTTCGGAGCTGCTGTAATCAATCACAATCTCAGCACTGTATGACTGAGACTGATCCAGTCCTGCGGTATCTACCGACACGATGACCGGCTCGGATGCATTCACTGGCACGGGTGGCTCTTCCAGGCCCACACTCAGCCAGGACGCTGACTCAGTCACGTTATCTATTGTGATATTCGCATCGGAGGGGTACTTGGCGAAGGTAAATTCCTGCTGATTGATCACTCCATTAAACTGCAGGCTTGAGGGCCTTGCCGCCAGGATGGTTGAAGTGTTCCCGTCGAGAGCAGCGTCCACCGATTTCAGGGCATCAATCATACCTGCGCCATATTCCGTCTGATTGGGCGGGGGATTGGTCAGTTGGCCGCCGACCAGGAACGTAAAGAAACGATCCGGTGTCATGGTCGCATCCACGGACTTCATCAGGGCATAGACTCCGGCCACATGGGGAGCCGCCATGGAAGTACCCTGAAGGCCGGCGTACCCGGGCACAAAGTTCCCCCCGTCATCCGTACCCCAGGTACTGATAATGACATCCGCCACACCATCCTGATTGGCATCCCGGCTGGCATCACCGCCAGGAGCCACCAGATCCACGGAGGGGCCAATGTTGGAATAGGACGAGCGCTCACCGGCGCCATCGACCGCCCCGACACCGACAACATTGTCAAAAGCCGCCGGATAGGTGGCCTCATCCGTGCCCTGGTTTCCGGCCGCCGCAACCACCAGTTTACCGGCGTCCGTCGCGCTATTGATCGCCGCCTCCAGGCTCTGGCTCGGCCCCAGCCCCCCAAGGCTGAGGTTAATCACATCGATTTCGCTGCGGGTTGCTGCCCAGTTGATGGCATCGATCAGATCCGCCCCATTACCTTCGCCACCTTCACCAAGTACCCGAACCGGCAAAATACGCGACAGGGGGGCCACGCCAATCACACCATCGATGTTATCCACGGCACCGGCGATACCGGCCACATGAGTGCCATGAAAGCTGCTGCTCTGAGCTTTGCCGTCGCCGGGATCGGCCGGATTGGTATCCCGACCGTCGGGATCCCCCCACCGACTATCGATATCCAGTTCGGCGGACACGTAATCCATAATCTGGCCCGTGACAATATCCACATTGGCGTCAATATCAGGATGCCAGTCACCGCTGGCTGACGGTGTGTCTCGAAACAGGCCGGTATCCATGACCGCAATGCCGACGCCCTGCCCTCCTTCGGGGGCCGCCTGCCAGGCCAGGGGCAACTGGATCAACGGATAGTTCCATTGCCGGGGATACAGATCGTCATCATCCGGATTGATCTGTTGTGCCGTGTAGATGTAATTGGGCTCGGCAACCTCCACATCCGCGCGCTCACCCAATTGCCGAATCCAGCTCAGGGTTTCCCTCCGCTTGCTGCCAGGAGTTTGAGCCGACAGCGCGGCAACCGCTTGCCCCTCGTTCCGGCGAACCCGCCATGAATGCCCCCCCAGATGACGCGCCTCGTTCGCAGACATCGCCTGGGCTATGGCAAGTCCACCCTGCCCCGACACGGCTTCGGGCTTGAAGGTAACAATCGCTTCATCTACCAGAAAATCCGGTTCGGCATAACGGGTATTCATCACACTGGTGGAACTCCCACTCGCCAGGGTCAGTACATACCGGAACGGAGCACCGCCAGACGTGCTCAACTCGATGAAATAAGCGCCCTCTTCAAAACCAGCACCCAGCACTGTGGATATCGGGAGAGAACCCGTAGATTCACTGAGGGTAAAAACCGTCTGGCCACTATCCGCATCAATTACCTTCATCGAACGTTGAGGTGGCAAGGTGCCGAGAGGGAAATACGAGGCTGGTGACTCGAAGACCTGAAAATTGATTCGATCCCCTTCAGAGAGTTCAGCAGCGTAAATATCGTTACGATCTGAAAAATACTCAAAATCATCCGCGGTATTGGTGTTATAGGTTCCACGAGACGAGCTCAGGTAACCGCCCACCACGGCGGTATTGGGAAGCGCCTGGGATGTATTTCTGGAACCGTTATCCCCGGCCAGGCCCACCCGGATATCGTCTGCGGTATCCAGATCAACCCTTGTGCGGCTCTCCAGTGATATCACACCAGATATATCGGGTGCCGCCTCGTCGGAGGAACTACCGCCGCCACCGCCACCGCCACAACCGGATAACAGTCCAGCCAGGAGTAAACCACCGATTCCCAAACGCTCTGTCGCCATCTGCACCCACCAGACTCCTGTCATTGATACGTGTTTCGTATTAAAGCATACAACACAGTGTCGCCAGTTATCTGACGATTTCTGTTGCCATTACGTTCCCAAGCGAAACCCGGATGCAAAAAAACCGCCGGCAGGTTACCCCACCGGCGGTTTCTGATGCATAACTACACCCACTTTACAGGGCGTAGAACAACATCGGCACGAAGGCTGAAATCAGCAGCGTCGGCACCATGACCGCCAGGGGCAGCAACAGGCGCTCGTAACGGTGCCAGAACGAGCCTGTACGTTCCGCAGCCAACACTTCCGTTTCACCCACCACCTGACGGGTCAACAGATGGTTCAGTGCTACCGGCGGACTGAGATAACCCAGCTCGAACGCCACCAGGCAGACAATCCAGAAGTGCAGCGGATCAATACCCAACTGAATGGCTGGCTGAGCAATGGTTGCCGACACCAGGACGACCGCGCCGAATGGATCCATCACCATACCAATGACCGTAAGCATGATCACAATCACCAGCATGGCTATCCACGGACTTGTGAGGTCTTCCGGGAACAGGGCGTGAACAATGTCAGACCGTTCCAGAATCCCCCCCAGACAGATGGAGAAACCGATCAGTGCCAACAGCGCACCAATATGAACCGCGGCATCACTGGCCGCTGCGGTGCTACGGCTCCAGAACGCCTGGGATCGACTTTCTCCATCGTTCCGGCTGTCCTTGCCGGCGTCCAGATAGACCAGAGCCAGGATCACCAGCGGCATGATCATTGGGGCACTGTACTCATTGAAGCCCAGTCCCAGAATGATCCAGATGGCCAGAATCACGCCGATAGCCACTGCGGCATAAGGTACCAGTGGCCGGAATTGCTTCAGCGCTTCCCGGAAGGCACCCGGTGCAGGACGTGGTTTCCAGTTGCCCTGAGTCTTGCACACAATGATAGAGAACAGCGTGGCTGACATCATGAACACCCAGAAGCCCCAGCCATACATCTCGGTCGTTGTGACTTCCTTGTTCAGGGCAGCGACCACAACAATCAGCAGGCAAGGGTTCAACACCACACCCAGGCTTCCTGACATGGCAGTCGTTGCCAGAGACAGCTGACGACCGGCGCCGGCGCGCCGCAGTTCATCGTAGACCACACCACCAACAGCGAGAATGAAGATACCGGACGCCCCGGTAAACGCTGTGGGGAATGCCGTGGCAAAGATCATCACAGACGCCAGCATGGGCGCAGGCAACTGGAACGGCTTGATGATGTTCAGCAACAACTCAGGTATGCGCGTCTGCTTCAGCGCCATACCCACCAACACGTACAGACCGATGTTGATGAACATGGACGACAGATTGGTCATCATGCCGAAGTAGATGGCAAGACCCGAAGAATAACCGTCCACGAAGAAGAAGTAGCTCATCGCGATCAGGGCCATGGCGCAATACAACGGCAGCACCAGGCCAGAGGACGCTTTCAGGCTCCCCGCTTTCATTCGCTCCGGGACATTGATAAAGCGCGCCAGGTTAATCACCATGAACAGCCCGAATACAGCGGCCCAGGCATTCTGAAGCAAGATATTGTCTTCCGTCCCCGGCGAGGTTTCCAAGTTCCCGACGTAAGAGAGCAGGGAGAAAACCATGAGGCCATTAACGACCAGCTGCACACCCTGACTCAAACGCCATTCCGCCCGGTTGCGAGGCAGCCTCAACGCAATGTGATCGGCATCCAGAGCGGATATCGCGGCCGCCATCGCAAACATTGCGATAAACAGGAACTTGGTCAGCTCAATGTTTTCCAGCAGGAATGAGGCGAAGCCCTGCTCCACGGTTTTAAACACCGACAAAGCCGCCGTAGCATGTTTCTGGTTCTCCGCGTACATCTCGTACTTCTCTTCGCAGAGCGCCAGATTCCGCTCCAGGGACTCCCGGATGGAGGCTGCGTTCGGCGGGGAACTGAACAAGTCGTCCGGATCAGGCTCGTAGGCATCAATCCGCTTCTGGACTTCGGCCTCAACATCCATCGTTCTGTTACACGTGGGTTCGGTCGCGTCCGGATTCAGCAGATAGTAGTTCGGCCAGGTCTGTTCCCCTACCCAGAGCATTCTGGAGTGGAGGGAATTGCCCATGCCGAGGAGTAGTGTGAAAAGCAGGAGCAGCAAGAGGATGACCCCGTGCAAACGATGCACGGGGTAAAGGGTCTTGACGCCTGCTGTCGAAAGCGCTTGCCAGTTCATGAAGGATCTGCCTTGAAGTTATTATTCGCGATCGCTTGCGGTGCATTCGGACGCAGACGGGTTGCTAGAGCAGCGAATCTTGCTGAGCAGGCTCATCATCTTGGGATGGTAAACCTTCTCTGCGCCATGGCTGCCGTCACGAAGCTGGAGACGGTTTTCGCGGAACATTTCCTGGTAACCCTGGATGTCTTTTTCAGGGATGCGAATCCACTTCTCCTCGGGAATGGCTTGTTCCTGGCTGCGAATCAGGTCCATGGCCTGACCGTACATACCCCAGGCCACTTCACGGGATTTTTGGGCTGTTTCATCATCCAGAACACCGTCACGGGCAATGATCTGAATGGTTAGCTGGGCCAGCGGGTAGTCAACGATGCCGCCGTTTTCCCCAATACCTTTGTACAGTTCAAGCGCCTCATACGCGAAGGCGGGTGCGTATGCAGTATCAACGGAACCGTTATTGAACTTGCCGGCAAAGTTGGTGATGTCAGAAGGAACAACGGTCGCTTTAACGTGGTTAACCATGTGGATGGCGTCTTTCTGGTAATCCAGGGTCGCCATACGCTTGCCCGCCAGCTCACCTGCGGTATCAATGCTGCGATCATTCACAAACAGGTACCCGGCACCGGCAGGCACAATGCCCAGCACTTCATAGCCCTTCGACTCCATCAGTGGGGCGGCCTTGGGGGTTGCCAGGGTTGCCAGCGCGGTCTTCAGATCACCGTAATCCGGAATGGCGCCAACAGCACTGATACTACCGGTAAACCTGTTGAATGGGCGGGTACGGAGGTCCGTGGCCGCAACTGCATCGCACTGGCCGGAGTTAAAGTCACCTACCGCGACGCCTTCATCGGTGTAGGGACGAAGTTCGAAATCCACGCCGTGGGCTTTCATCTCGAGGGCGTAGTCCTCGACCATGTTATACATGTCACCGTTGGCGCCGATAACATCAAACACGCACATCTCGATCGGTTCGGCTGCGGCAAACGGTGAAGCAGCGACGAGTGACAAGGCAGCAAGGGATTTACGGATCATAACTGACCTCCGGGTCATTCTTGTGTTTGTAAGGGTCTTCGTTGGCTGAAGCTGGATGCCGGCTTACAGCAGGTCATCCAGGTTCATGGTTTCAACTTCTTCATCTCTTTCCGGACTCATCTTGCCGAAGTGGCGACGGGGGGTCCGGTAACCGTACTCGGCTGTCCAGTGCTTGTCGGAAGAGAACTGGATAACGTCACGGGCGACTTCATCCAACAACCGATAGTCATCGCTGACCTCAATGGTGTTGTCTGCCTCTGCGAAACGTGCGATCAGATCTTCCAGAACTTCCGGCTTACCAAAAGTTTCCGCGGCCACGGCTTCCAGCGCCATGGAGATCCGGAAACCAGCTTCGACGGAAAGCCTGGAGCTGTTTTCCAGAACTTCCCACGGGTCCGGAGACAGCGCCGGCCGGGTATCCGGCAGCAGCAGCCAAACCAGACTGCGAATGGCGTTCGGCGTTCCACCCCACTTTTCATTATCCAGGCAGGTTGCAGCGCGTTCAGCCTGGGGCGCAATATTGCGGGGCACACCCGCCATGGCGCCAGAGTTGGCATCGTTGACAATCGCCTGCAGACCGGTCAGAAGTCCAACCATGAATGTCAGTTCGTCCTGGTCTTCAAACAGGAACGGACACTCCAGCTCTTCCGCAGCGGGATCAAAATCATAGGCGGCCATGGCACGCTGGAACGCGATGTAACGGCGCTTTGCGGTTTCCGCGTTCAGGCGTTTCGCCCGCTCACGGGCATCCTTCGCCGCAGGCACATTGCCGGCGTAATCCTCACGCAGGTATTCCAGCTCGGCTTCCCATGCCTGGTATTCCGAACAGTTACCCGCCAGCAGCATCAGCAGGGAACCGGTACTGTCCGGTGCGGACGTGACCCGGGAAAACGAATACAACAAGGGATCAATGCCTTCACCCAGGGCGCAGGCCATTTCCGGGTCAGACATCTGCAGTACGTAAGGAGTTGCTTCTCCTTCCGAGTAGCTGGAGAGCACCACGCCTGTGGTGGAATAGATCGGGTTCGCCGAGCAGCCGGCCAGTAAGGCCAGAGCGGCCAGAATCATCAGCTTGTTGCGCATGGCGACCATGCGCCCAAGGGATTTAACCAGTGAAGAGATCATAATTCGCCCTGTGTTCTACGTTGTTTTTATAAGTCCGGGGTGACTCGTAACCACCCCGTGTATCTTCATCGATATGAAGAATGCGGTGAATCTTGTCAGACAAAAATGGCTCGAATGCCGATTTGGTTATGCCGATCAGGCCAATGGCCCGCACTGAAAGAAAGAATATGAAATTATTTTGATAAAAAACAAGGAGTTTGAAAAACACCCTGTTCGAGTACATTTGTACCACCGACAGAAGTTCTGCTGAAAGTTCTACAGAGAGTTCTGGCGAACGGTTCGTTTTTATTCCGCCAACCCCATCATCGCGACGACCTGATCGGTCAATCCATCCAGGCTCATGCCACCATCCGGCCGATACCAGGTCACCGTCCAGCTTAGAGCGCCGGTCAGCATCCGGCGCACCACAAACGGATCGGCCTTCAGCTGCCCTTCACCGTTTATGGCCCCCAGTACATCGAGCCATAACTGTTCATAGATGTCCCGGAGCTCCAACACTTCCGCCCGGGCCCCTTCGGAGAGGCTGCGCCACTCAAATACCAACACGGCCATGGCCTCGCCAGTCTGGCCATTGATGGACTCCAGTTCGGCGCGAATAAGGGCGCGAAGTTTGCCGCGATGGGTTCTCTCTGCCTCCATGGCGGCCTGCATCAGCGCGGTATTGAGACGAATGGTTTCCACCATCACCGCTTTGAGAATGTCCTCTTTGGTGCGGAAATGATGAAACAGACTGCCAGACTGGATACCGACCGCGGCCGCCAGGTCCCTCACTGTCGTGCGCTCATAGCCTTTGTCACGGAACAGCCGGGCGGCCTCCCGCAAAAGCCGGCCGCGGGCCCCAGCAGGGTCAGAAACCAGGTTTTCAGCAATAAGGGAACGGAGGATGGCGTCTTGGGTCACAGGCTTTTCCAGCTACAGAAACAATTTCGTCATTCTACCCGCAATTCTCCTGTTTACAAACCAAGCGCTTGCTTGGTATTGTCATTTTTATCATTGGAGAACCCCGTCGGGTCTCGTCACCCGAACGGCCACAAAGAACAAGGCAAACACCATGGCAGATTCCCCGAAAGCCGTTCGCATCGGCTGCTCCGCCGCCTTCTGGGGCGACACTGAGACTGCAGCGGCCCAACTGGTCCGAAAAGGCAACATCGATTACCTGGTGGCGGACTACCTGGCCGAAATCACCATGTCCATCATGGCCGGCCAGAAGATGAAGGATCCCTCCCAGGGCTATGCGCGGGACTTCGTCCAGACGGTCATGGCGCCACTTCTGGGTGATATCAAAGAGAAAGGCATCCGGGTGCTGGCCAACGCCGGCGGCGTCAATCCCGTGGCCTGCCGCGATGCCCTGCAGGCGTTGTGCGAAAAAGCCGGCGTGGAACTGAGGATTGCGCTGGTGCTGGGCGATGACCTGCTGATGAAGAAGAAACAGCTGGCGGAGACCGGCATCACCGAAATGACCACCGGCCAGCCCATGCCGCCAATGATGGTCAGCCTCAACGCCTATCTGGGCGCACCCGGGTTGGTGGCGGCCCTGGAACAGGGAGCCGACATTGTAATCACTGGACGCGTGGCGGACAGCGCTCTGGTACTGGCACCGCTGGTACACGAATTCGGCTGGAACTGGAGCGACTACGACAAACTTGCCCAGGGCAGCCTCGCCGGCCACCTGCTTGAATGCGGAGCACAGTCCACCGGTGGCAACTTTACCGACTGGCACGAAGTGGCCGACGGTTACGCCGACATGGGCTTCCCCATTGCCGAAGTCAGCGCCAATAGCGATTTCCTGATCACCAAGCCCGAAGGCACCGGAGGCAAAGTCAGCCGTGGTACCGTGGCTGAACAGCTGGTGTATGAAATTGGCGATCCCCGCGCTTACCTGCTCCCGGATGTGACCTGCGACTTCACCGGTGTGGAACTGACCGAGACCGGCACCGATCAGGTCACGGTACGCGGCGCCCGTGGGTTGCCACCTACGGACAGCTACAAGGTATCGGGAACCTGGCCGGATGGCTTCAAATGCACGGTGACCTTCCTGCTCGCCGGCATTGACGCAAAAGCCAAGGCGCAGACTGTCGCCGATGCCATTCTGGCCAAAACCTCCCGCATGTTCAGCGAACGCGGTCTGCCGGATTACACCGAAACCAGCGTTGAATTGCTGGGCACGGAAGCCACCTATGGCGCCCACGGCCAGCGACAGGATTGCCGGGAAGTGGTGGTCAAAATCAGTACCGCTCACCCCAAGAAAGAAGCACTGGTGCTCTTCTCCCGCGAAATCGCCCAGGCGGCCACGGGCATGGCACCCGGCATTACCGGCATTGTCGGCGGCCGTCCGACTGTGTGGCCAAAGATCCGCCTTTACTCCTGCCTGGCGCCAAAATCCGAACTGGCAGTAACCGTTGATCTGGCGGGTGACAACCACACGGTAGACGTCAACACCGAAGGCGGCTTCGACCCGGCCCAGCTCACCGAATCGTCCGCACATCCTGATCTGCCGGACACCGACACCACTGTACCCCTGATCGACCTGGCCTGGGCCCGCAGCGGTGACAAGGGCGACCACAGCAATATCGGCGTGATAGCCCGCCACCCGGACTTCGTGCCCTTTATCGAAGCGGCGCTGAGCGAATCCGCCGTGGCCGACTGGATGGCCCATACTCTGAATCCCGAAACCGGCAAAGTGACCCGCTGGGCCCTGCCCGGTTTTCATGCTTTCAACTTCCTGCTGGAACACAGCCTTGGCGGCGGCGGCGTCGCCAGCCTGCGTATTGACCCGCAAGGCAAGGCCTTCGCACAGCAATTACTGGAATTCCCTGTGCCCGTTACCCGGGCCGTTCTGGAAAAAGGACAACGCTCATGAGTTATCAATCCATCTTTCACCCGGACCTGTTCAAGGGCCAGACCTATATTGTGACTGGCGGTGGCTCCGGCATCGGTCGCTGCACCGCCCATGAGCTGGCCGCCCTTGGCGCCCGTGTCGCGCTGGTAGGCCGCAAGGCCGAAAAGGTTGAAGCGGTGAAAGGCGAGATTACCGAGGACGGCGGCATCGCCACCGCCCACGTCTGCGATATCCGCGAGGAAGAGTCCGTTAAAACCACGGTGGCCGAGATTCTCGAAGAACACGGCGGACTCAATGGCGTGGTCAACAACGCAGGCGGCCAGTTCCCCTCCCCGCTCGCCGGCATTAACCAGAAAGGCTGGGAAACCGTGGTACGCACAAACCTCACCGGCGGCTTCCTGATGGCCCGCGAGGCCTACACCCAGGCGCTGTCCAAAACCGGTGGCGCCATCGTCAACATCGTTGCCGACATGTGGGGCGGCATGCCCGGCATGGGCCACTCCGGCGCCGCCCGGGCCGGCATGGTGAACTTCACCCAGACCGCCGCAGTGGAATGGGGCACCTCCGGGGTGCGTGTGAACGCTGTCGCCCCGGGCTGGATTGCCTCCAGCGGCATGGACAACTACCCGGAACACATGAAGCAGTGGATTCGCAGCCTGGGCGATAACGTGCCCCTCAAGCGCATGGGCACCGAGGCCGAAGTAAGCGCCGCTATCTGCTTCCTGCTGAGCCCCGGCGCGGCTTTCGTCAGCGGCGATTGCCTGCGAATCGACGGCGCCGCGTCCCAGGGTGGCCGGGTATGGCCGTTCCCGAAGGCGAAGAACAACGAACCGTTTAACGGCTTCCATCGGGCCACCACCCCCAAAGTGCTGGGCGAAGACTGAGGAGTAAGCAATGCAGGTCATTGAATCCACCGTCAGCCCGCAATCGGACGACTTCCGTGCTAACAGCGAAGCCATGGAAGCCCACATCACTACGTTCCGGGATGTGGAACAAAAGGTTCTGGATCTGGCGGAAGCGGCTCGGGAAAAATTCACCAAACGGGGCAAACTGCTGCCCCGGGATCGCATCAACCGGTTACTGGACCGGGGCACGCCGTTTCTGGAACTGTGCTCCCTGGCCGGCTACAAGATGCACGATGACAAAGACGGCAGCCTGTCCGGCGGCGGCATCATTGCCGGCATCGGCACCGTCAGCGGCATTCGCTGCCTGGTGGTCGCCAGCAACAGCGCCATCAAGGGCGGTACGATCACCCCAGCGGGTCTGGACAAGACCCTGCGCCTGCAGCAGATCGCCATGGAGAACAAACTGCCGGTGGTGTCCATGTCTGAAAGCGGCGGCGCCAACCTGAACTACGCCACGGACATTTTCGTGCTCGGCGCCCGCGGCTTCGCCAACCAGGCCCGCATGTCCGCCGCCGGCATTCCCCAGGTAACCGTGGTCCATGGCAACGCTACCGCCGGCGGTGCTTATCAGCCGGGCCTGTCTGATTACGTCATCGCCGTGCGCGACCAGGCCAAGATGTTCCTCGCCGGTCCGCCGCTGCTGAAAGCCGCTACCGGTGAAGTGGCCACCGACGAAGAACTGGGCGGTGCGGAAATGCACGCCCAGGTAGCCGGCACCGCCGAATACCTGGCCGAAGACGACGCCGACGGCATCCGCCAAGCCAGAAACATCCTGGAAGCCCTGCCCTGGAACGAACAGTTGCCGCCGCAGCGGGAATTGCAGTGGGAAGACCCGCTGTACCCGGCGGAAGAACTGCTGGGCGTGATCCCGGCGGATTCCAAGAAGCCCTACGATGTTCGCGAAATTCTGGCGCGCATTGCCGATGGCTCGAAGTTCATGGACTTCAAGAATGAGTTCGACGATCAGACGGTCTGCGGCACCATCCGCATCGAAGGTCACTCCGTCGGCATCATCGGCAACAACGGCCCGATTACCCCGGCCGGTTCCGCCAAGGCAGCCCAGTTTATCCAGCTCTGCGATCAGGCGGGCACGCCGTTGCTGTTCTTGCACAACACCACCGGTTTCATGGTGGGCACGCATTCGGAACAGAACGGCATCATCAAACACGGCTCGAAAATGATTCAGGCGGTGGCCAATTGCCGGGTGCCAAAGGTCGCCATTGTGATCGGCGGTTCCTATGGTGCCGGTAACTATGCAATGTGTGGTCGCGGTCTGGACCCGCGTTTCATCTTCGCCTGGCCCAACAGCCGCACAGCCGTCATGGGCCCAGCCCAGGCCGGCAAGGTGATGCGCATCGTGGCGGAGGACAAGCAGCGCCGGGGCGGCATGGAGCCGGATCCGAAGACGCTGGATTTTCTGGAGCAGGCCACGGCCAAGAAACTGGAAGACGGCTCCACTGCCCTGTTCGGCACGGCCCGGCTGTGGGACGACGGCCTGATCGACCCCCGGGATACACGGCGGGTGGTGGCCCTGGTTCTGGATGTGTGCCGGGAGGCTGAGGCAAGGCAGTTGCGGCCTAATACCTTTGGTGTGGCTCGCCTGTGATGGGGGGAGCCCGCCTCTAGGAGATTTAAGTTTGGAGGTGGAACCGGTTGGAAGTGAGTGTCCAAAAACCGCTACGAGCACATCCATGTGCGCTTCTCTCGGGCCATCCTTGGCCCTCGAAATTTTTGGACACTCACTTCCAACCGGTTCTTCTGAGCCAAGCGTTATCGCCGTATTGGAGCATGCTTTTCCAAAGGGCACGACAGAAAAACAAACGTAGGTCGGATTAGCCGCAGGCGTAATCCGACAACCAAAGCCCAACACAATCCGCCGATCTGTCGGATTACGCCTGCGGCTAATCCGACCTACAAAGGCACAAAACTTTCAGCATGCAGCACAGAACTTGAAGACAACGCGGGTGTGTGAAACGCCTTCCAGAAAATTTCGAAGGCCAAGGATGGCCTGAGAGAAGCGCACATGGATGTGCTCGTAGCGGTTTTCTGGAAGGCGTTTCACACACCCGCCACCCAAGCTAACGAACCTGCACCAAAACAAGCAGGCACGAACTCGATCATCAGTAGGAGAACAAAAACATGAAATTCACACCCGAACACAAGGCCCTGAGGAAAACCGTCCGCGATTTCGTCGAGAAAGAGCTCAATCCTCACATCGAAGAATGGGAAGAAGCGGGTGAATACCCCATCCATGAAGTCTTCAAGAAGCTGGGCAACCTTGGCCTGCTGGGCATTCAGAAGCCTGAAGAATATGGCGGCATGGGACTGGATTACAGCTATAACCTGGTGGCGGCGGAAGAGTTCGGTCGCACCCTCTGCGGCGGTGTGCCGCTGTCCATCGGGGTGCAGACTGATATGTGCACCCCCGCTATAGCCCGATTTGGCTCCGATGAGTTGAAACGGGATTTCCTGGCTCCAGCCATCGCGGGGGACATGGTGGGCTGTATCGGCGTCAGCGAGGTGGGTGCCGGCTCAGACGTCGCGGGGCTCAAGACCACCGCGAAGAAAGATGGGGACGATTACATCATCAACGGCTCCAAGATGTGGATCACCAACTCACCCAAGGCCGACTTTATCTGCCTGCTGGCCAACACATCCGACGACAAACCACACAAGAACAAGTCCCTGATTGTGGTTCCCATGAATTCCCCGGGCATCAGTTTCAGCAATCACCTTAACAAGCTGGGGATGCGTTCCACGGAAACGGCCCAGGTGTTCTTCGACGATGTTCGAGTGCCACAACGCAACCGCATTGGCGCGGAAGGCACCGGTTTTATGATGCAGATGATGCAATTCCAGGAAGAGCGCATGTGGGCCGCCGCCAACATGATTCTGGCTCTGGAAGGTTGCATCGATAAAACGATCGAATACTGCCGCGAGCGCAAGACCTTTGGTCAGCCACTGATCGACAACCAGGTGATCCACTTCCGCTTCGCCGAGTTGCAGACTGAGATCGAGGCCCTTCGCGCCCTCACCTATGAAGCCTGCGAACTCCACATCAACGGCAAAGACGCAACGCGCCTGGCTTCCATGGCCAAACTCAAGGCTGGCCGTCTCGGTCGCGAGGTAACCGACAGTTGCCTACAGTACTGGGGCGGCATGGGTTACATGTGGGACAACCCGCTGTCCCGCGCTTACCGGGATGTTCGCCTGGCGTCCATCGGCGGCGGTGCCGACGAAATCATGCTGGGCATCATCTGCAAGATGATGGGAACCCTGCCGGGTAAACGCAAAGACTGACATTTGGTGCCATACCGCGCTGCCGCGCCCCAGACAATATACGTGGAGTCATTTGATGGACCAGCTACCACATTGCGAAACGCTGCTACTGGAAATCCAGGGCCCGACCCTACACGTCACCATCAACCGCCCGGACGTGCGCAACGCCATGAGCCTGCAAATGGTGGCAGAACTGTCGGCGGTATTCGCACAAATCGAAACCGACCTCAGCATACGCGCTGTGGTCATCCGGGGAGCCGGCGGCCACTTCTGCGCCGGCGGTGACATCAAAGACATGGCCGGCGCCCGTGGACAGGACGCCGGTGACGGCGAAGCCGATCCGTTCTACCGCCTGAACCGGGCCTTCGGCCAGATGATCCAGCAGGTGAACGAATCCTCAAAGGTCGTCATCGCCATCACCGAAGGCGCGGTGATGGGCGGCGGATTCGGGCTGGCCTGTGTATCAGACGTAGCCATCGCCGGGCCGACCGCCAAGTTCGGTATGCCGGAAACCTCCCTCGGCGTTATCCCCGCACAGATCGCACCGTTTGTGGTCGAGCGCATCGGCCTGACTCAGGCCCGTCGATTGGCGTTGTTGGGCCTGAGAATTGATGCGGAAGAGGCGTGCACGCTCGGGATTGTTCACCAGGTTGCTGCTTCAGAGGAGCTGATCGACGAATTACTCGGCCAGGCCCTTGAGCGCGTTCGTCACTGCGCACCAAAGGCAACGGCAGAAACGAAGGCGTTGCTCCACCGTGTTGGCCACGAATCCATGAGCGGGTTGCTGGACAGCGCCGCAGAGAAATTTGCCGCAGCCATTCGTGGCGATGAGGGCGCTGAGGGAACAATGGCCTTTATGCAAAAGCGCCCCCCGAAATGGGCAGGCGACGCCGAATGATTCAGCAAACGAAACAAATGTGCTTACTAAGCAAACACGAACAAGGTTAGCGGGAGCGCCTGCGGGCGGGTGGCTTTCCAGAAAATTTCGGAGGCCATGGATGGCCGGAGAGAAGCGCACACGGACGTGCTTGTAGCGGTTTTCTGGAAAGCCACCCGCACGTAGGCGCGGACAGGCACCCAAACAAGAGTACAGTACGATGCTAAAAAAGCTCCTAATAGCCAACCGAGGCGAAATAGCCGTCCGGGTCATCCGCACCACCAAGGCCCTGGGGTACCGGACCGTCGCCATTTACTCCGAGGCCGATGCCCGCGCCCTTCACGTACATGAGGCCGATGAAGCCGTGTGCGTTGGGGCCGCCCAAGTTAGCGCGTCTTACCTGAATGTGGACGCCATCCTCGAAGCCGCCAGGAAAACCGGCGCCGACTGCATCCACCCCGGCTACGGCTTCCTCTCCGAGAACGCCGCCTTCGCCAACGCCTGCAAAGACGGCGGCCTGATCTTCGTTGGGCCGCCAGCGAACGCCATCGAACTCATGGGCAGCAAACGGCGCTCCAAAATCGCCATGCAGGAAGCCGGCGTGCCCGTGGTCCCCGGCTACGAAGGCCCTGTCGAAGGTAACACCGCCAGCGATGACGAACTCATCGGCGCCGCAGGCGACATCGGCTACCCGCTGATGATCAAAGCCTCCGCCGGCGGCGGTGGCCGGGGCATGCGCCTGGTGCAGGAAGAAGCGGAACTGGCGGACAACATCAAACGCGCCCGATCCGAAGCCAAACAGGCCTTCGGCGACGACGAACTCATCCTCGAAAAAGCCGTCATCGAACCCCGCCACGTGGAAATCCAGGTCTTCGCCGACCGCCACGGCAACGCCGTCTACCTCGGCGAACGGGACTGCTCCGTGCAGCGTCGCCACCAGAAAGTCGTGGAAGAAGCCCCCTCACCGTTCGTCACCCCGGAACTGCGCCAGGCCATGGGTGAAGCCGCGGTAAAGGCCGCCCTCGCCTGCGGCTACGAAGGCGCCGGCACCGTCGAATTCCTGGTCGACAAGGACCGAAACTTCTACTTCCTGGAAATGAACACCCGCCTGCAGGTGGAACACCCGGTTACCGAATTGATCACCGGACAGGATCTGGTGGCCTGGCAACTGGCCGTGGCCGAAGGTCAGCCCCTGCCCCTGCAGCAGGACGAAATCCAGCTCAATGGCCACGCCATCGAAGTGCGACTGTACGCGGAAGACCCCGCCCACGATTTCACCCCGCAAACCGGGCCACTGTACGCCTTCGAACCCGCCGAGGGCGAAGGCCTGCGTTTCGACACCGGCGTGCGCTCCGGCGACACCATCACGCCCCACTACGATCCCATGCTGGCCAAAGTCATTGCCTGGGGCCAGAACCGGGACGAAGCACGCCGCCGGCTGATTCGTGCCCTGGAAGACACCACTGTGTTCGGGGTCACCACCAACCGCTACTTCCTCAGCCGCATCATCGCCAACGAGACTTTCGGAGCGGGAGAAGCCACCACCGCCTTCCTGCAACAGGCCTTCCGCGATGATCCGTCACTGGCACCATTTGCCCCGGGTGTCCGCGAACTGGCCCTGGCCGCCTGCGTACTCGACCATGGCATTTCGGGCCAGAGCACCTGGAGCAATGCACCGGCGACCATGACGCCAATGAAGCTGGACACCGGCGAGAAAACCATCGAGCTTCTGGTGCGAAAGGCCGGAAACACAGTGTCTGTCAGCCATGGCGACAGTCATTACCAACTCGTCCTGGAAAGCCTCGGCGATGGCCTGTTATGCATCATCGACAACGGCATACGTCAACGTTGCCAATATCACCGCGAAGGGGATTCCCTATATTTGCAGGCGTTCGGGCAAGCCTGGTCGGTGCGGGACGTTACCCACCAGCCTGCAGCGGGCGCCAACGGCGTTGGCAGCGGCAAGGTCCAGGCCTCCATGGATGGTGCCATCATTGATGTGCTGGTAACGGCGGGTCAGACCGTCCAACAGGGCGAAACTCTGGTTATACTGGAAGCCATGAAGATGGAACATCCGGTCAAGGCGGATCGGGATGGTGTGGTCGGCGAGGTGCTTGTCAGCAACGGCGACCAGGTCAAGCGTAGCCAGCTGCTGGTGAATATTAGCGCTGGCGAGGCGACAGAACAGGAGGCCAGCGCATGAACAGCCTGAACAACCGAACGGTTTTTATCACCGGTGGTAGCCGGGGGATCGGCCGGGCCATTGCCCTGGCCTGCGCCAGACAGGGTGCGAACGTGGTGATCGGGGCCAAGTCCGACACGCCACACCCGAAACTGCCCGGCACCATTCACAGTGTGGCGGAGGAAATTCGTGCCGCCGGCGGACAGGCGCTGCCACTGGTGCTGGATGTGCGGGACGAGAAACTGGTACGCCAGCGTGTGGATGAAGCCGGCGAACATTTTGGCGGCATTGATGTGCTGGTGAACAACGCCGGCGCCATCCGGCTGACCGGGGTGGAAAACCTCAAGGCCAGCCGCTACGACCTGATGCATCAGGTCAACGCCCGCGCGGTGTTCGCCTGCAGCCAGGCGGCATTGCCCTGGCTGAAGGCGTCGGACAACGCTCATATCCTGAGCCTGTCGCCGCCATTGAATCTGGACACCAAATGGTTCGCCCAGTACGGACCCTACACGACAACAAAGTACGCCATGACCATGCTCAGCATGGGGATGGCAGAGGAATTCAACCGTTACGACATTGCCGTCAACTGTCTGTGGCCCAAGACCCTGATTGCCACGGCGGCCATCGAGTATGAAGTGGGTGGCCCCGAGATGATGGCACAGGGCCGCAAACCGGAGATCATGGCCGATGCCGCGGTCAGCATTCTGAACCGCCCGGGCACCAGCATGACCGGCCAGGCGCTGATCGACGAAGACGTCCTCAGGGGCGATGGCGTAACCGATTTCGAACAGTACCGATACGCCGCAGGTGACAAGCCGCTGCTACCGGACCTGTTCCTGGATTAGCCCCGGCGGCGAATGGTGTCCCGGGGCATGAATGACAAAATGACAACTCAAAACCCTTACGGATAACACCATGAGTCAAGACAACGTTTCAGCCCGTGACATCGTCCGCAGCATTCCGGGCATCGTCCGCCGCTTCCCTTCCATCGCCAAGGGCTACTATTACTACTCAGTCAAGAACGAAAATAAAGAACTGACGCTTGGCACCCTGGTGGAGCGGAACGCGGAAAAATACCCGTCCCGCACTGCCATCGCCTACGAAGATCGCAGCGTCACCTGGTCCGAGTTCAACGCCTGGGCGAACCGCATCGCCAACTTCCTGCTGGCCCAGGGACTGGTCAAAGGTGAGTCCATCGCCGTCTTCCTGGAAAATCGCCCGGAAATTCTGGCTGTGGTGGCCGGTGCCGCCAAGATCGGCGTGTCCTGTGCCATGCTCAATACCTCCCAGAAAGGCAAGGTGCTGGAACACAGCGTGAACCTGATCAAGCCGCGCATGGTGGTGGTTGGCGAAGAGCTGGTAGAGCCGTTCGATGCTGTAAAGGATGACCTGCTAACCCGGCATCGTACGCCGTTCCTGTTCCTGGCCGACACCAACACCCTGAACATCTTCGGCGACGCCCCGGAAGGCTACGTCAACATGGCGGAAAAAGTGAGCGCCCACGGCGGCACCAATCCGGTGCTGAGCAACCCGCCGAAAATGGGTGACACAGCGATTTATCTGTTCACCTCCGGCACCACCGGTCTGCCCAAGGCCGCACCCGGTAGCCATCGCAAGTTTGTGAAAGCCTACGGCGGCTTCGGCCTGATGTCCCTGGCCATGGAACCGGACGATGTTCTCTACTGCACGCTGCCGCTGTATCACGGCACCGCATTGCTGGTGTGCTGGGGCTCCGTACTGGCTGGCGGTTCCTCCATCGCCCTGCGCCGCAAATTCTCCGCCAGCGCGTTCTGGGACGATGTGCGGCGATACAACGCCACCACCTTTGGCTATGTCGGTGAACTCTGCCGCTACCTGCTGAACCAGCCCGCCAGCGAGCAGGACCGCAACCACAATCTGACCAAAATGATCGGCAATGGTCTGCGCCCATCAATCTGGAAAGAGTTCAAGCAGCGCTTCGGCATTGAAACCGTGGCGGAACTTTATGCCTCCAGCGAAGGTAACATCGGTTTCTCCAACTTCTTCAACATGGATAACACCGTGGGCTTCTCCACTGCCCCGTACAAACTGGTGAAATTCCACGAAGGCACCCGCGACCCGATCCGCAACGAGAAGGGCTACATGAAGGAGGTTCGCAAGGGCGAGCCGGGCCTGCTGATCGGTGAGATTACCAAGAAATGGTCCTTCGAGGGTTACACCCAGAAAGAAGCCACGGAAAAATCCATCCTCCGCGATGCGTTCAAGAAAGGCGATGCCTGGTTCAACACCGGCGACGTTCTGAAGGAAATTGGCTGCGGCCACCTGCAGTTCGTAGACCGCATGGGCGATACCTTCCGTTGGAAGGGCGAGAACGTGTCCACCACGGAAGTGGAGAACATCATCGACGGCTCCGGCATGGTAGAAGAAGCCATTGTCTACGGTGTGGAAATCCCCAAAACCAACGGCAAGGCCGGTATGGTCACTCTGGTTCCCCACAGCAACGGCAGCGAATTTGATATCAATAAGCTATTCGCATACCTGAAGGAAAACCTGCCCGCTTACGCGATTCCGGTGTTCGTGCGCGTGACCCACGCCATCGAGAAAACCGGTACCTTCAAGTACCGCAAGGTGGACATCCAGAAAGCCGGCTATTCCCTCGGCAAGTCTGGCGAGGAGGTTTATGCCTGGCTGCCTCGTACAGATGGGTATACCAAGCTTGATGAGAAGCTGGTTTCCGAGATTGATGCTGGGAAGGTTAGTTTCTGACTTTGGAGGGGCCTGCTTCTTTGGGCCCTAGCCTGTTTTTTCTGGGGGGGACTGCGCTGGTGGGCGCCCCCTCCCAAAAACCGCTACAAGCACGTCCGTGTGCGCTTCTCTCCGGCCATCCATGGCCTCCGAAATTTTTGGGAGGGGGCGCCCACCAGCGCGTTCGGACATTTCAGTTATGTCCGATAAAATTCAAAAGCGTAGGTACGTAGGCCTGATATATCCGAGAAGTTTACAAGCCGTGTCGGGCAGGCCTTCCCAAAAATCTTGGAGGCNAGGGATGGCCGGAACGAAGCGCACAGGGATGTGCTTGTAGCGGTTTTTGGGAAGGCCTGCCCGACACGGCGTCACCACCACATCAAGCAGGCTACAATAACCGAACTCCCAAGCTGCCGACCCTAGCCGACCTTAAGCACCACCTTCCCGGTAGCACGCCGTTCGGTCAGGGCACCCAGGGCCTTGGCGTAGTCCTCAAACTCGAACACTTCGCTGATCTTCGGATCAATCTTGCCTTCGGCGTAGAGTTTCATCAGCTCCATCATGTTCTGGGCGCTGGCCTCTGGTTCGCGTTGGGTGAAGCTACCCCAGAACACGCCGACCACGGAACAGCCCTTCAGCAACGTCAGGTTCGCCGGGATCTTGGGGATATCGCCGGCGGCGAAGCCGATGATCAGGTGGCGGCCGTTCCAGGCCATGGCACGCAGGGCCTGTTCGGTGAAGTCGCCGCCGACCGGGTCGTAGATTACATCCACGCCTTTGCTATTGGTGAGCTTCTTGACTGCTTCTTTCAGGGGCTCTTCGGTGTAGTTGATCAGCTCATCGGCACCGGCTGCTTTGGCCACCGCCAACTTCTCAGCGGAGCTGGCCGCGGCAATGACGCGGGCGCCCATGGCCTTGCCCAGCTCCACAGTGGCCAGGCCTACACCGCCGCTGGCACCCAGCACCAGCAGGGTTTCACCCGGCTGCAGGTTGGCGCGTTGCTTCAGGGCGTAGTAGGAAGTGCCGTAAACCATGGAGAAGGCGGCAGCCTTTTCGTCGGGCATGGCATCAGGTACCGGCAGCAGGTTCTGTTCCGGCGCCACGATTTCCTCGGCGAAGGCGCCGTAACCGGTCAGGCCGGCGACCCGGTCGCCCGGTTTGAAACGGGTAACCTTCTCGCCCACCTCAATCACTTCACCGGCCATTTCACCACCCGGTGAAAATGGCAGCGACGGTTTTAGCTGGTACTTGTTTTCGATAATGAGGGTATCGGGAAAGTTCAGGCCCGCCGCTTTCACGCGGATTTTCACGCCGTGGCCTTTAACCTCGGGACTCGCGACATCTTCGATCACCAGCTTTTCTGCTGGGCCGTATTCTTTACAGAGGATGGCTTTCATAGTGACTCCATTGTTATTGGGAAAACATCAATGCCGTTTTTAATTCCCATCAAGCTAAACAGAGTCACTCCATGAAGCAAATAAAGATATCTTATCCATCCGCATTAGGGTTATTTATATCCTGTGATTAGCCAGGGATGAATCCAGCATGAATTTAGGCTATCCTTCGCGCACTCAAACCCGGCTGGTTCGCCGCTGTTTCCTGTCTTTCACGGTCTGTTATGTTCGATATCATCTATTTTCTTGAAATGATTGGCGTTGTTGCCTTCGCCATTTCAGGAATGATTGTTGCGCGATCCAAAAATATGGATCCCGTGGGGGTGTTCACCATCGGGTTCATCACGGCACTGGGCGGCGGAACCCTGCGGGATCTGATGATGGATAACCATCCGCTGTACTGGATCAAGCACCAGGAGCAGCCCATCCTCATTCTCGCCATGGCCATTGTGTTCAGTTACTGGCGGCGGGCGGAAAAAATCCGTGAATCACGAATCGTGTTTCCCGACGCCATCGGCCTGGGCATTTTCTCCATTCTTGGCGCCCAGTTGGCGCTTGATCTCGGGCATTCGTGGTTTATTGCGTCCCTGCTCGGCGTGATGACCGGCACCTTCGGTGGCGCACTGCGGGATACCCTGTGTAACGAGGTTCCGTTCATTTTCCGCAAGGATCAGATCTACGCTTCGATCTCATTCGCCGGTTGCTGGCTTTATTTTGTGTGCCAATGGTTCATGGAAAGCGAAACCATTGCCCTGAGTGTGGGCCTGTTGTTTATCGTTATTGTGCGGATGCTGGCTGTTCGGTTTGATATCCGGCTTCAACGCGATCCCCATGGCTGAGGGTAATCCGTAATGATGAACCTCCAATCATCCCTTGGCCTGAGACCTCTCAGCCGGTAAGATTGCCGTTTTTTCACACAATTCAGTGTCATCGACTCTTTTCAAAACCGAAACCCTACCCAGCACTCAGTGAGGCAGACCTCCGTCATGCTTGAGCGATTATTTCAATTAAAGGCCCACGGCACCGATGTCCGTAAAGAGGTGGTGGCCGGCATTACTACCTTCCTGACCATGGCGTACATTATTGTGGTCAACCCGAGCATGCTGGAAGCCGCTGGCATGGATTACGGCGCAGTGTTTGTGGCTACATGCCTGGCTGCGGTGATAGGCACACTGATCATGGGTCTGTGGGCCAACTACCCAATTGCCCTCGCACCGGGTATGGGGCTGAACGCCTTCTTCTCGTTTACCGTGGTGGGCAGCATGGGCTACAGCTGGCAGGTGGCTCTGGGTGCCGTGTTCATTTCCGGTTTCCTGTTTTTCCTGCTGAGCATTCTCAAGGTCCGGGAATGGATCATTAACAGCATTCCGCTCTCCCTGCGCTTCGGCATTTCCGCCGGCATCGGTTTCTTCCTTGCTTTGATCGCCCTCAAGAACGCCGGCATTGTGGTGGATAACCCGGCCACACTGGTGGGTATGGGCGACGTCAAAGGTCCCGAAGCCCTGCTGTTCTTTGGCGGTTTTGCACTGATCTGCGCCCTGGCGTTCCGTCAGGTCACCGGCGCGGTGATGATCGGCATCATCGCAGTCACCGTGATCGCCATGATGCTGGGCATGGTGGAATACAATGGCTTTGCCTCCGCGCCGCCGAGCATGGCGCCCACCTTCATGCAGCTGGACCTTGCCGGTGCCCTCAACGTGGGCATGATCAGCATCATCTTTGCATTCCTGTTCGTGGACCTGTTCGATACATCCGGCACTCTGATTGGCGCAGCCCAACGCGGCGGCCTCCTGGACCAGGACGGCAAGCTGCCCCGCCTTGGCCGTGCACTGATGTCCGACTCCGTCGCGACCATGTCGGGTGCGGCGATGGGCACCTCCACCACGACCAGCTACATCGAATCGACCGCGGGCATCTCCGCCGGCGGTCGCACCGGGCTGACCGCCGTGGTGGTCGCCGCCCTGTTCCTGGCCTGCCTGTTCCTGTCACCCATTGCCAGCGTCATTCCACCCTACGCCACCGCTCCGGCGCTGCTGTTTGTAGCGGTATTGATGACCTCCGGCCTGAAGCTCATTGACTGGGACGATGTCACCGATGCCGCGCCAGCCGTGGTGACCGCGCTGATGATGCCGCTGACCTTTTCCATTGCCAACGGCATTGCACTCGGCTTCATCACCTATGCTGTACTGAAAGCCCTCAGCGGCCGCTGGTCTCACCTGAACGCCAGCGTGGTCATCATCGCTGTTGTTTTTGTACTGAAATTCATGTTCCTGGACGTAGCGTAAGCCGCCTCCAGCGTTTTCCCGGACAATTTATGGATTACTTTTCAGAGAACATCAAAAAAGCCATCCGCACGGTGCCTGACTGGCCCAAGCCTGGCGTGGCCTTCCGTGACATCACCACGGTTCTTCAGGATCGCACGGCCTTTCGCAAGCTGATTGACGCCTTTGTCCATCGTTACCATGGGCAGAACATCGACGCCGTCGCCGCCGTGGATGCCCGCGGCTTCATCATCGGCTCGGCACTGGCCTACGAACTGAACGCCTCACTGGTACTGATTCGCAAGAAAGGCAAACTGCCCTTCGATACCCTGGTGGAAGATTACGAACTGGAATACGGCACCGCGTCCGTGGAACTCCACAAGGATGCCTTCAAGCCCGGCGATAACGTGGTTCTGGTGGACGACCTGATTGCTACTGGCGGCACAATGCTGGCCGCCGCCCGGCTGATTCGCCGTATCGGTGCGGAAATTGTCGAAGTGGCGGCAATGATTGATCTGCCGGATCTTGGCGGCTCCCGCAAGCTGCAGGAAGAGGGATTGCAGGTATATACTGTTTGCTCCTTTGAAGGCGACTAGTAAACAGGAGACGGCCATGCCCGACTATCAACACCACTGGAAGGACGGCACCCCGGTTCACCTACCCCTTGGCAAGATTGTCTGCATTGGCCGCAATTACACGGAACACGCCCGGGAACTGAACAACCCGGTACCCGACGAGCCGCTGCTGTTTATCAAGCCCTCCACGGCTGCGGTCCACATGACCCGCCCACTGGACTTCCCCCGGGACCGGGGGGAAGTTCATTTCGAGACGGAATTGGCGGTCCTTATTGGCCGCCCCCTCACCAACGCCTCCCCCAGCGAGGCAGAAGCCGCGATTCTGGGCTTCGGGCTGGCACTGGATCTGACCCTGCGGGATGTCCAGACCCTGCTGAAAGAGAAGCGCCACCCGTGGGAGCGGGCCAAGGCCTTTGACGGCGCCTGCCCCCTGTCACCCTTCATTGCAGCGGATAAACTCAGGAAAGACCACCTGACGTTTACCCTCGACATTGACGGACAGCGCCAGCAGACTGGCAACACCCGTGACATGCTCAACCCGGTCATCCCCCTGATTGCCCATATGAGCAGCCAGTTCACCCTGATGCCGGGAGACGTGGTGCTGACAGGAACGCCGAGTGGCGTGGGGGCTCTCGCATCCGGACAGATCCTGTCCCTTGAGCTGGAAGACGTGCTGTTTGTCGAAACCCGGGTGATTTAGCGTAAGATTGGTACCAAACTTTTCCGCCGCTCAGGACGTACTCAGTACATGGCTAAAAAACCGGTGACCTCCCGTAGTGGACGATTCTTCAGACTCGCAGGCATGACCGCATCCGTCGCCGGGCAATACGCCGGCCAACGGGCCCGCCGCCTGTTCCGCACCGAGAACGACGAAGGCGCCCAAAGCGAAAGCTACACTCGCATGGCCGACCAGATTGCCGATACGCTGGGAGAGCTGAAAGGCGCGGTAATGAAGGTGGGGCAGATTGCGTCCCAGACCCAGGATTTTCTGCCCAAGGAATTCTCCGACGCCCTCGAACGACTGCAGAAAGAAGCGCCGCCGATGCCATTCGATGTGATCGTCGCGCAAGTGGAATCCGAACTCGGAAAACCGGTGCCGGAGCTGTTTGAATACCTGCAGGAGACTCCCTACGCAGCCGCCTCCATCGGCCAGGTCCACCGGGCTCGCTTGCACGATGGCACCGATGTGATTGTTAAAGTCCAGTACCCCGGCGTGGACGAATCCTGCGACAGCGACCTGAAGCAGTTGCGCCTGGCCCTGAAACTCGGTGGCCTGCTGAAGATGCCGAAAGAACACGTAGACCAGCTGTTCGGTGAAATCCGTGTCCGCCTGAAGGAAGAACTGGACTACGAGAACGAAGCCCGCAACCTGGAAGAGTTCCGCGAGTTTCACGCCAAGGATGACTGGATCATTATTCCCCGGGTGTTTGCAAGCCACTCCTCAAGACGTGTGCTGACCATGGAGCTGGTGGAGGGCGATCATATCAACGCCATCACCCCCGTGAAGTACAGCCAAGAGACCATCAACCTGATCGGCCACCGCATCTTCACCATGATGGCGGACCAGCTGTTCCGCTTTCAGTGTATCCATGGTGACCCCCACGCGGGCAATTTTGCCTACCGACCCGACGGCTCCATCATCCTGTATGACTTTGGCTGTGTGAAGAAACTGAAGCCGGAGATTGTCGAGGCCTACCGCAAGGCACTGGTGTCTGCACTGGACGAAGATTACGCGGCACTGGACCACCACCTGATCGCCCTGGGCGCACGGGTGGAATCACAACCGGCGGTGGACGAGGCCTACTACGCCATGTGGCGGGACATTCTCATCGTGCCCTTCAATCAGAGCGAGCCCTACGATTTTGCGGAATCCGACATCCACAAGCAGGTAGCCGCCAAGACCACCACGGTGTTCAAGTATCTGGATTATTTCAAACCGCCGGTGGAAAGCATCTTCATCGACCGGATGATCGCCGGGCATTACTGGATGCTGAAGAGGTTAGGGGTGCAGGCGGCGTTTCGCGACGAACTGGAGAAGTATCTGCAGCAGACCTCGGGCTGACAAGCCATAGCGATCAGAAGTACCCCACAAGACGGCCAAGCAGCAGCACAAGGCACCAGCCAACCAGCGAAATCAGGGCGCAGACTTTCAGTCCGCCAGGCGGCGGCCGATCAGCCGCCTCCGGCAGCGGATACCGGGCCATAACCAATGCAACGTTGGCCAGAGACAGCAGGAGAACAGTCAGTTTACCCAGGAACCAGCTGGAAGCGAGGTATTCAGGAGCGCGGGTCAGGAACAGCAGAAATCCGGTGACTACCGCCAAGGCCAGCCCGGCGGCAACAGTTGTTCTCAGAACACGCCAGAACGGCAGCAGTGGCAGCTTCGGCCACAGACCAAGTATCCTCAGATCCAGGGGAACGACGCCGCCCACCACCAGGGCGATACCCAGCACGTGCCCGGCATTGACCAGCGGGTACAGCCATACGGAATCCCGTAATCCCTCGGCCAGAGCGGTCTGCTCCAGGAATAGCGCGACCTCCTGCATACCCTGCCCTGGCGCTCAGGAGGGACGACCGGGATAGAGGTTGTACTCCTTGCCATCAATGACAATGCGTTCGGCCTTGACCAACCGCTCCCCTTCCCGTGCGGACCGATGGCCGTGAACCGTCAGCACCTGGCCGTCAGACAACAACTCATCCGTGAGGCCGACTCGTTCATTGCGCCAGGGCTGCCCCACTTCAATCACCCACTCCTGGCCTTCAACATCCAGTGTGACTTCGCCATGAGGATTACCCAGGCGCTTCCCGGTCACTGTACCGGTAATTTCAAACTCTTCATCGGTCGCCCAGCCCCAGCCGTGATGGGCAGCGGCCATGGCCGAACCAAGAACAAGAAGTGCGAACAGCGGGATCGAAACAATAGCGCGGTAGTTGTGCAACATGACCTGCCTCCTGCATCGGACTTTTACTTGAGACTAGCTCAAGACCCGAAACTGAGACAGGCCGTCAATCCGGAGGTTCAGTCTACCGCAGGCCGGCAACCCATTCGGCCATCCCCTCACACGCCCCCTTGCGGATTACCCGGGCCCTGGAGACGGAAGCCGGCTCACCCGGATCGATGACGGTGATGGGTACATCAAAATCGGTTTCGTAAACCAGGCCAGCGGCAGGATAGACCTGCAGGGAGGTGCCGACAATCAACAGGTGATCGGCGGTGCGAACCACCTCGGCCGCCTTCTCCAGCATCGGTACTTCCTCGCCAAACCAGACGATATGGGGTCTGAGCTGGGCGCCCTCGTCACAGGTATCACCGGGGCTGATATCCCGGTAACCGATGTCATACACCAGCTCCGGAAAGCGGGAGCTGCGGGCCTTGGTTAATTCACCGTGCAGGTGGATCACACTGGAGGAGCCACCGCGTTCGTGAAGATCGTCCACATTCTGCGTGACCACCGTGACGCGGTAGCGCTCTTCAAGCTCCGCCAACAGCCGGTGCGCTTCATTAGGCTCGGCTGACTGAAGCTGGCGACGGCGCTCATTGTAGAACCGCAGCACCAGCTCCTGGTTGCGTTCAAAGGCTTCCGGGGTGGCCACATCGTACACACTGTGCTGCTCCCACAGCCCACCGTTGTCACGGAAGGTGGAGAGTCCGCTTTCGGCGCTGATGCCAGCGCCGGTCAGTACGACGATATGATCCTGCATCAGTCGAAAATCTTGCCCGGGTTGATGATGCCGTTGGGGTCGAAGACCTGCTTGATACCCTTGAGGTAGGCGATCTCCGCTTCACTGCGGGTGTAATGCAGGTAGGGTTTCTTGGTCATGCCCACACCGTGCTCGGCGGAGACACTGCCCTGGTATCGCTCGACAATCTCGAATACCCACTTGTTGACCTGCTGGCATTTCTCGAAGAAATCCTCCTTTGCCATGTCTTCCGGCTTAAGGATATTCAGGTGCAGGTTGCCATCGCCGATGTGGCCGAACCAGATGATTTCGAAGTCCGGGTAATGCTCGTTCACCACGGCGTCGATTTCCTGCAGGAAGCCAGGCACTTTGGACACCACCACGGAAATGTCGTTCTTGTAGGGCGTGCGCGGCGCGATGGATTCGGAGATGCGCTCCCGCAGCTGCCACAGGTTGTTGGCCTGGGTTTCGCTCTGGCTGATCACGCCATCCAGTACCCAGCCGTTTTCCACGCACTGCTCGAACAGGGTCATGGCGTCATCCATCACCTGGTCGGATACCGCTTCGAACTCCAGCAAGGCGTAATACGGGGCTTCGGTTTCGAACGGCGCCTGCACCTGGCCGTGGGCCAGCACGTGCCCCATGGCTTCGTGGGAGAAGAACTCGTAGGCGGTCAGGTCGATCTGCTTCTGGAAGGTCTGCAGCACATCCATGGTGTTGGTCAGGTCGTTCAGACCCAACACCAGAACCGTCAGATTATCCGGCTTTCGGGAGAGCTTCATGGTGGCTTCGGTGATAAAGCCCAGTGTGCCCTCGGCACCGATAAACAGATGACGCAAGTCGTAACCGGTGTTGTTCTTTGCCAGGTCCTTGTTCAGGTCCAGGATATCCCCCTTGCCGGTCACGACCTTGAGGCCGGCCACCCAGTCCCGGCTCATACCGTAGCGGATCACCTTGATGCCACCGGCGTTGGTGGACAGGTTGCCACCCAGCTGGCTGGAGCCGGCGGAGGCGAAGTCCACCGGGTAATACAGGCCATTTTCTTCCGCGAATGTCTGCAGCTGCTCGGTCACAACACCCGCCTGACAGCGCACAGTGCGGTCACTGGCACTGAAATCCAGAATCTGGTTCATGTTATCGAACGCCACCACCACTTCACCGTTGGCGGCAACCGCGCCCGCGCTCAGGCCGGTACGGCCACCGGACGGCACCAGTGCCACCTGGTTGTCATTGGCGAAGGTCACCAGTGCCTGCACCTGCTCCGTTGTTTTTGGCAGCACGATGGCCAGCGGCTTGGGCGGATAGATTTTGGTCCAGTCCTTGCCGTAGTTTTCCAGGTCTGCCGGATCGGTCAACACTTTACCGGGGGCATCCCCTGCGGCAATCAGCTCTCTCAGCGAAGCGATAATCTGTTCGGAATTCATGAAGCTATCAGTCTCGTAAGGGTTGGACGGCGGGCCTGTATTCAGCGAATCACGGGGCAATTGATTCAGGCGATCCGACGCGCTGTGAAAATCTGCGTTTATGGTATCATACCGCCCCTGTTCTGTGAGCCAGCCCGACGATCCTGGCTCCAGGTCATTTCACGTGACGAAAGGTTCGGAAGCAAGCCCATGTCAAATACGTCTCTCGAAAAGAGCAAAATCCGGATCCTGCTGCTGGAAGGCGTGCATCAATCTGCTATTGATACCCTGAATGCCGCAGGCTACACCAACATCGAGTACCTGACTCACTCGCTGGCCGAGGAAGACCTGATTGAGAAGATTGCCGACGCGCACTTCGTCGGGATTCGCTCGCGCACCCAGCTGACCGAGAAAGTATTTGATGCCGCCCAAAAACTGGTGGCAGTGGGTTGTTTCTGTATCGGCACTAACCAGGTGAACCTGCAGGCGGCTACCCGCCGGGGTATCGCCGTATTCAACGCCCCCTTCTCCAACACCCGCAGCGTGGCCGAGCTGGTGCTGGCCCAGGCTATCCTGCTGCTGCGTGGCGTGCCCGAGAAAAGCGCCAAGGCTCATCGTGGTGAATGGCTGAAATCCGCCAAGAACAGCTACGAGATTCGTGGCAAGAAGCTGGGCATCATCGGCTATGGCAACATCGGCACCCAGTTCAGTGTGCTGGCCGAAGGCCTGGGCATGGACGTGTACTTCTACGATGTGGTCTCCAAGCTGTCGATCGGTAACGCCACTCAGGTAGGTACGCTGCAAGAGCTGCTGAACATCTCTGATGTGGTCAGCCTGCACGTGCCGGAAACCCAATCAACCAGGTACATGTTCAAAGCTGAGCAGTTCGCCCAGATGAAGCCGGGCTCGATCCTGATGAATGCCTCACGGGGTACCGTGGTGGATATTGACGCTCTGGCCGATGCCCTCGGAAGCGGCAAACTCCTTGGCGCCGCCATTGACGTTTTCCCGGTTGAGCCCAAGTCCAACGACGAGGAATTTGTCTCTCCGCTGAGGGAATTCGATAACGTGATCCTGACGCCGCACGTTGGTGGCTCCACCATCGAGGCCCAGGAAAACATCGGTCGCGAAGTGGCGGAAAAACTGGCCATGTACAGCGACAACGGCACGTCTGTGTCTTCCGTGAACTTCCCGGAAGTGGCCCTGCCCTCACACCCGAACCAGCACCGTCTGCTGCACATTCACGAGAACGTGCCGGGCGTGATGTCCGAAATCAACCAGGTGTTTTCGGAGAACGGCATCAACGTCTGCGGCCAGTATCTGCAAACCAAGGAAGACATTGGCTACGTAGTGATCGATGTCGACAAGGAGTACGGTGAGCTGGCGCTGGAGAAGCTGATCCACGTCAAAGGCACCATTCGCTGCCGCGTTCTGTTCTGATCAGATCGGCAGAAAGCCTACAAAAAACGGGAGCCCCAGGGCTCCCGTTTTTTATTCCGCCAGCATAAAGCTCAATAGCAATTATTGAGGTACGCGCAGCAGCAAGTTGGGCGAACTCGCCTTGATACCACTCAGCACATTTGCCGTCGTCATCTCCAGAATGGCGGCCCCCACCTGATCCGGGCTCAAGCCACCCTGATCACCCAGAACCAGCGCCGCCACACCGGCGACATGGGGCGAAGCCATTGACGTGCCGCTGATGGTGTTGGTCTCGGTATCGGTCTGGTACCAGGCCGCCGTGATGTCGGATCCAGGGGCAAACAGATCTACGCACTCACCGTGGTTGGAGAAGGACGAACGCTGATCCTCACGGGTAGTGCTGCCCACCGTAAGGGCGGCCTCCACACGGTTGGGGGAACCGGAGCAGGCATCGGCATCGCTGTTACCGGCGGCAACAACAAAGGTCACACCTTTGGCGATGGCGCCTTTCACCGCAAAGTCCAGAGCGTCTGAATCGCCACCTCCGAGAGACATATTGGCAATCGCAGGCGCCTGATGGTTTTCAGCGACCCAGTCCACACCTGCAATCACATCGGCATTCGAACCGGCGCCGGAGCAATCCAGCACCCGTACCGCTGCAACTGAGGCGGCCTTGGCGACCCCATATTGAGACCCCGCTGCGGTGCTGGCCACATGGGTGCCATGGCCGTTACAGTCGGTGGTATCAGTTGGATCGGTTTCTCCGCCAAGATTCAGCAGGGGGCCAAGCAACGGCAAACCTCCCACGCCCAGTAGGCCAGCGTCATTGACCGCGAAATTACGCCCCTCAATCACACGCCCGGTAAATTCCACATGGCTGTCCCGCAGGCCGGTATCGATAATATACACATTGGCGCCCGCCCCGGCAGACGCGGGGTAACGGTAGAGTTCATCCAGCGGCAGTACCTGCTGATCAATCCTGTCCAGCCCCCAGGTTGCGCCTTGCTGAACGTCGGTGTTGGCGGCAACAATACGATCCGGCTCCACGGCCAGCACTCCCGGCAGGGATGACAGCAGGCCGGCCTGCCCATCGGTCAGCGTTACCGCGGCCCCGGTCATGGCGGTGCTATACAGATGAAGGATCTCTCCGCCTCCTACAGCCAGCAACAGGGACTCGACCCCCGCCTGCAGATCCGCCAACCCGAGAAGGTCGGGCAAATCCGGATTGAGGGTGACGATGTAGCGACCTGGCAATACGTCGCCGGGCTGCAATGCCTGTTGCCCGGTTTCATCGCTGGATTCGCCAGTGAACCCGAGGCCGCCCAGCAGGCTCCCGTGGATTGCGGGTGCGGTAGCGGCCAGGGCGACACCAAGACAGGCGGCAGGCAATATTCGGCTGATCATAGGGTTCGTTCCTTCACTTATCATTATTAATGTTTTTGAGCGTGACAATCTGTCACAACCCACACCCTGACCAACATGGCATCGAGGGCCAAAACGTGACGAAGTTAACGTTATTTAACCGGCTATTTTTTGATTAACACTTGAGAAACGGCCAATAACGTCCATGGTTAATAGGGAAAGCGTTTGTTCAAGCCGCACGCACAACCATAGACAGGAGTAAACCATGTCACTGAAGGATTCTCTGCTGACCAAGCTGGAAACCCAGACAGAGCGTTGGAGCAAACAGATCGACAGTCTCAGGGCAGACGCCGAACACAAGATGGCAAAAGCCAAAGACGACCAGGCAGAGGCTGAGATTCAGAAGGAGTTCTCCGAGAAGGTACAGCAACTGGAAGACCGCATTGAGGATGCCCGCAAGAAACTGGGTGAGGTACGGGATTCCGGCGAAGACCGGCTTCAGGATCTCAAAGACCGCATTGATGAATGGCTACCCAGCAATACCAACTAACCACAAAAAAGCCCCGGAGCAATAAAGCGCCGGGGCTTTTTTATAACCGCACCAAACCTTACTGCATTGGCACCAGTGTCAGCTCGACCCGACGGTTCTGCTCCCGCCCGGAAGCGGTGTCATTGGACGCAATGGGATAACGCGGGCCATAGCCCACTGCCCGGGTACGCCTGGGCTCAATACCCTGGTTGAGCAGAAAGTCCCGCACGGAGCCGGCACGGCGCTCACTCAACAGCTGGTTGTAGTTCTGTGCACCGGTGCTGTCAGTATGGCCGTCGATCTGGATGATGGTTTTGTCGAACTCCTTCAGAACCAGGCCAACGGACTCCAGAGTGTTGCTGAAGGAGGGCTTGATGGTGGATTGGTCGGTATCGAAAGTAATGTTGCCTGGCATAACCAGCTCAATCTCATCACCATTACGTACGACCCGAACACCGGACCCTTCCAGCTTGCGGCGAAGCTCGGCTTCCTGCTTGTCCATGTAGTAACCGATACCGCCTCCAACGGCAGCGCCACTGGCGGCGCCAATCAAAGCCCCCTTGCCACGGTCACTGCTGCTTGACGTTGCAGCGCCCACAGCGGCGCCACCGATGGCGCCAATAATGCTTCCCTTGGTTGCACTGGAGGTTTTTTCTTCCCCGGTATACGGGTCATAGGTCATACAGCCACCCAAACCAACGGTGGCAACGGCAAAAGCGAGAACAGTTTTCTTCACAGCTTACTCCTGGCTTTTTTATCCCTAGCAGGCCTCAGACAGAGTACCCGCACGGTCGTTTGAGAAGGTATCAATAATAGTATTGAATACCGTCGATTGCAGATCCTGAGCTTCGTTCACCAAATGATGACGACCATCCGGGATACGAAGTTCCTCCACTGGGGAAAATTTATTACGGATAATCCGCAAATTATGCTGCCAATCGACGGTCAGGTCTTTTTCACCCTGAACCACCGTAACCGGAAAATTCACCGGCCTGGCAGACTCAATGTGGGGCACCCAGCTCCTAAGAGCCGATACCCAGTCCACATGAACCGCCCGCGCCTGGAGCGGATCGTGCTCTTTCAGGAATTGCAGGAATCGCGTATTACCGCTGTTCTCCGCAAACACCCGCCGCCAACGGGTCAGGAACGGCTTTGCCAGACTGTGCAGCACCTTTGCACCGAGCCACCCCACGGGCCTGATCAGCGGCGCCAGCAACACAACCTGACGAAAATCCGACGTTTGCTGGCTGTGCCGGCCGGACAACAGGTAGTCGATCAGAATGGCTCCGCCGGTGCTTTGCCCGACCGCATACCACGGCTCCCTCACTTTACCTTTAACATCGGCAATCACTTCCGACAGCACGGCCTGGTATTCCAGGAAACTGCCGATCGCCGCCGGGGTCCCGCTGGACAAACCGTGCCCGGGCTGATCATAGGTCAGGACATCGAACCCTGCCCCCAGGCAACGGTCGATCAGCTGGCTATACAACCCGACATGGTCAAAGTACCCATGAAGGATAAACACCGTCCCTTTGGACCGACCACTGTCCGGTAGCCGGAAATAATGCACCATAACCTGGTGCTTGCCGGCGCTCACATAACCTTGATGGTAGCTGACCTCCGGATGCTCTACCCAGAGATCCAGGCCATAAAAGCGGCAATAGGCCACCATCTCATCCCCCAGTTCCCGGGGGGCAGACGGGTCAAACGGCTCAAGCCTGTCCAGCAGTGAGCCGCGATTCCAGTCAGGAATTTCTATGGTATCTGTTTTCCAGTACACGTAGAGTTACACGCTTGTCATTTGAAATGAGTGAAGATGGCCCAGGTGACCCTTGTTCGTTTCAGCTTCCGTCACTAGGTTAGCACACCACCGTAACATCACGGACAGAACCTGTTTCTTTTCCACGGAGTCAGCCATGCTGCAGAACCTGCTTGAATCCGGCCTGAGGCAAACCATGCAACGCATGATTCGCCCCCTGCTACACCCGGCAGTGCCGATCCCTCTCCAGCGCAAGGTTATTGCCCAGGCTTATCGCAGTTCCATACCGCCCAGAGGGTGTAAGTTCGACTCAATCACCGTTAACGGCATCCGGGCGGTCAGAACCCGGCATGGCGCCACCAAGGAGGGGGTTATCCTGTATCTCCATGGCGGCGGCTATATCATCGGCTCCCCTGACACTCACCGGGGCATCACCGGCCACCTGGCCAGGGCCAGCGGCCAAACCATCATTGCCCCGGATTACCGGCTGGCGCCGGAGCATCCGTTCCCGGCCGCCCTGGATGATGCCGAGGCAGTGTATGACGGTTTGTTAAAGGAAGGCCATGCCCCTGCGTCCATCGCCATAGCCGGCGACTCTGCCGGAGGCGGCCTGACCATCGCCCTCGCCATGCGGCTCCGCGACAAGGGCCGCCCGCTACCAGCGTCACTGACGGTTTTCTCGCCCTGGGTCGACCTGACACACCAGCAGTTGTATTCACCGGAGCGCGAGCCGGTCCTGCAACCGCGCTGGATTGAGAAGGCTGCCACCGCCTATTGTGGGCAGCAACCAAGAACCACCCCCCTGATTTCTCCCATACACGGTGACCTTGATGGCTTGCCGCCGTTGCTGATTCAGGTCGGAAGCGAGGAAATTCTGCTGAACGATGCCCGGCAGTTATCAGAGCTGGCGAGCAGACAGGGCGTCGAAACCACGCTGGAAATCTATAACAGCCTCTGGCATGTGTTTCAGGTCCACGCCGGTCAACTGGAACGTGCAACCAACGCTTTGACGACTGCGGCGGCGCACATCAATCGCTACCGGGCAGACTGATCTCGCCCCGCACCAGCGCCTCCTTGCGGGTACGGGGCCACTGCTTGAGATGCCACTCCAGCCGGGAGGCGACACTGCGATCCTCCGCCTCGGCGGTAAACACCAGCTCAAGCGGTCCCTTTCCCCGAAGGCTCCTCGCGCCTTTCGGCGCCCCGGCCTGATGCTCGGCGAAACGCCGCCCGACATCCGTGGTTATACCGGTATAAAGCGCTCCCCTGGCGGTCCTCACCATATAAATGTACCAACGGCTCATCCGCTCGCCACCTGTGACATGCGCTTTCTGACCTTGCGTTGCTGAACCCAGAGCCCGGCCACAATCAGTACCAGTCCGACATAGGTGGAAGGCAGGATCACTTCGCCCAGGATCAGGGAGATGAACACCAGGGACAGGAAGGGTGAAATAAAGATCAGGTTGCTGACCCGCGATGTGTTCTCCGCCTTCTTCATGGCGTAGGACCACAACACAAAGGCAATTCCCATCTCGAACACCCCGACGTACACCGCTGCCACAACCGCCGTTCCCGGCACGATGTCGTAGCCGTCGGTGAAGCCGCAGATCACCGCGATCACCGGCAGCCCGCACAGGAAGTTGAGAAACAGCCCCACCACCGGGTCACGGGTATCACGGGTGGCAATAATCCAGTACGACGCCCAGATCACAGTACTGGCAATGGCCAGCCCGACGCCGAGTGGATCTGAGAAAGTCAGTGACAACACATCGCCGCGGGTGGCGATGACCACCACCCCGGCATAACAGATGAGGCCGGCAATAATATCCTGCCGGCGCAGTCGCTGGCCCAGAAAAGGCACCGACATGTAGGCCAGCACCAGGGCCCAGGTGTAGTTCAGCGGCTGGGCTTCCTGGGCGGGTAAACGGTCAAAGGCGCCGAACAAGACAAAATAATAAATGCACGGGTTGATCAGCCCCATGCCCATGGATTGCAGGTATTGCTTACGGCTCAGTGAAAACACCAGATGCCAGCGCTTCTGCACCAACAGGATAATGGCCATCACCACCACCGATGCGGAGCAGGCAATCACCAGCATCTGTACCGGAGACAACTCACGCAGGGACAACTTGAACGCGGTCGCCACAGTGGACCAGAGCAGGACCGTCGCCAAGCCGTACAACATTGCCTGTTTCTGACTGGTCATTCTTTTTCCCCTGTGCCGGCATCCAGCCAGCGATAAAGAGTCCTTCGATTCACTCCCAGGATCTGGGCGGCCCGGCGCTTGTTACCGCCCACGGCACGGATGACGTCGCTGACGTAATTCTGCTGGAGGGTTTCAAGGGTCGGCCAATCTGCCAGATTATCCCGATTGAGTCGAGCAGGCGTGGCAGGAGATTCAGCCTGGCGCTTGCGTATTCTGGCAGGCAGGTGTTCCGGCTGGATCACATCACCGTCGCAAAAGGTCACCGCACGCTCAATGGCGCTGCCTAGCTCTCTTACGTTACCGGGGAACGGGTAGTCCATCAGGGTGCGGGACGTCACCTCGCTGAGGCGCATGAACCCGCGTTCATGACGCAGCGCCGCTTCCCGGAGAAAATGCATGGCCAGGATGTCGACGTCATCCCCTCTGTCCCGCAGTGGCGGAACCACCAACGCCAGGGTCTCCAGCCGGTAATACAGATCCTCACGGAAAGAGCCTTCCTCGACCGCTTTCAGAAGGTCCACATGGGTCGCGGCAATAATGCGTACATCCACCGTTTCTTCCTGATCGGCACCCACCGGCTTGATGGTCCCTTCCTGCAACACCCGTAATAGCTTTGCCTGCAATGCCAGAGGCATTTCCCCGATTTCGTCCAGCAACAGGGTGCCCCCGTCTGCTTCCGCAAACAGTCCTTTGCGGGCCTGCCTTGCCCCGGTAAAGGCACCCGCTTCGTGACCAAAGAATTCGCTTTCCATCAGCTCATGAGGGATACCGGCGCAGTTGACCGGCAGAAATGGCTTTGCCTGGCGTTCACTTTCCTGGTGAATGGCACGGGCGACCAGTTCCTTGCCGGTGCCACTCTCGCCATTGATCAGCACCGCGGCATGACTGCGGGCGACCTGTCGGATTTCCGTGCGCAGCCTTCTCATGGCCGCACTCTCGCCGACCAGGCCCAGGGAGGCATCGTCGCTGCTCCTGGATTTGTACCGGGCCAGCTCACTGGTGATTTCGGCCTGGGCCAGCAGACGGCGGATTTTCAGTCGCAGGTGGTCGGTCGACAGCGGCTTAGTCAGGAAATCATCAGCACCCGCCTTGAGCGCATCCACCGCCTGATCCACCGTGCCAAAGGCAGTGATGATGATAAAGGGCACCGAATGACCTGCAGCCTGAAGCTCTCTGAGAATCGATAACCCATCCTCATCAGGCAGACGCAGGTCGGAAACAATCAGATCGGGCTCGGTTTCCAGGGCTTTCTGCTGCCCCTCACGGGCAGTGGCTGCCACTTCAACCCGATAGCCATCCAGTTCCAGTTCTTCCGCCAGCAACAAACGGAGGCTGGCATCATCCTCAACCAGCAGGATGGCAGGCTGTCTGTCATTCATATGCAGGTACCCCCGGCCAGAACAGACTCATACGACAGCCACCCAGGGGACTTTCGCCAACCTCGGCGTAACCCCCATGCTCCTTGAGGACGCTGCCCACCACTGCGAGCCCCAGGCCTGTACCCTCTCCCGCCGGACGGGTGCTGTAGAAGGGTTCGAAAACACGCTCCCGGACCTCCGGGGCAATCCCCTCGCCGTCATCATCAACGCGGACTTCCCATAAACCGTCGCCCTGCAACAGAGACACTTCAACACGACTGCTGCTGGCCTGGCAGGCGTTGCGGACGACATTGACACAGGCAAGCTCGAGGCGGGTCGGTTCAGCCTTGATCCCGGCCAGCTGATTCAGACCATGGGTCACGACCGTTTTTGCAGAACATTTGGGATCATCAGAAATGCGATCCGTCACTTCACGCAGAGCCGCCGCCAGATCCGTATCTCTTCGTGAATCCGGGACATGACGAAAACAATCCAGTAACTGCTGGATAATCAGCGTCATACGTTCCACCTGGTGTTCAATGTCGTCCAGGTGTCGACCCTGCCCTTCCGGCAAGCCGGTACGGCGCAGTATATTTGCCCGGCCCTGGATCACATTCAGGGGCGCCCCCAGCTCGTGTGCCACGCCGCCGGCAACACGACCGATCATGGCCACCTTTTCCTGGTACTCCAGTTGTTCCGCCAGCTCCCTCTCCCGGACGACCCGTTCACTGATCTCAGCTTCCGCAGCAGCCATCCGCTCGCCCATATCCTTAAGCCCCTCATGAATCTGCCTGAGTTCACGGGGACCGCCCGGCAGCGCATCCACTCGCCAGTGGCCCGGCGCCATGGAATACATGATCTCCAGCAACCGGCTGACATGACGCCCCACCGCGCCGTAATGCCCGAGCACTACCACGAAAATGACGATAAGCGACAGCGACGACCAGATGACTATCGCCCACAAACGACTGGATGCGACCAGCTCATGAAAATCACTGCGCTTGCGGGTAATCTGCAACAACCCCTGGATACGACCGTCCCCGGCCACCAGCGGTGTAAACTGAGAGAACACCGACTCACCATCCACCCGGCGAAACGCGCCGCCCAGTTCACCACTTGAGATGACCTGCTCGGCACTTTCACTGCTGGCAACGTCACTGTCTGCCACACCGAGACTGGCGATCTGTTTGCCCTCCTCGTCAAACACCGAGGCGCCGTACACCCGACCAATCCGGAAGATGGACTCCAGGGACTCTCCCATCACGATCTCATCCCCCTCCGACATTGCCCGGGAAAGGGGGCCACTGACCGCCCGGGCCACAAGTTCGAGGTCTTCCCTCAACCGATCATTCAGGTTGCGCTCAACAGCACTCAAGCCCAGGTATATCGCCAGCCCGCTGAATACCATCAGCGGCACCACCAGGCTCAATACCAGGGTCAGGCGCAGGGAACGAAACATTCTTCCTGCATTCAGGACAGGCCGTTGCATGAGGCGCGCTCCGACAAAATGTCACACCTTTTTGCCACATGTGGCATTTCGCCACAACCGTTATTACATGAAGTTAACCCCAGATAAAGCGTAGGTCTTTGTTTTTATTGACTTTATTATCAACGCAAAACCTGGCACACACCTTGATTGCATAGTGGGTACGAACACAAACGTACCGAAACAGACTTGTTTCGAACCAATGGCTGCCTCCAATGAGTGGCGCCCAAATGCAGAGAAAGGAGTAACGCTATGAACAAACTTCTCACTTCACTGACCGTATCCATGGCCCTGCTTGCAGCCGGTCCCGCCCTGGCCCAGCAAAGCCAGCAGCAGAACCCGGCCCAGACCGGCCAGGAAGGCTACAGCGATCCGGCGGCTGCGGGCACCCAGAACACCAACTACAATGATGCCGAACTGAAGAAGTTCGTCGAAGCTCAAGGCGGCATCAACGATATCCGTGACGAGTACATGGAGAAAATCGAAAACGCAGATTCCCAGGAAAAGGCCCAGGAGCTGCAGATGGAAGCCAACGATGAAATGGTATCCGTCATCGAAGACTCTGGTCTGGATATCCCGACCTACAACGCGATTGCGACCGCGTATAACAGCGAGCCGAAGGTACGCAACCGCGTTGACGCCCTGATGTAATCGCTCCCCCTGCGATCAACGTCAGCGCAAAGCCCCGCCCAGCGGGGCTTTTTTTTTGCTCCGGCATCCGGGCCAACCACGCCGACTGTTATCTTGTGGTACCTTGTGACAGGAAGTTTCGGACCAGAAAACGTCATTGGAGACATAGACATGCCATCATTTTGCCCCCGGCTTAGCCTGTTGCTCGCAACAGCCCTGACCGTTCTATTGGGCTGCTCCGACCCCCAACAGGACAACAAGCAAGAGGCGACAGGGGCTGATAATGGCGTTCCCGAGTATCCTGTAACCTGGCGGTTTGCGCTGGAGGAAATTGAAGGCAGTGTTCAGCACCTCTACGCCAATGAACTCAAGCAACGGATCGAAAGTATTTCCGACGGCAACATCGAGCTGGACATATTCCCCTATGGTTCCCTGGGCACTTCAGCACAGTTGACGGAACTGACCCAGGACGGCTCGGTTCACCTTGCCTTCGCGTCCCCCGGCCACCTGGCCGATACCATCCCGGAAGTGGGCGTGTTCACCCTGCATTATGTGCTGTCTGACGACAGCGAGGTCAATCGCAGGCTTCTGGCCAGCGACCAGCTCCTGACACTGTTCAGCGAACCCTATGCCGAACGCAACATGAAATTGCTGGGATTTGTACCGGAAGGCTGGATGGTATGGACCGCCAACAAGCCCCTGCGCAGCCCGGAAGATTTTGGCGGGTTCAAGATACGCACCATGACGTCCAGGATCTCCGCGGAAACCTACAGGGCCTACGGCGCTGACCCTCACCCTACCCCTTACTCCCAGGTCTACAACGACCTTCAACTACAGCGTATTGACGGTCAGACCAATCCGGTATTCGCCATTGAAGAGATGGGCTTCTACGAGGTTCAAAGCACACTGACGTTTGCCCGCCCGGCCCAGTTCATTGCCTCGGTGGTTTCCAATCGGGAATGGTACGAAGCCCTGCCCGATGATCAGCAGCAATGGCTGGATGACGCTCTGGCCGACGTTGCCCCGCTGATTTACCGTAAACAGGCGGAACTGAACGAATCCAGACTGCAGCAGATTACCGAGGATCGTGACATCTCACTGGTAAGACTGAGCGAGGAAGAACGCGAGCGCTTCCGCAAAGCCAGCCTCGGAGTCAGGGACACCTACATCGAGAATGCGGGCGAACGTGGAGCAAAAATTCTCAACACCATGCTGGAACTGATTTCATCATGGGAGCAGGAGCTGGGCAGGTCAGACCCTGGCGACCGGGACTGATTCTTACAACAGAAAAGGCGCGGCCTATTCCGGCACCAGCCAGTCCATGGTGGCAGATACGTTCAGACACTCCTCACCCGAAACCTCGGCCAGCATCGCCGCGAGACGCTCATCAAAGCCCCAGGGCGGATTCACCACCAGCATGCCTGACCCGGTCATCCCCTTGTCCGGGGGGCACTTCAAATGGATCTCGCTGCTGAGAACCCGGGTGACCGGCCCGTTCACAACCGCCTGTTTGAGCGTCTGTTCCAGCCCCGATGTCAGTATCGGATACCAGACAAGATAGACGCCGTGGCGACATTTGCGCCAGGCCCGCACGAGCGTATCCGCCACCGCGCCATAGTCCGACTTGACCTCATAGGAAGGATCGATCAGCACCAGCAGGCGTGGTAACGGCGGCGGCAACTGGCGCAACAGGCCACTCAGGCCGTCCTCACGAAACACCCGGACTTTGTCGCGCCCTGCCCAGTCCGCCAGGTGCCGGCCTTCGGTCGGGTGAAGTTCGAAGGTGGTCAACGAGTCCTGAGGGCGCCGGAAACGCCGGAACCATTCCGGTGAACCCGGGTATTGGTCCAGTGCTGATCCGCCCTGATTAATATCCGCCAGGACATTGACCAGCGGCTGCCAATCTTCCCCCAGGGAAGACGGACCCGCCGCCCACAATTTCCGGATACCCTGCTCCGCCTCTGCCGTTTTCTGTGAACGCTCGCTACGCAGATCATACAACGCACTGCCGGCGTGAGTGTCGAAACAGGCGATACCAGCCGGCTTGGCCTGCAACATCCGCAAGGCCAGCGCCTGGGCGCCGTGTTTCTGGACATCGGCAAAGTTGCCGGCATGGAAACCGTGGAGATAGCTGAGCATGAAACATCCTGTGGCGGTCTGACGTCGTATGATCGCATTAGGCCCTAAGATCAAAACGGGAGCAAGCCGGCTGGGGCCCTTGCGCCAGCCCTGCTATCATTCCCAACGGGTTCCGGTTTCCAGAGGAGGCGCACTTGTCAGCGAAGTCCAGTCATGCAGCAGAACAACTCTACGCCCTGATCGCCAACGAGGAGGATGCCAGGGTCTGTAAGGACATTCCTGACGAAGCCTGCCGCGAAGTCCCTCGCAATTTCTTCCTGATACTGGCCAGCAATGTGCTGACCAAGCTCGGTGATTTGCTGATCAGCCCCAAAACCGTTCTCGCCTGGCTACTCAGTTCGATAGGCGCACCAGCCCTGGTCGCCTGGCTGGTGCCCATCCGGGAATCCGGATCCATGGTGCCACAAATGGTCATAGCGGCCTGGGTACGGCGCAAACCCGTGAGAAAGTGGTTCTGGACGCTGGGCAGTTTTGGCCAGGCTATCAGTGTCGTGGCCATGGCTGCCAGTATCTGGTTTTTCGAAGGGTATGCCGCCGGTGGTGGCTTGATCGCGGCGCTGGTGGCCTTTTCCCTGGCACGGGGTTTCTGCTCGGTCTCCATGAAGGATGTGCAGGGAAAATGCATTCCAAAAACCCGGCGCGGCCGCCTCTCGGGCCTTGCCACAACCATCGGCGGCTCAGCCACCGTCGTGCTGACGGCGCTGCTGTTCTGGGATCGTGGTGACCCGGGAATTGTCTTCTATACACTTTTGCTTCTGCTCGCTGCCGGGCTCTGGGTCATTGCCGGACTACTGTTCGCGAACATCCAGGAGCACCAGGGGGAAACCGGCGGTGGCGGCAATGCCATGACGGAAGCGCTGAAGCGCCTGTCACTGCTGCGGGACGACGCTCCCTTCCGCCATTTTGTCATCACCCGTGCATTATTGCTGTGTTCCGCACTGGCCTCTCCCTATTTCGTGGTTCTGGCCCAAAAGGAAGCGGACAGCGATTGGCTGCTGGGCGTGTTCCTTCTGGCCAGCAGCCTGGCGAGTTCCGTAAGCGCCAGTTTCTGGGGCTGGATGGCGGATACATCCAGCCGGCGGGTAATGATTCGCGGCGCAGCGATCGCCAGCGCAACTTGCCTGCTGGTTGGCGTTATTGCCTTGCTCGCCGGAGAGCGAGCCGGAAGCGTCTGGTTCTACCCGATTGCCTTTTTCATCCTGAGCATCGCCCATGCCGGCGTGCGCCTTGGCCGGAAAACCTATCTGGTTGACATGGCGGGAGGTAACAAACGAACGGACTACACCGCTGTCAGCAACACCGTCATCGGTGTACTGCTGCTTGTAACAGGTGGATTCACAGCACTCATATCCATGGTCTCAGACGTCGCGGTAATCCTGACACTGGGATTCATGGGGTTGGCGGGAGCCGTCAGCGCACTACGCCTGAAAGAAGTCACCGGCGATTGACCGACAACACTGTGATACGCGTCACAACAATCAATGCGTTCAAATGAACAATCCGTATCATTTAGCCAGCAGTGGTAGGTCTATACTCTGCGGGGAAGCAGAACAACATGGATGTGTTGTTTCGTGCAGTAGTTCTGAAGTAAATATCCATTGAGGATTGAACATGCGAGACCCGAAAATTCCTTCGAGCCACACCAATCGACTGGTTCGCACCGCATTCGGCTGGTACGCCCTCACGCGCGAGCAATCCGATCTGGGCCCGTTCAACAGCGAGCAGGAAGCCTCTGACGCCCTGAGCCGCCATATTCACGTCTATAAGGGCGTAAACACCCGTAACGACCGCGACGGCAAGCCGCATTCCGGAATCTCACTCCATGATTCCGCAAACTGCCAGAAATCCAATTGCGCCCTGTGTGCCGAAGCGTACATTCTGCGCCAGGGCATGATTGCTTCGTGACAACGGATCACTGCCGAACGGCTGAGGGCGAGCAGGAGATGCTCGTTCCTCGTCATCGGCGGTACCGGGTCCTCACTGCCATTCTTGTCTTTGCTGCCGGTCTGACCGCTGTTCATTGGTTAAGTCCGTTATAAGATTGCAAGATAGAAAAAACCCGCAAATCCTGCGGGTTTTTTCTGGCACTTCCTATTCCTGCCTTATTAGCATGTCATAGTGCGTTCTCACTCGCGCAGATCGCAATAACCCCCAACTGGGTCACCACGTTAATACCGCCCACACCAACAGTCACCTCGTTGAAATCTTCCGTGGTATCAAACACAAGGAAGCCCGCATCACCATCATTCAACTGACCGAGAAGATCCAGGTTCGCAAGGCTCGTGTCGGTGAATGTTTCCTGCTCCGTGCCATTCAAGCCGGTAGTCACCGTGATGGAGCCAAGTAAATCCAGACTCAGAAGCTGATCAGGGTCAACTACCGCCACGCCCAATCTATTGGGCCCTTCATAGATCTCGCCATTATCAACAGCATCAAGATCAACGGTGCCCACAAGGTTCAGCGGCACATTGATGGTCGCAGAGTTAAGGAAATTACTGTCAACAACATTCTCGGGATTATCAACGCAACCATTCAGGCACAGGAGTGAAGTATCTCCGGTAGCAATCGCATCGGGCGACTGGAAAGGCTTGAACGGCGCACTTTCCGCGGTCCCACATGAGTACGCAGTATCCGGATCACTGTCCGCAACGGGGTCACAGGCATCACCGATCCCGTCACCATCCGTATCAGTCTGACTACTGTTGGACGTGTCCGGGCAGTTATCTTCACTATCGGGAACACCATCGCCATCACGATCGCTTGTGTCCTCACACGCGTCGCCTACGCCATCACCGTCGCTGTCTTCCTGACCAGGATTGAAGGTGTTGGGACAGTTATCATCAACATCCTTTATCCCGTCACCATCGGTGTCCGCATCAGCCGCAGTGCAGTTCGGATCGGGGTTGCGAGGACAGGCATCAAAAGAGTTGTCGACGCCATCACCATCAATATCCGCATCGCAGGCATCACCAATACCATCACCATCCATATCTTCCTGACCGGGGTTGGGTTCCAGAGGGCAGTTGTCATCAACATTCACAACACCGTCGCCATCTTCGTCCAACTGCTCGACATCACCACCAACAGCTCCATCCGATCCGCTACTGTCGGACTTACAACCCGCCAGAGCCAGCACTGCCGTTATCAGTAAAGCCAGGTACCAATTAAATCTTGTCATTTTCATGGTGTTACTCCTCTTACCGCTCAGCGGGAAAGCACATTGAATTCAACGCGACGATTCCGCTCTCGCCCTTCTTCGGTATCGTTACTGCGAACCGGTTGGGTTTCGCCATAACCGGTGGCAGTCATCTGGTCCGGGGAAACACCCAGATCAATCAGATAATTGCGAACCGAATCCGCCCTTCTCTGAGAGAGTTCACGGTTGTATTCTTCCGCCCCCACGCTATCGGTGTGACCGGCCAGTTCCACTTCCAGGTCGGGCTGACCTTTCAGGGCATCGGCGGTGCGGACCAGCAGATCCCGGGCATTGGCCGTCAGACGGTCGGAATTGAAATCAAAGGTGACGCCCAGAAGAACCACGGATTGCTCCCGGTCGGTCTTGACGCACCCCACCGAATCCACTTCCAGGCCTTCCAGCGTATTCGGGCACTGGTCGACACCATCAACCACGCCATCGCCATCGGAATCGGCAAAGTCTTTCTCAACCACCACTTCACGCTCAACAACCGTTGTCTTCTCGACAATTTGTTTGCGAGTGGCGCCGATGGGGACTGTAAGGCCCAGACTGAACTGGATGTCGGACAGACCATCATCAAAGGAGTCATAGAAATAACGGGCGTCACCGCGGATACGGAGCCCGGATTGTGTCAAGGGAGAAGTCATGAGGCCCAGCCCGACATTGGCAAAGCCGCCGAACTCACTCGAGGAATTGTTGGCAACGTCATTTCGGGAAACACCGCCGCCAATCAGGCCGTAGGGCGTAAATTCCTTGTCGCCAAAGAAACGATAGCTGATATCAGCGCCCAGACCCTGCTGGTAGTAATCCGTGAATCCGGACTCGCCGGTTTCAATGACACCCGCAAAGCCCTGAGGCTCCACCCACCAGTGTTTGTCCAACCGAATACCATAGATCACCCGAACGGCAGAACCGTACTCGTCAGTGCGGTCGCTGTCCGGCTCAATATAGACACCCATGACCGAAAACTCACGGGTATGCTGGACACTATCTGTAGCCTTTGCGATTTCGGGCACCAGCGTCACAAGCAAGCTTGCGGCCAACAACGAAGGTATTTGTATCGGCTTCCTCATTCCAAACGCTCTCCCTTATTGTCATTACGGTAGCCACCATGTGAGTAAACCCACACGCTAACTGCCCAGAGTATAGGACAAATATTGGAGAGAATTGGCCTGGCTGCCGCTTACAAAAAGAAACAGATGCCATGACACTTTTGGGTGACAACGAAAGAACTAGAGGGAACTCAAAAGAATGATCAGGAATGAGAGAAGTATGATTCTACATACACAATTGAAAATAAAAGATTTTTTAATTTGCTATGGGAGATGAAACAAGACGGGTGTTACCGTCGGGGAAACAGGCCGGCAAAAACCCGTCCATATATGAGGTTTGATCGCGACCGTTTTTTGGCAGAAAAAAATCTAAAAAAACAAAGAAATTTTAATTGTTCAAGAGCATAGATCACATATTTGTTATCTTTAGTAACTTATGGTGCCTTACCATCATTCAATGCCAGCGCCCCTTTTACGATCCGGTAAATAAACCAGATCGCGATGCCGAGCCAAAAAAACCAGCCAATGATCAGGGGAGCGGTCAGCGTACCGATTACCAACCACAACAGCCCGATCCAGAAGGTGCGGATCTGCCATCGAAAATGCGGCTCTATCCAGGTGCCTGTTACGTCATCCATCTTGACGTAATTGATGATCACTCCAACCAGCGGCGTTATACCGGCGAAAAAGAACAGGCCCTGGAGGATGTATACGACGACAGCCAGGTTCCGGGCGGGGTCGGATCGGCGGGCGTCGGGATCAGAATCAGCGGGAATGAATTCTGGCTCGGTCACAGGTTACTCCGGTCAATACAATGACTGGAGTCTACCATAAGGCGCCTGGCACGGAAGGAATCGCACCTCAGTGATTGTCCGGACGGTACCCAACCCGGAAACCGCCCCAATGGCGACCATTCACAAATACCGGCACCGACAGGTCGTGCATGATTTCTCCGGTATCCCGCCGATAGGTCTGCAGCAACATGTCTTCGGTGTGATTGCCACAGCGCGCGCCGGTACGGTCATTGAACAACCGCTTACTACGGCTTTTCACCAGGTCCACATCGGGGTCGCCGGTCGGGGCATGGGCAAAATTCCGGTTATGGGTGGGCACGTACCCATCCGGTGCGGCGGCAATGGCAAACACCACGGCGTTGTGTGAATCCTTGACGGGCTCCTGTGCCGACGGCAGGTGCTGATCGGTAAACTGGTCAAAGGCACTGGAATATTTCTGTGGCCGGGTATTGGGAATCGGGTTGCGGGTTTTGTCGAACAGCGCCCCCTCCGTGATTCTGCCGTCACGGATAGCCTGCTCGAACAGCTGCCCGATGCGGTCCGCCCCCTCCCTTGCCTGCTGGTAAAAGAAGCGGTGATAGCTGGCATCACTGTTGAGGGCAAACGCAGCGTTTGCCTTCTCCGCCAGCTCCATCAGGGTAGCGGCCTGCTCCGCCAGCGACTCCACGCTGCTGTCGCTTTCGGAAATCTGATCACGCACCGTGCCGATAGCAGTAAACACCTTCTCCAGGCTCTGTTCGTTGTTCTGATCACTCTCAGCGATGCGGGCAACCTGTTGCTGCAAGTGATCCGACTGGTCGCGGATCTGATCCAGTTGTTCTCCCACACTCTCTACGGACGTCAGCCCTGCTTCCACACTCCGAGCCAGGTCCTCGATACGAGACACAATCAATGTGGTGTCTGTGCGGATTTCCTCCAGCGTCTCCGCGACCTCGCCTGTTGCCTGCGCTGTCCGACCGGCCAGTTGCCGTACTTCGTCGGCAACGACTGCAAAACCACGACCCTGATCCCCCGCCCGGGCTGCCTCAATTGCGGCATTCAGCGCCAGCAGGTTGGTCTGTTCGGCGATACCCTGAATGGTGGTGGTTACACCCTGAATACGGTTGGATTTTTCATTCAGTTCCTGGATCAGCCGTAGGTTCTCAGCGGATTGCTGATGGACCACCCTGACGCTTTCGATAGCGCCGGTCAGTGACTGGCGGCCTTCGGCACTGATCTGGCTCGCCTGCTGTGCCATCGTGGCGGCGTCGGCGGCCTGGCGGGATGACTCCCGCACCGTTTCAGTGATCTGACCGGTGTAATCCGCCATTTGGGCAGTTTCTTCCACCTGGCGGTCCAGGCGAAGCTTGAGCTGGTCTGCGGCGTATGAAACCTGGGCGGCGGAAATGGCATTCCTGTCAGCGCTGCCAGAGAGTGTTTCCACCAGCGCACGGCCAACCCTGGCATCAGACACCAATTGGCCACACTGGTCCGCGATGGGGTTACCGTCCGACAATTGACCGGAGTTCAGTTCCTTCAGCCCCCGCTCGACAGGCTCCAGCACACGAAGTACCAGATAGCCGGTAGCAACCACCAGCCCGACGAGAATTCCGACAAGCAGGGAGATGGCATCCAGGCCAGTCACGGGTGCCGCCAGCACACCAATGATTGCAACAACAACCGCAAATATCGCCCCTTTCCAAGCCACTGGCCGCAAAAGTAATCCCATGCCAACCTCGATGATGTCATTACTGATTTAGAATTGTTATTGAGGGTCATTCCGGAGCTTACTGAATTGGGCTGGGTTGTGATCTCATACTTTAGTTCATTCTGTCGCTGTTTGACGGCGGAGGTTTCCAGAACTTAAGAAGGGCAACTAAAAGAACGGGCCGCCCCGGTCGGGGCGGCCCGTTCTGACTGACTTTCAGATTTTGCGACTGCGCGGATCAGGCGCCAACCACCCCGCCATCGTCCCGGGTCACGATGACTGTTGCGTCCCGGGGACGCGGTTCATCCGCGTTGGGCCAATTGCCCTGGGGGTGCTGGATGTTAACAAACATGGTCTTGCCGTCCGGTGTAGTAACAACCCCGGTCACTTCACAGTTGACAGGGCCTACGAAGAACCGGCGAATATCCCGGGTCTGCGGATCGGCGGCCAGCATCATGTTGTTGAGGTATGGCTCGCTCCAGCTTCCGTCTGTCTGAATCCACAGCCGGCCGTTGTAGTCGAACCACAGGCCGTCCGGACTGTTGAAGATGTTGGTGTTATCCAGGGTCACAACCGCTTCACCATCAACGACCGTTTCCGTGCCCTGCTCACCGGCAAATACGAAAATATCCCACTCAAAGGCCGTTGCGGCGTGATCGCTTCCGGCCTCCATCCAGCGGATGATGTGGCCGGTACTGTTCTCAACCACCGGGTTGGCGGCGTTGACGTCATCATACCCATCCTTGCCCCGGTTGCTGTTGTTGGTCAGCGTGAAATAGACCTCACCGGTTCCCGGATCCACAGCACCCCATTCCGGGCGGTCCATCGTGGTTGCACCCGCAATGTCCGCCGCCAGGCGGGTATTGAGCAAAACGTCCTGCTGGCTCTCAAAGCCATCAAAAGCAATATCGCCCACGTTGGTGCCCACCGCAGCAGCCACTTTCGCTGCGAACGCCTCATCGTCCAGTGAGAGGGGCAGCCAGTCTCCGGAACCGTCATCGTTAAAGCGCGCTACGTAGAGCGTGCCTTCGTCCAGGAGATAACCACCGGCAGTTGCCGCGTAGTAGGGTTGCGCGGAAACAAACTTGTAGATGTATTCGAAACGGGAATCATCACCGGAATAACACACCACCGGCTCCCCTTCCCTGGCGGGGGCGAAAATGACGCCCTCATGGCCAAAACGTCCCAGTGCTGTCCGCTTTTGTGGTTTGCTTTCCGGCGTGAACGGATCAATCTCCATCATGAACCCGTAGGTGTTGGCTTCATTGCGGTAGTCGAGATCGGCAGAAGCCTCCTTGGTCGACACATCAAACCGCAGATACTGGTCCTCTGCGCTGTCAGCCAGCTCCCAGTCGTACCGTGATGACGATCCCACACCATGACGAACCTGCTCACGCGGTTGGCTTGCATCACTGCTGGCAAAATAACCGTGCCAGTTTTCTTCCGCCGTCAGATAGGTGCCCCAGGGTGTTGGCCCCATGGAGCAGTTGTTCAATGTGCCCCGGGTCTCGGTTCCCGTGGGACTGTATTTGGTGAAGAGTTTCTCATAACCACGCAGTGGTCCGCGGATATCCATCGGAGTGCCACCGGTAACCCGGCGGTTGAAAGGGCTGCCATGGACGACTTCCCACTCACCATCCGTGGATTGCTTGATATGGATAACGGACACGCCGTGGGCGGCAACCTCTTTGCGAACCTCGTCTGCCGGTCGGGTGCCGTCACCATTGGTCGTGGCCCCGGACGGGTGCAACGCTGACTGGTTGATGTACTCATGGTTCATCACCAGCAAGCCTTCCGTAGAGCTGTTGCCCCCGGCTTTCTGATCAATCGGGAAGAAGTGCATGCCATCGTGGTGCATGCCCACCTGGTTTTCCTGGTCAGCCCCGGTGTTGGTTCCATCCGGGAGGTAAGCCGGGTAGCTCCCGGTCAACGGCGTTCCCCACGGCACAAAGGCCGTCGCTGTGTAGCCCTCGGGCACTACCACCCGGTTCTGATCGGAAACGGCGACCGCCTTGAAACCAAGCTCTGTTGTAGCCTCAACGCCGCCGGAACCCCCATCCAGGTTGTCATTGTCATCGTCGCTGTCATCATCAGAACAGCCGACCAGCCCCATGCCCATCAAACTGGTCAGTGCGGCACCTACTGTGCCCTTCATCAGGGTGCGGCGCTCCATTCGCGACGCCAACACGGACGTAAACGATGTGTTGCCGGAATGATTGACCACCGGTTCGTAATTCGGATCCAGATAGTTGGGATCAAGGTCTTGCTTGGCCATGAATGCCTCTCTAATCAGGTTATTAGGTGTGTAATGATCAGAGGACAGTGTCAGCTCAATAAATGACAGGCTGTGGACAATAAGAAGTCAGTCTCTTTACCGTTTTTTGACACCCCATTTCAGTCGTCCATACACAAAAAAACCCGCTCCATTATCATGGAGCGGGTTTTCTCTGAACTGCGGTCAGCCGCTACTTACTTTTCGTCTTCAGTAACTTCATCGTAGCCTTCTTCCATGGCGTCGCCAGCGTCGTCGGCTGCCTCGCCAATTTCATCAGCCGCGTCTTCTGCACCTTCCTGCATTTCACCCATGGCGCTCTCGTCCTGACCGGTCATCTCTTCAGCGCCTTCCTCAATTGAATCACCGGCATCGTCCATCATCTCACCGGCGTTGTCGGCGGCCTCATCAAAATCGGCACCCTCGTCTTCCTGACTGCAAGCTGCAAGACCCAGCGTCATAATCAGAGCCAATGCACTCAAAGTTAGCTTGTTCATACCATGTCCTTTCGTTGGCGAATGTAAACAACGGAGACGAGTGTAGGGCCGCCGCTGCATGGGAGGCAATTACCGGGGGATTACTCTTTTGTTAGCTCATACAGCCAGTTAACCAGACTTGAGGGAATATCAGCCAATTCCGCTGGATATTTCCACGCCATCCACCATGACCACATGATCCAGCCGAAGCATCTGCCCCCTGCCGATCAGTACGAATTCCCGACCCGCCCGGCTGAACAGGTCACGGATAACATCGTGGACTATCTGGACCTGACCGGCATCGTCCCGATAGACGATTTCCAGAAGCCGCGCGGACGATAGATGCTCCCGCAGAAACTGGTGAACAGACCAGTGGACCGATGGCGGTGCGCTGGAGAGATTTCCCGAGGCCATAGTTGACGCTTCCCTGTGAGTCGTGACCGTTGCCTTGTCAGTGTGGTCCATAAACCATTGCTTTGCCAATTTCACGATGACCTGTTTCTGACCCATTGTGATAAAGATTACTGTTGCATTGATAGATTGTCCGACATAAAGTGAAATCACATCCTGATGACTGGAGCCCCGACAATGAATACAAAAACCCGTGACAAACTGGATTGCCAGACAGCTGATGCAACCGTCAATGTCAGTGCGAATGAGGAAATGCCCTCCTCCAACAAGGCGGGGCAGGACTGGAAGGACCCCAAACGCTACCTGTGGCTGATGGGGCCGGCACTGCCGGGGATCGGTCTGGCTGCCCTGGCGGGGTATGCCATCGCACCGAAAAAACTCCGGGCCCTGGCCTGGACCGGCCCGGCACTGGTTCACGGCATCATTCCCGCATTGGACCGGGCCGTAGGCGAGGACAAGAGCAACCCGCCGGAGTCGGCGGTGAAGACCCTGGAGCAGGACAAGTATTACGACCGGATCGTGAAGGCTTTTATTCCAACCCAATACGCCATGACGTTCATGGGCGCCTGGCTGGCAAGCCGCAAGAAAACGCCGCTGGCGGATCGGATTGGCATTACCCTGACGGTTGGCGCTGTAAACGGTATTGGCATCAACACGGCCCATGAGCTGGGGCACAAGTCCAATAAGCTGAACAAGCTGATGGCCATGGCGGCGCTGGCGCCAACCGGTTACACCCACTTTGTGGTGGAGCACAACTTTGGCCACCATAAACGCGTGGCAACACCCGAGGACCCGGCCAGCAGCCGTATGGGCGAGAGTTTCTGGAAGTTCCTGCCGCGCACGGTGGTGGGCGGTATCAAGTCTGCCGTGAAGATCGAGAAGGCGCGCCTGGCACGTAAGGGCAAGGGCTTCTGGAGTCTGGACAATGAGCTGCTGCAGGGCTGGGCGATGAGTGCCGGGCTCTTCGGTGCCACTACTCTGGTATGCGGGCCCCGCGCCATTCCGTTCCTGGCGGCACAGGCGGCCTACGGCGCCAGTCTGCTGGAAACGGTGAACTATGTGGAGCACTACGGCCTGCTGCGTCAGAAAGATGCCAAGGGCAAGTACGAACGCACCCAGCCGTCCCACAGCTGGAACAGCAATCACATTGTGACCAACCTGTTCCTGTATCAGCTACAGCGCCATTCGGATCACCATGCGCATCCGACCCGCAGCTTCCAGGCATTGCGTCACTTTGAGGATGCGCCACAATTGCCGGGCGGTTATGCGTCCATGCTGGTGCCAGCCTATTTGCCATCCCAGTGGTACGAGATGATGGATAAGCGGGTGATTGAGCACTACGAGGGGGATCTGGACAAGATCAACTGGGATCCTGACCGCAAGGCGGAGCTGATGGCCAAGTATGCCGATTATGCAGCTGAGGTGGCTGCCAAGGCCAAGGCCCGGAAAGAGTCTTCTGCTTCAGAGGAGGCCGCCTAGAAACCCAGCCCTGGTGCATGCGGCCATCAGGGAGCATCTTTCCGAAACACGCCCGCAAGTACGTCCATGTAGGGCTCGGCTGTGGCCATCCCTGGCCACAGACGGTTTCGGAAAGACGCTCCCTGCTGTCCGCTCGGACTTGGTTGCCAGCCGCCCGCTCAGAGTCCGGAGTTACCTTCCTTTGAAAACCGCATCCCTTCTTTCCAGGAAAGACTGGATTCCTTCTTTTACATCCTCACTGGCCATGACCGGCCGGAGATCCGGGAACAACCGTTGCTTCGCGGCCTCCTGCCCTTCACTGACAGCGATTTTTGATGACTTCAGGCTGCCCTGAACACCCAGCGGCGCGGCTTTTGAAATTTTCTCAGCAATCTCCATGGCCACATTGAACTGCTCGCCCGGCTCCACCAATTCCTGAATCAGCCCCCACTGGAAAGCCTGCTCGGCGGTCCATTCGTCGCCGGTGAGCAGGTAGCGCTGGGCATTGCCCCAGCCGATTTCCCGCTGCAGGCGAATGGTCGCGCCACCGCAGGCGAAGATGCCGCGTTTGACTTCCAACTGTGCGAAGCGGGTGCCTTTGGCGGCTACGCGGATGTCGGTGTTGAGCATCATTTCGACACCACAGGTGAAACAGATGCCCTGGGCGGCGAAAACAACCGGTTTGGTGAGGCCTTCGCCGGTGACGTGGAAGGGGTCGAGTTCGCCCTCCCCCGGTTCAATGCCCGTGCCGTCGGCAAATACACCCGCCCAGTCGTCCAGTTGCAGGCCGCTGGTGAAGTGGTCACCTTCGGCGTACATCAGACCGACCCTCAGGTCCGGGTCGTTTTCCAACTGGTGATAGGCCGCCGCGATTTCGTGGTACATCGCCCGATTCATGGCGTTCATTTTTTCCGGGCGGTTCAGACCGATTAACAGGATGTGGCCCCGTTTTTCCACGTGTACCAGTGACATTTGATGTGCCCTCAACTTTGGGAACCTAGCCTGCTTGCTGCGGGGTGGCACGGTCAACGGGGTGGTCGTTCCGGGACACGCCCACAAGTACGTCCCTGTAGGCTCGTTTCGGGCCGTCCATGGCCCTCAACGGTCCCGTAACGACCACCCCGTCGCCCGTGCGCCATACTTCCGCAATATATCCGGCAACAGGCTCGGGAAATGGAATTCTGATCATTCCAGACTCTGGTTGACCAACTTGCGGAACTTTCCATTGCGCTAACTCCAGGACTCTCAGGCCTGGAGTATGGAAGCATCAGGTCAGAACCACTCGGACTTCATGTTCAGACAAGTATCGTCCTGATTACGGAGCAGAACCAGATCCTGCGCCACTGTCGGCAACTCCCAGTGGAAGAAGTACTGGGCGGCCTGGAGTTTGCCCTGGTAGAAGTTGCGCTCATCGTCACTGTTGGCGGACGCCAGGGCATTGGCGGCGGCGTTGGCCTGGCGGAGCCACATCCAGGCGACAATGATGTGGCCGAACAGGTGCAGGTAGCAGGCAGCGTTGGCCAGTGGTTTGTCTACGTCGCCACCCATCAGGGATTTGCCCAAGTCCTGGGTGACTTTGACTGCCTGCTGCAGGGTTTCGCTGAGTGACAGCGCCCATTGCTGGCAGCGATCCGTAGTTGCCGCCTCGAGATCCACCTGCATTTCCTGCATCAGCAGTTGCAGGCCGTGGCTCTGATCCTGCCAGATTTTGCGGCCCAGCAGGTCCAGGGCCTGAATGCCATTGGTGCCTTCGTGGATGGGGTTCAGGCGGTTATCTCGCCAGCACTGCTCCACCGGATATTCCCGGGTGTAGCCAGCACCGCCGTAGACCTGGATCGCCAGATCGTTGGCCTTGGGGCCGTATTCGGAGGGCCAGGCCTTGATGACCGGGGTAAGCAGGTCGAGCAGCTTGCCGGCTTCCTGACGCTTCTGTTCGTCAGGATGGGTATGCTGGTCATCCATCAGGCGAGCGCCGTACAGGCACAGGGCCAGGCCGCCTTCGCTGTAGGCCTTCTGGGCCAGGAGCATGCGCCGTACGTCGGCGTGATCAATGATCGGCACCTGGGGGGATTCCGGGTTTTTCTCGCTGGCTTTGCGGCCCTGGAGGCGGTCTTTGGCGTATTCCAGGCTGTGCATGTAGCCGCGATAGCCGACCACAGCCGCACCAAAGCCTACTCCGACTCGCGCTTCGTTCATCATCTGGAACATGTATTTCAGGCCCTGATGAGGCTCGCCAACCAGATAACCGTGGCAAGGAGCGTCATCACCGAAGCTCAAGGCGGTGGATGTGGTGCCACGGTAGCCGAGCTTGTGAATCAGGCCGGCGAGGTTGACGCCGTTGCGTTCGGTGGGATTCCCCTCTTCGTCCACCAGGAACTTGGGCACGATGAACAGGGAGATGCCTTTCACGCCGGCAGGAGCACCTTTGATTTTCGCCAGCACCATGTGAACGATGTTCTCGGTGATGGACTGCTCGCCTCCGGAGATGTAGATCTTGGCGCCTTTGATCAGGTAGTGGCCATCGTCCGTGGGGGTCGCGGAAGTGCGAATATCCGCCAGGGATGAGCCAGCGTGGGGTTCCGTGAGGGCCATGGTGCCGGTATAGCGGCCGGAGAGCATGTGCGGCAGGAAGGTGGTTTTCTGCTGCTCGTTGCCAAAGACGCGGACGAGGTTGGCGGCGGCGGTAGTCAGGAACGGGTAGCCTGCGGTGCCGGGGTTGGCGGCGGTGAAGAAGCCGTTGCAGGCGGCCATGACGGATTCCGGCAGTTGCATTCCGCCCAGGTCATAGTCGTAACGGCCGGCGATAAAGCCCGCTTCGGCGTAAGCGTCGAAGGCTTCCTTGACCTGGGGCAGCATCTCTACCTCACCGTTGACGAATTTGGGTTCGTCCTTGTCGGCAGCGCTGTTATGGGTCGCAAACTTTTCCCGGGCCATTTTGTCGGCGGTTTCGATGACGGCATCGAAGGTGTCGCGACTGTGTTCGCTGAAGCGCTCGCGGGTGGTGAGGCTGTCGGTATCGAGGACTTCGTAGAGTTGGAACGCCAGGTCGCGGCGGTCGATCAGGGTGTCGGTCATTCTGGGTCTCCTGTTTGTTGCTGACAGCCTCTCATACCTCTGTTTTTCTGGGAACCGGCATTTATGACATAATCTTGGTCAATATCGCCAATCTCATGACCGACCCTGGATTCATTCGGTGCCCGGCGGCCGGCCACCAGCGGGGAATATCCTCCCGGGACACGCTGTAAATACTTCCCTGTACGCTTGAGTGCAGCATCCCTGCTGCACACAGTCCCGGGAGGATATTCCCCGCTGGCGCCCTACATTGGAGTTGGTATGCGAACTGTTTCTGTTATCGGGTTTGATGGGGCGCTTGCCAGCGCCATTACCGGCGTCATTGATCTGTTTCGACTTGCCGGGGTGACCTGGGCGCGGATTAACAGGGAGACGCCTGAACCGCAATTTACTACCCGTTTGCTAACAAAAGACGGGGCGCCCTGTCGCTGCATAAACGGCCTGACGATTCTGCCCGATGGGGCGTGGAACGACGGTCAGTCTTCTGATGACGGTACTGATCTGGTCATCATCCCAACTATTGGCGGACCGATAGAGCGGGTGTTGGCGGAAAATCCGGAGCTGATTGAGTGGCTTGCCGGGTTTCAGTCGTCGGATTCGGGACAGGTGCAGGTGGCCAGCAACTGTACGGGCGCTTTCATGCTGGCAGAGGCCGGGGTGTTGGACGGGCGGCAGGCGACGACCCATTGGGGGTTCAGCAATCAGTTTCGTCAGCGGTACCCGGCGGTGGATCTGCATCCCGACAAGCTGATCACGGTGGATGGGGAAGTTGCCTGTGCCGGCGGCGGGATGGCCTGGTGGGACCTGGGGGTTTATCTGGTGGAGCGGTATGCCGGGGCGCAGGTGGCGCGGGAGTTGGCGAAGGCGTTTGTGATTGATGCCGGGCGTACGAGTCAGGCGCCTTATGGAGCGCTGCAGGCCCGGCGGTATCATTCGGATGCGGCGATCCTGAAATTGCAGGATTGGCTGGACGAGCATTATGGTCAGCCGGTGACTCTGCAATTCCTTGCCACCCAATGCGGTCTGACGGAACGTTCGCTGATTCGACGGTTCAGGGCGGCAACTGGCGACACCCCGACCAGCTACCTTCAGATTCTCAGGATCGAGGCGGCACGACAACACCTGGAAAGTTCACGAATATCGGTGGAAGAGGTGACCCGCCAGGTGGGCTACGAGGACGTGAGTTCCTTCAGCCGGTTATTTCGCAAACACACCGGTCTGACACCCGGGACCTATCGCTCAAGATTTGCACGTTAATTCGACTGAAAGGCCCTCCTGGCCCGGGTTATGCATCGGTATTGAGTGTGGGCCATTCCGTGCCACTGAACGTAAAGAATATTGACGGGTGTAAAAATGGGGAGGTTCGCCATGAACGCACCGATCAGACAAAGCCAGGCAGACATTCTGAGCAAGCTGTACGACATGAAACAAAAGCAACTCGCTCAGGCCTGTCAGCAGGGACACAGCTTGCGTTGTCAGGTACTTGAAGCGGAGGCGGAAGCCATTTTCAATGCTCTGAAAGCCATCCGGTAACCGGATAGCCCACCGACACATCAGGAGCTGTACTTTTTCAGGCGTCGGCTCCATCGTTGCTTCGCATAGCGGCGAAGATTAGAGACATTATCGGTTTCGTCCACGATTTCGGTGCCCAAAAGTGTCTCTAATATGTCCTCCAGCGTCACTATTCCGAGCCAGGTGCCCAATTCGTCATAGACCACGGCCAGGTGTTGCCGCTCCCGTAACATGTCCGAAAACACCAGTTCGATGTTCGTGTTGCCCTTAACTTTTTTAACGGTTCTCAGGCTCTTCTGGAGGTCTGCATCGTCAGGCAGGGTGATCAGGTCGGAACGGTGAAGGTAGCCTAACGTCTCGCCATCCTCGTCGATCACCGGATAGCGGGAAAAGGGCCCTGACTTCACTTTTTCCCGGAACTGCTCAATGGTGGTGTCCGGTGAGATGAACTTGCACACTGTGCGCGGGGTCATCACGGAGCTGACTTTGATCTCATGGAATCGCAGCACGTTCTGGATCATCCGCCGCTCGTCTTCATCCAGCGCCTGCTGGTCCCTGCCGATCTCCGCCAGGGCACTGATTTCCGCCCGGACATCCGTCTCCGGCTCACCGGAGGCAATACGGCGGGTGATCTGTTTCGACAGCCAGATAAACGGCAACAGGCATTTCATCAGGACGCCAAGGATTGCCGGCAGCTTCGGCGCCAATCCCTGCCAGTACTTGGCGCCAATGGTCTTGGGAATGATTTCCGAAAAAATGAGGATTGCCAGGGTCATAACGCCAGAGGCCAACCCCAGCCATGCCTCGCCAAACACCACCGCCACTTGCGCGCCCACACCAGTGGCACCAACGGTATGGGCGATGGTATTAAGTGTCAGAATTGCCGACAGGGGGTCATCAATGTCGTCCTTGAGCTTCCTCAATCGGGCAAACAGCTCGGGGTTGTCCTGTTTGATGGATGCAATGTAGCTCGGCGTAATGGAAAGCAGCGCTGCCTCCAGGATCGAACAGAGGAAAGAGAACCCGATGGACAGAACCGCGAATGCGATCAGAAGTATCATGAATGCCTCAAATACCCGCCGCCACTTCGGTACCCTGGCGGATGGCCCGCTTCGCATCCAGTTCTTCGGCAACGTCGGCGCCGCCAATCAAGTGGGCTTTTACGCCGGCACCGGCCAATTGATCAAATAGTTCACGGTAGGATTCCTGACCGGCGCATATGATCACATTATCGACACTCAGCACTTTGCTTTCCTTTACCTGGCCGTCTTTATCCCTGATGGATATGTGCAGGCCCTCGTCGTCGATGCGGTCGTAACTGCATCCCCGCAGCATGTCTACGTCGCGGTGTTTAAGGCTGTTGCGGTGCACCCAGCCTGAGGTTTTACCCAGACCACCGCCAACCTTGCCGGTTTTGCGCTGCATCAGGTAGATCTTGCGCGGCGACGGTGTGGGCTTACGTTCCGCCAATCCGCCCGGCCCTTCAAATTCCGGGTTAACACCCCACTCTGCCTGCCAATCCGCCACGCTGACCTGCTCGCCCTCCGGGTGATGGCCAAAATCGTGGGTCAGAAATTCGCTGACATCGAAGCCGATACCGCCCGCACCAATCACCGCAACACTTTCGCCAACCGGTTTGTTGTGGCGCAGGACGTCGAGATAACCCAGCACCTTGGGGTGATCGATACCCTCGATGTTCGGTGTCCGTGGCTTAACGCCAGTGGCAATAATGACATCGTCAAAACCCTGTTCGGCCAGCTCGGCGGCTCCGACGCGGGTATTGAGTTTCAGGTCAATCTCCAGCAGTTCGATCTGGCGCTGGTAGTATCGCAGGGTCTCGTAAAACTCTTCCTTGCCAGGAATGCGTTTGGCGTAGTTGAACTGACCACCGATTTTATCGTCGGCCTCGAACAGCGTCACCCGATGGCCACGCCTGGCGGCCGTTGTGGCTGCCGCCAGGCCCGCCGGCCCGGCTCCGACCACCGCGACGCGGCGAACCACGGGCGCTACCGTCAATACCAGTTCGGTTTCATGGCAGGCCCTGGGATTCACCAGGCAGGAGGCGCGCTTAGCCTTGAATACATGATCAAGGCAGGCCTGGTTACAGGCAATGCAGGTATTGATCTCGTCGGCACGGTTCTGCTCGGCCTTGCGCACGAATTCGCTGTCCGCCAACAGCGGGCGGGCCATGGAAACCATATCCGCCTTGCCGGCGGCGAGGATTTCTTCGCCTTTCTCCGGAGTATTGATGCGGTTGGTGGTACAGACCGGAATGTTCACTTCACCGTAAAACTTGGCCGTTACGTCGGCAAAACCGCCGCGGGGTACGGAAGTCACGATAGTGGGCACCCGGGCCTCGTGCCAGCCAATGCCAGTGTTAATAATGGTGGCGCCCGCTTTTTCGATGGCCTTGCCCAGGGTCACGATCTGATCCCAGGTCTGACCGCCTTCCACCAGGTCCAGCATGGAAAGGCGATAGATGATGATAAATTCGGGTCCGACCGCCTCACGCATGCGGCGAACGATTTCCACCGGCAGGCGCATGCGATTCTCGTATGGGCCGCCCCACTTGTCCGTGCGTTTGTTGGTGCGCTCACACAGGAACTGGTTGATAAAATAGCCTTCAGAACCCATCACCTCAACGCCGTCATAGCCGCCGAGCTTCGCCAGTTTCGCGGCATTGACGAAATCGTTGATATGACGCTCCACGCCTTTGGTGGACAGGGCGCGGGCCTTGAACGGGCTGATCGGCGCCTTGGTGGCGGATGCGGACACAATCAGCGGCTGATAACCGTAACGGCCAGCGTGGAGCAACTGCAGGCAGATTTTACCGCCCGCTTCATGGACAGCCCCGGTAACGTGCCGGTGCAGCAACGCGGTGGCGCGGTTGTTCATGGTTGAAGACAAAGGCGCCAACTGGCCCGCCAGGTTCGGTGAATACCCCCCGGTGACCATCAGCCCAACGCCCCCTTCAGCCCGCTCGGCAAAATAGCGGGCAAACTTGTGGATGTTCCAGAACCGGTCTTCAAGTCCGGTATGCATGGAACCCATCAGCACCCGGTTCCTGAGTTCGGTAAAACCCAGATCAAGAGGCTTCAGGAGGTTTGAATAGGCTGCGGTCATAGTGGCTCTCTCAGATTCTCTGATCAGAAAGGGCCATGTTAGCACAGGGCTCCGGGCCCGATGTATGACACAAAACCCGTCCCGGAGGCATTGTTCAGCCAAGCCCCGATGCCCCTCCCGTAACTGCCAATAGTTTTGATTAATCGCAAGCCGACTTGACCTCTGGGGCCTGCCACGTATCATCGGTCCTCGTATCTGACTAACGGAGCACTTATGACCGCCAGGTCCAACGTGTTACACCAACCCGGTTTTCGCCCGGTCACTGCCGATTCGCAGAGACACCGGGGCAGGTTGCCGTACTTTCCAGACCCACCCCGTTTGCTCTGATTCCCCCGCCACAGCCGTTATTGTCAGCGGCATGCACCAATTGGTGCACAATGGCAGGTCGGGAACTAGACTCAGGCACTGACTGCATCTCCATCCATGAAAGAGAAAAACCAATAACGAGGTTGCGATGTCGCTACCGCTGGTCGTTTTACTGCCCTTTATAGGGGCGTTGGCAGCACCTTTGTTTGCTCAGGGAGGCCGCACGGCAATTGCCATTGCCTCGTCGGTTCCCGCTATTGTCGCTTTGGCGGCACTGTACCCGCATTGGTCAACCATTGCCGATGGCGGCATCGTCCTTCACAGCTATGAATGGCTGCCGGCACTGGGCTTTTCATTCAGTTTCCGTCTGGATGGGCTGTCTTTACTGTTTGCCCTGCTGATTCTTGTTATCGGCCTGCTGATCATTCTCTATTCCCGCTATTACCTGAAGGCCAAAGAGAATGTCGGGAAATTCTACTCGATGCTTTTGTGCTTCATGGGCTCCATGCTCGGCATCGTGCTATCCAGCAACCTGCTGCTGATGCTCGTGTTCTGGGAACTGACCAGCCTGACGTCGTTCCTGCTGATCAGTTTCTGGAATCATAAGCAGGACGCCCGCCGGGGCGCCCGTATGGCCCTTGCCGTCACTGGCGGCGGCGGTCTTGCTCTGATGGCCGGCATTCTGATCATCGGCAATATCGTTGGCAGTTTCGAGCTGGACGCGGTGTTGGCCGCCGGCGACCAGATCAAGGCACACAGCCTGTACCCGATTGCCCTCACCCTGGTGCTGCTGGGCGCATTCACCAAGTCCGCCCAGTTTCCGTTCCACTTCTGGCTGCCCCATGCCATGCAGGCGCCCACGCCGGTATCGGCCTACCTTCATTCGGCAACCATGGTCAAGGCCGGCATTTTCCTGATGGCCCGCCTCTACCCGGCACTGGCGGGTACCGAGCAGTGGTTCTATATGGTGAGCTTCACCGGTATGGCCACCCTGTTGATCGGCGCCTACGTGGCCATGTTCAAGCACGACCTGAAAGGGCTGCTGGCCCATTCCACCGTCAGCCATCTTGGCCTGATCACCCTGCTGTTCGGCATGGGCACCCAACTGGCTGCCGTAGCAGCGGTATTCCACGTCATTAACCATGCCATCTTCAAGGCATCCCTGTTCATGGCGGCGGGCATCATCGACCATGAAACCGGCACCCGGGACATGCGCCGCATTAACGGCCTCTGGCGTTACATGCCCCACACCGCCACCCTGGCGATGGTCGCGGCCTCATCCATGGCTGGCGTGCCCCTGCTCAATGGTTTCCTGAGTAAGGAGATGTTCTTTGCGGAATCCCTGCAACTGAATCTGCCGGGCTTCTGGGCCTGGGTGCCTCCGCTGGTTGCCACCCTTGCGGGCATTTTCGCCGTCGCCTACTCGGCACGCTTTATCCACGATGTATTCTTCAATGGTAAGCCGGTGGATCTGCCCGTGTATCCGCCCCATGAGCCGCCGCGCTACATGAAGATTCCGGTGGAAATTCTGGTCTTTGCCTGCATCATGGTGGGGGTGTTCCCGGCAATATCCGTCGGCCCGCTGCTTTATGCCGCTGCTTCAGCCACCCTGGGCGGCAATGTACCGGAGTACCACCTGACCATCGCCCACGGGTTCAACCTGCCTCTGATGATGAGCTTCGCCGCATTCATCGGTGGCCTGCTCATGTACAGCCAGCGTCAGCGTTTCTTCGATTTTCACGCCCGCTTCCGGGAAATTGACGAAAAGGCCGTCTTCGAGGCGGCGATTTCCCGAGTGGTCGCGGCAGCCCACCGACTCACCAGCTGGATCGAAAATGGCTCGCTGCAACGCTATGCCCTGCTTCTGGTGCTCAGCGTGGTTGCTGTTGCCATCGTACCGCTGTCCAGTCTGGGCTTTTTCGTGGGTGAGAACGGACTGGCTCCGATCGACTGGCCAACCCTCATAGGTATGGGCGTGCTGATCCTTTGCGCACTGGGCACAGCGGTGTTCCACCGTGAACGCTTCTATGCCCTGGTATTGCTGAGCGTGGTGGGCCTGCTGGTATCGCTGGGTTTTGCCCGTTTCTCCGCACCCGACCTCGCCATGACCCAGCTGTCTGTTGAGGTTGTCACCATCGTGTTGCTGATGCTGGCGTTGTTCTACATGCCATCCTGGACGCCAATGGAAAGCTCTACCGGCCGCCGGGTTCGTGATATCGTAATTGCGCTCGCCGCAGGCACCGGTATGACCCTGGTGACCCTGGCGATGCTGACCCAGCCTTTCACGTCCATTTCCGACTACTTTCTCGAGAACAGCAAACCCGGCGGTGGCGGCACCAACGTGGTGAACGTAATCCTTGTGGACTTCCGGGGCTTCGATACCCTCGGGGAAATCACGGTACTGGCGATTGCCGCACTGGGGATCTACGCGATGCTCAAGAACACCGCGCTGACGCCGCCCCCGGGCGATGGACAGGGACATCCCTGGACCCGTGATGCCTACCCGCTGATGCTGCGCCAGATCGCAAGGCCCATGCTGCCGATGGCGCTGATGGTGTCCGCCTACATCTTCCTGCGCGGGCACAACATGCCGGGCGGCGGCTTCATTGCCGGCCTGATCACCGCAGTGGCACTGATTCTCCAGTACATCGCCAGCGGCATGATCTGGACTCAGGACCGCGTGCCATTCCGCTACCACAACGTCATAGGCCTGGGACTGTTTTTTGCCGCTATAGCCGGCGCTGCCAGCTATGCATTTGGCTACCCGTTCCTCACCAGCACGTTTGATTACATAAGCTGGCCGATCGTTGGCAAGTTCGAGGTGGCCTCCGCCCTGGTCTTCGACCTCGGGGTCTATCTCACGGTCATCGGAGCCACGCTCCTGGCACTGGTCAGTATTGGCCGCCTGTCACCCCATTCCGCCATTAAAAGCAAGAAGGAGAGCGCATAATGGAGCTGGCATTTGCTCTGGTCATAGGCGCGCTGACCGCGTCTGGCGTGTACCTTTTACTGCGGGCCCGCACCTTTCCCGTGGTAGTGGGTCTGACGCTGCTTTCCTACGGCGTCAACCTGTTCCTGTTCTCTTCCGGTCGGCTGGTGACCGGGGGCCAACCCATTATTGGAAGCAATAACAGCTATGCCGATCCGCTGCCCCAGGCACTGGTCCTGACGGCGATCGTCATCGGCTTTGCCATGACCGCATTTGTTGTGGTGCTGGCGCTGCGCAACCTGGCCGACAACGAAGACGACCATGTCGACGGATACCAGACCGAGGCCAATGCCGAATCAGAGGAAACAGTGGAGGTAACCAGTAAATGAACCATTGGCTTACCGCCCCCATTCTGATTCCGCTGCTGGGCGGGATACTTCAGGTATTTATGGGGTATGCCCCGATCAGCCTGCGCCGCACCCTGGCGATAACCACAACGGTCCTCATTCTGGCGGCCTCCGTGGTGCTGCTGGTTCTCGCCGACGATGGCAGCTATCGCGCCTACGCGTTCGGCAACTGGGAGCCCCCTTTCGGCATTGTCCTGGTACTGGACCGCCTGGCAGCCCTGATGCTGCTGCTGACATCCATCCTCGCGCTGTTCTGCCATATCTATTCCATTGGCGGCGCGGATGAAGGGAATCGTCAGTTTCATGCGCTGTTCCTGTTCCAGCTGCTGGGCCTGAATATCGCGTTTCTTACCGGCGATCTGTTCAACCTGTTCGTCGCGTTCGAGGTTCTGCTTATCGCCTCCTACGGACTTCTGATGCACGGTGGCGGAACCGCGCGTACCGTGCCTGGCCTGCATTACGTGGTGCTGAACCTTGCGGGCTCCGCCGTGTTCCTGATCAGTGTGGGCATGATCTACAGCGTCACCGGCACCCTGAACATGGCGGACCTAGCAGTGAAGGTATCCCAGGTCAGCGAGGAAAACCTGCACCTCGTCAGGGCCGGCGGCATGATGCTTCTGGTGGTATTTGGCCTGAAGGCGGCCATTCTGCCGCTGTGTTTCTGGTTGCCCAAAGCCTATGCCAAGGCTACGGCACCAGTAGCGGCCCTCTTCGCCGTCATGACGAAAGTGGGCATTTACGCCATTCTGCGCGTCTATTCGCTGATTTTCGGCGATCAGGCCGGAGATCTAGCGGGCCTGGGCATGGACTGGCTGTTCCCGCTGGCCCTGATCACCCTGGCCATGGGGGTCATTGGCGCCCTGGGTTCAGAAAACCTCAAGACCCTCATCGCCTGGCAGGTCATTATTTCAGTGGGAACACTGTTGGCAGCGATGTCCCTGGGATCCGTGGAGGGTACCTCAGCTGCGTTGTTCTATCTGCTTAACACCACCTGGGTGGTTGGCGGCCTTTTCCTGGTGGTCGATCTGATCAGCCGCCAGCGTGGCACCGCTGGCGACCGGATTGTCACTGCCCCCAGAATGCGGAACCGCACCTTTCTCAGCGCGCTGTTCCTGACTGGTGCCGTCGCGGCAGCCGGGCTGCCTCCCCTGAGCGGTTTCTTTGCCAAGCTGATGATATTGCAGGCCGCCACCCCGGGACCTGAAATGGCCTGGCTGTGGTCCGCCGTGCTGATCGGTGGCTTTTGCACCCTCATCGCTTACAGTCGGGCCGGCAGCATTGTGTTCTGGCGAAACGTCGATGGCCATATTGAGGACCCGGGCAAACTCAGCGGCGCCGTGTCGGTGTCGGCCGGAGCACTGATAGCCCTGAGCGTGGTGATCGTTGCCCTTGCCGGGCCGATCACCCGCTATACTGACGCCACTGCCGCACAGCTGCATAACAGCGAGGCATACATCCAAATCCTCGGGACACCCATGGTGGGGGAGGATAACTAATGCTTGATCGCCTGAATTTTCCCCAACCCTGGTTAAGCCTGACTCTGTTTCTGACATGGCAACTGCTGAGCGACGGTATTTCCGGCGCCAGTGTTGTAATGGGTCTGATTCTGTCCTGGCTGATCCCGCAGTTGACCCAGGGGTTTTGGCCCGAACGCCCGGTGTTCATCAAATTCTGGCGCATGCCGGCTTACCTGCTCAGGATGCTGCTGGATATCGTAACCGCCAGCATTACAGTGGCACGGCTGATCCTCAGTGGCCGCCAACCGAAACCGGTATTTGTGTGTTATCCGCTGGATCTGGAAAACCCGCTGGCTATCTCCATCCTTGCCAGCACCATTTCCCTGACCCCCGGCACCGTCAGTTCAGACATCAGCGATGACCAGAAAATACTGCTGATTCACACCCTGGACGCGGACAACGAACAGGACGTTATCGATGCCATCAAAAATCGCTATGAAAAGCCTCTGATGGAGATGTTCCAATGATCACAGTTGCCCTCCACATCACCATTGCCATGGTTGTGCTCGCAGCTCTGCTCAACGTTTACCGCCTGATCAAGGGGCCAGATGCCCCTGACCGGGTGTTGGCACTGGACACCCTTTACATCAACGCCATTGCCCTGATCATCCTGCTGGGGATCACGCTCGGGACGCGCATGTACCTGGAATCCGCGCTTCTGATCGCTGTTATGGGCTTCGTTGGCACGGTTGCCATGGCGAAGTACCTGAAAAGGGGCAGTGTCATTGAATAAGTTACCGGACGTATTGAAAGCATACGGAGGAGACAGGCCATGAGCCCGCTTATCGAATACACGATCGCGGCCCTGCTGCTGATCGGGGGATTCTTCACTCTGGTCGGCGCCATCGGCCTCGCCCGACTGCCGGATTTTTTCACCCGGTTACACGGCCCCACCAAGGCCACCACACTCGGAGTCGGGGCCATTATGCTGGCATCCGTGGCCTATTTCAGCGCCAACGGCGAAGGTATCGGTCTCACCGAGATTCTGATTACCGTCTTCCTGTTCATGACCGCGCCAGTGAGCGCCAACATCCTGGCCAAGTCAGCCATGCACATTGGCGTGGACGTAATGGAGGGCACCACGGGCAACCCCTGGGAACAGTAAAGCGAACTGCAAAAAAATGTCATTGGATGGAAAACAAATTGCCGTATAGTAGGCCCCCACTTTTAATCAAGGAGCCATACCCATGCTGAACGTGAACGAATACTTTGACGGCAAGGCGAAATCCATCTCCTTCCAGACCTCCACCCTACCGGCCACTGTTGGTGTGATCAGCCCGGGCGAGTATGAGTTTGGCACCAGCAAGAAAGAAACCATGACGGTGATCAGCGGTGCTTTGACCGTTCTGCTGCCGGGCATGGAAGAATGGATGACCTACGGTTCCGGGGAAAGTTTCGATGTTGCCGGCCAGGCAAGCTTCAAAGCGAAAACCGATATCGATACAGCCTACCTCTGCACCTACGAATAGGCCAGACCGGCGCCCATAAATTGCAGAGCGGAACAGAATTCCTGTAACACCTGATTCGTTCTGCAATTTTTATGCATTCCAAGGTTCCCGTTTCCGCCAAAGTGTGTCAGATTTACTCCTGTTTCTCGCTATAACATCAACAACCGAGAAAGAGGTAAAAAGTAATGGCACAAACCCGCATTCTTCCACCAGCGGACAACGCCCACCAGTACCCCCTTCTGATCAAGCAATTGTTGCTCTCTGGCCCCAGGTACTCCCCTGACCAGGAAATCGTTTACGCCAACCGCAGCAAGTACACCTATACCGACCTCGTTGAGCGTATCCATCGCCTGGCCAATGCTCTCACTGATGCTGGCGTGAAACCCGGAGACACAGTAGCGGTGATGGACTGGGACACTCCGCGTTACCTCGAGTGTTTCTTTGCAGTTCCGATGATTGGAGCAGTACTGCACACCATCAATGTGCGCCTTTCACCCGAGCAGATCGTCTATACCATGAATCACGCCGAAGACGATGTGGTGCTGGTGCACGATGACTTCCTGCCCATTGTTGAAGGCGTCAAGGATGAGATTAAAACCGTAAAAAGTTACATCCAGCTCACCGACGACAACGAAGCAAAGTCCACCAGTCTCGATGCCGCTGGCGAGTACGAGGCTCTGCTGGCCAGGGCCGGAACCGAATTCGACTTCCCGGATTTTGATGAAAACAGCATCGCGACTACCTTCTACACCACAGGCACGACCGGCAATCCCAAGGGCGTTTTCTTCAGTCACCGTCAATTGGTGCTGCACACCCTGGCAATGACCGGGTCTCTCTCGGCCTACGATGAGATCCCACTACTGCGCTCCTCATCGGTCTATATGCCGGTCACCCCAATGTTTCACGTCCATGCCTGGGGCGTCCCCTACGCCGCCACCATGTTGGGCATCAAGCAGGTTTACCCGGGGCGCTATGAACCGGAACTGCTGGTGGACCTGCTCAAGGAACACAAGGTCTCGTTCTCCCACTGTGTGCCGACCATCATGCAGATGATGATGGGCACCGAGTCCATCAAGACCGCCGACCTGAGCAACTGGCACGTGTTGATCGGCGGCAGCGCCCTGACCAAGGGTCTGTGCGATGCCGGCGCCAAGCTTGGCATTCGCATGTACACCGGCTACGGCATGTCGGAAACCTGCCCGCTGCTGAGCGTTACCCACATGAAGCCCGAGGATCTGGAGCTGCCACTGGAGCAACAGACCGCCAAGCGGGTCAAAACCGGTATCGCGGTGCCCATGACCCAACTGGAAATTGTGGATCCGTCCGGCAACCCGGTCGCCCATGATGGAGAAGCCAAGGGCGAAGTGGTCGCACGCGCACCCTGGCTGACCCAGAGCTATTTCAAGGAACCGGAGAAAGGCGAGGAACTTTGGGAAGGTGGCTGGCTCCACACCGGCGACGTGGCGTCGATTGAACCGGACAACACCCTGGTGATCAAGGACCGAATCAAGGACGTGATCAAGACCGGCGGTGAATGGCTGTCATCCCTGGATCTGGAAAACCTGATCAGCCAGCATCCGTCCGTAGATGGCGCTGCCGTTGTAGGTGTTCCCGATGAGAAATGGGGCGAACGCCCACACGCACTGGTTACCCTGAAGCCGGGCGAGAAAGCCACCCTTGAGGACATCCAGAACCACTTGAAACAGTTCGTCGACACCGGCGAAATCAACAAGTGGGCTATTCCCTCGCACATCGATTTTGTCGAGGATATCCCCAAGACCAGTGTCGGAAAAATCAACAAGAAGCTGATTCGCGATCAGTTGCAGTAATACCACCATGTGATAACCAGAACGGCCCCGGAGATGAACCCGGGGCCGTTCTGGTTACAGCCCACAGAAAGTGAAATCCACCTCGGGCTTACGCCCGCCGATGATGTCTGCAATCGCCGCCGCGGAACCACAGGAATGGGTCCATCCCAGGGTGCCATGCCCGGTATTCAGGAAGAGATTGCCAAAGTGGCTTTTCCCGATATAGGGCACGTTTGACGGAGTCGCAGGCCGCAGCCCTGCCCAGAATTCGGCCTGGTCCCAGTGGGCAGCATCCGGCATGACTTCCGCCGTGCGCCGGACGATTATTCGACAGCGGGTGAAATCGAGATTCCGGCTGTAGCCACTCAGTTCAGCGGTTCCGGCCACACGAATCCGGTCACCTAGGCGAGAGTACACCAGCTTGTACTCATCGTCGGTCAGGCTCACCTTGAACGCCGCTTCTTCGTTCTTGACCGGTACGGTGATGGAGTAGCCCTTGGCGGGATAGATATTCAGGAACAGGCCCAACTGCCGGGCCAATACCGCGCTGAAACTGCCCAGGCTCAGGACATAGGCGTCGGCACGCAACATTTCATGGTGCCCTTCCTTCAGGGTCTGGACCCCGAGAATCCTGTCACGGGTATGGTCGAAGCCCAGAATTTCCGTGCCATAGAGAAACTTCACACCCGCTTCCTCGGCTTTTCGCGCGAGGCCCTGGGTGAACTTTCTGGCGTCCCCGGACTCATCTTCAGAGGTGTAGGTTGCTCCGGCAATCCGGTCGCGAATCGGAGCCAGGGCTGGCTCCAGCTCAACCGCACGGGCGGGATCAATCACCTGACGGTCACAGCCCAGGTCACGCATCAACCGGGCAGGCTCCAATGCAGAATCAAATTCCTTTGGATTGGTGTAGAAGTGCAATATGCCCTTCTCCAACTGGTCATATTCAATCCCGGTTTCCTTACGCACGGCCTGCAAGTGGTTACGACTGTAGGTGCCCAGGTTAACGATTTGCCGGAGGTTATGGGCCGCCCTGGCGGACGTGCATTGCATCAGGAATGACAGCCCCCAGCGCCACTGGGCAGGGTCGAGGCTCGGACGAAACAGCAGGGGGGCATCCGGTTGAGTCAACCACCTCAATATATTGAGCGGTGCCGACGGATTGGCCCACGGCTGCGCATGGGACACTGAAATCTGCCCACCATTGGCATAACTGGTTTCAAGGCCGGCTTTGCTCTGGCGATCAACCACGGTGACCTCATGGCCCTGCTTGCGCAAAAACCAGGCAGTGGTTACGCCGACAACACCTGCACCCAACACCAGTATGTGCATTCTCATCCTCCGGTAAGCGATTGTCCCGTCACGGGCCGTTGAAAAGCAGACCTATTCTAGCGTCTGAAGGCAGGTTTGCGTGTTATACCATTAGCCACCGGCACGTTTTACGGTCCAGCCCTTGGCCTGGAGTAACGGGACGAGGATGTCCCGTTGATCACCCTGAATTTCCACCACGCCGTCTTTCACCGTGCCGCCGGTTCCGCACTTGGCCTTGAGCACTTTGGCGAAGGCCTTGAGCTCCTTGTCATCCATGGGGATGCCGGTCACCAGCGTTACGCCCTTGCCTTTGCGGCCCTTGGTTTCACGGCTGACCCGAACGATACCGTCCCCCGCGGGACGGGAGGGCTGACCACAGGTACATTCTTCGACGGGGTTGCGGCAACCGGGGCACATGCGCCCCTGCTCGGTTGAAAACACCAACCCACCCGAGGATTTCGACTTCATCTTTTCTCCGTTGTCGTTGGCAAGTAACAGGCCTCTATTCCAGCCCCGGAGGATACTTGGAAAACATTTCGGCCACCACTTCGTCGATCAGCTTGCGGCGATACTCCGGAGACTGATCTTCATTCAGGTAGCGCCGGCTGGCAGCGCGCCAGACCACTTGTTGCGTACGGGTGTCCGCCAGCTCGATCACAAGCTTGCCTTCCTGGACCTCCCGTACCGGCGGTGCGGATGCAAGCCCCCAACCAAAGCGGCCATGTCCGAACCCCAGACCAAACCCCATGCCGTAACTTTCGAGCCGCTCTTCTTCCACGATCTCCCAGGCCACCAGCAGATCGGCTTCATCCGCTCCCACCTTTTTCATGGCCTTGCGATTCAGCTCACGCTCCACCGCATTGCGAATGCGGCTGCCATCCAGTGACACCACGGACTGGCCTTCGCCACGCTCATCCGCGAACGCCCAGGACGAATAGTTCCCGAATACGGCACCGGAATCATAATCCGTCACTACATTACTGGCACAGCCGGCCAGCGCCAACATCAGAAACGATGCGATGATCACTCGAATAGCCATAGCGAACCTCCTTACGGTTGCTTTTCAGGTAGTATACGGACACGTGACGTTCAGAGATGTAACAACCGTTCCCTACCTTTCGAAACGGTAATCCAGCTTCTGGGCATCGCAGAAGCCTCCGAATTGCTCAACATGATCCATCGGCACGGACACCCGGGCGATGACCATCGAACCATACTCTATGGACTCCACCGAGGCGCCATTGGTTTCACACCAGTGTCGCAACGGCTGTTCGTCGGCGAAGCCCATGGTCACAGAGGCCGTATCCATGGACCGCTGAACCACGCGATCCACTGCAGACAGAACACTCTCAGCCGCCCCCGCATACGCCCTGACCAACCCGCCAGCCCCCAGCTTTATGCCGCCGAAATAACGAACCACCATCACCAGGACATCCCCCATATCCTTGTGTTGAATGACATTGAGGATTGGCTTTCCGGCGGTACCGGACGGTTCGCCATCGTCATTCATCGCCGCCTCAGCGGCTGATCCCGGCCTACCAATCTGGTAGGCCCAGCAAATATGGCGGGCATCGGGATGGTCCTTGTGGGCCTGATCCAGCCACACCTTCACCTCATCACGGCTGGCCACCGGAGCGACCCGCGCAATGAATCGACTTTTCTTTATCTCCGTTTCCCGCTCAAGATATCCCGCGGGAACGGGGTAATCCTTGCTCATCAGAGGATGTCCGTAAAAATGGGCAGACTGACGGTAACCCTGAGACCACCCGAAGTGCCGTTTTCCGCCCGGATAGCGCCATCATGAGCCGAAACAATGTCCCGCGCGATGGCCAGCCCGAGCCCCCACCCTTTGCCGCCACGGGACTTGTCTGCCCGGTAGAATGGCTCAAACAGGTGGGGCAGCATGTCCGGGGCCACGCCCGGCCCCTCGTCTTCAATGGCAATCACCAGGCTGCCGTCTACCTTGTCCACACCAATGTGAATGGCATGGCCAGGGCCGGTGTGGTCCAGCGCATTCTGGACAATGTTATCAAACGCTCGCTGCAACAATCCCTGATCGCCGAGAACCGACACCTTGCGACATTCGGGGCGGACCATCAGTTGGCAGTCCACCCCCTGGTGTTCGGCGTAATCGGCGGCGTCCTGAAGCACGTTATTGATAATAACAACCGGCTGAACCGCTTCGCGGGGAATGTCAGCGCCTTCCTCGGTTACCCGGTAGAGCGTCAGGATCTGTGAGGTCATTGCTTCCAGCCGTTCATTCTGCCGCAGGATGCTGGCCATCAGGTCGTCGTCAATACCGCCCTCACTGGCAAGTTCAATAGCGATACGCTGGCGCGTCAGAGGCGTTCTCAAATCGTGGGAAATATCCCGTAACAGGTGCTTCTGCCGTTCCAGCAAACTGCACAACTGCTCGGTCATTGCGTTAAACGCAGCGGCGAGCTGGCCCACTTCGTCCCGGCGGCCGGCAATCCGCTCACTGACCCGCAATTGAGTGTTCCCACCGGCAATATCCCGGGCGGTGGTTTCCATGTGTTTGAGTGGGCGGGACACCAGCCGTGCAATCCACCAGCAAGCCAGGGTAATCAGCACAAACGCCAGGACCATTTCCAATACCCGGAAGAACCTCGGGTCAATCCAGCCATCGCCGTCCATTCGCGGCCAGGCCACCAGACGATACTTCTCAGTGACATCAATCAGCGCCGGTCGCTGGCGATGCCAGCCGGACTGCATACGTTCACGGATAGAGGATGGCAACCGGCCATCATGCTTGTCATTCTCAATCAGGATCAGATGCAACTCCAGTCGCTCACCCTGGCCCTTCAGGAACCGCCAGGCTGCTCCGCGCCCTTCATCTTCACGCACCTTAATCGCCTCGAATGCCAGCTCCCGCAAACCCACCTGGCGTTCGATGGCGGCCCTTTCCCGATCCATCAGCGCACGGGTGGCCACGTTGCTGATCAGCAAGGTAATCGCCATCGCCAGCCAGATGGACAGGAAAATACGCCAGAACAGGGGGAACATCAGGCGCCGTTTCATACCGGTACCCGATAGCTGTAACCAAGACCGCGCACTGTCTCGATCCGGGGGGGATCATCATTTCCCAGCTTCTTGCGCAGATTACTGATGTGCATGTCGAGAGTCCGGTCATGAGCTTCCAGGCGCCGCCCCAGCGCCCACTGCATCAGGTCAGTTTTGCGTACCACACTGCCGGCATGGGCCAGCAATACCTGCAACACCTCATACTCGGTGGCGGTGAGTTCCAGAGGGTTGTCGTTCTGGTAAATACGGCGGTGAGACGGCTCCACCCTGAGATCACCGTAGGTCCTGGCGGCATCCATTTCCACCGACTGGTCCCAGGCAATCCGACGCAGTAGCGCTTGCAGGCGGGCAACCAGTTCCCTGGGATTGCAGGGCTTGGGAATGTAGTCATCGGCGCCAACCTCAAACCCGACAATACGGTCGGTTTCATCGCCCCGAGCGGTCAGCAGTATGACCGGAAGGTGGGTATCCGCCCGCAGGGATCGCAGCACGTCGAGACCGCTGATATCCGGGAGCATAATGTCCAGCACAACAATGTCACAGTTCTGCCCCCGGGCCAGCGACAGGCCATCGTTGCCGTTTTCCGCTTCCCGCACACTGAACCCCTGGTTGGTCAGATAGCGCGCCAGCAACTGCCTCAGCTCATCGTCGTCTTCTACCAGTAATACCCTGTTCTGCATGGACATCCTCCCGATTAACCGCGTTCAGTCTAACACGTTGCCTGTCGGTGTCTTTTTCCCCGCTTTTTCCTTTGCACAACCTTTACACCACCCTGACACCGGATGACAGAGTTCTCCGCTAGCATTAATCCCATCCACAACGGTACTGCTTACCGGCAGCACCACAACCAGAAATGAGGAACGAAACCATGATGAAACATCGCACTTCCCTTTTTATGGCAAGCGCATTGCTGTCCGCTGCCATGCTCACCAGCAGCCCGCTGGCGATGGCCGGCAAGCACGGTGACAGGGACGAAGGCCACCACGGCAAACACAACAAAGCCGAGATGTGCCAACAACTGCGCGAGGGCACCGGCAAGTTCAGCCCGGAAAAGCGTCAGGAGCGGATGGAGGAACGCCAGGCGAAGATGGAAGAGCGCCGCGCCGACATGGCGGATCGCCTTGAACTGACGGAGGAACAGCGGGAAACCTGGGACGAGATCCATCAGGAAAACATGGAGAAACGCGCCCACAAGATGGAAAGGTGGGAGAAAAAGATGAAAGAACGCTGTGAGGAAAAAGCCGAAAACAACAGCGACCAGTGATCAGGCACCGGGTTCTGGCGTATGGTATCGGGTAACACCAAGGAGTACCCCAGACCATGTCCGAACCCGGTTTCCCGTTTCCAAGCGTACGTGTTTGCCAGTCGATCCATGATATTCCCGAAGCTGACTGGAACGCCCTCTGCCCCGGCACCTACCCGTTTCTGAAACATGGGTTCCTGAGGGCACTGGAGGATACCGGCTGTACCACCACATCAACCGGCTGGACCCCGTCACACCTGACGTTCTGGCAGCAGGACCGGCTGGTTGGCGTGGCTCCGGCCTGGCTGAAAACCCACTCCATGGGCGAATACGTCTTTGACTGGGCCTGGGCCGACGCCTACCAGCGGTACGGGGAAGCCTACTACCCCAAACTGCTGATTGCCGTGCCCTTTACCCCCTGCCAGGGCCCCCGGTTGCTGTTGAGCGACGCGTTCAGGGCGAGCCTGTCACCGGACAGGCTTCATCGGATGCTGAATGATGTCAGCACAACCCTTGGCGCTCACTCCTGGCACCTGCTGTTTCCGGATGCCAGCGACCAGCGCCTGCTCGCACAACCGGACAGTCTCCATCGTCTGGGTTGCCAGTTCCACTGGCACAATCGGGGTTACCATTGCTTCGATGATTTTCTGGGCGAGCTGACCTCCCGCAAACGCAAATCCATCCGCAAGGAGCGCCGGCAAGTTTCGGAGTCTGGGATAACCTTCCGGCGATATTCAGGCACCGATATGCCTGATCATGTCCTCCGGGCCTTTTATGTGTTCTATCAGGCGACCTATTTCAAGCGCGGGCAACGACCGTACCTGAATGAACGGTTTTTCCGGCAACTGCTCTCGGAAATGCCGGATCAGTGCCACATCATCATGGCGCAGAAAGGGGACGCCATGATCGCGGGCGCTCTTTTCCTCAACGGCAACGACACGCTCTTTGGCCGTTACTGGGGCAGCCTGGAAGAATACGACTTCCTGCATTTCGAAACCTGTTACTACCAGGGAATTGATCTGGCCATTGAGCTGGGCCTGTCCGTTTTCGATGCCGGCGCCCAGGGGGAGCACAAACTGATCCGGGGTTTCGAGCCGGTGATAACCCATTCCTGGCACGGCATCCACCATCCGGGCTTCCGCGATGCCATCCATCGTTTCACACTGGAAGAGGCGGATCACGTGCAACAGTACTTTGACGATGCCTGCGCCGCACTACCCTTCAGGCAAGAGTAGTACCTATACTGTCTTGTAATAACCCGAGCCACGAATTCCTGATACTTTCGGGTTACCACTCTCAGGGATTCGAACCGAGGCCACCCATGGACACGGATCAGCTACTCAGCCTCATCGGTAACAACAGCGTTGCATTTGTACTCTCCGCAGCTGCATTGATCGTGGCTGTGCTGACAATGCTGTACGTTGCGAAAAGCAGGCACCGGCAGGACTTTCTGGATGACCAGCTCAAGAAACGGACAGAAACCCTGTGGCGGGACATGGACGAGTTGCGCATCAGCCATTTCCATGGCACCGCGACGCCCTCACCCGGGCCGGGTCAGGGCGTTTTGGAATCCGATCAGTTTGCGGCGGAGAAATCTGCTTATGAAGTGATCTGGCCGCAGATCTGGCTGCTTCACGATCGCCTGGGCATGTTCCTTCGTTCGGTCGAATCCGGGGAACCGGCAGGGGAACTACGCCTGGAAGCCCGGAATGCTGCCCTGGAGGCACGCAGCGCACTCAACCGGAACCGGCCGTTCTGCCATGAGGACGTCGACGATCTGGTGACCAAAATCATCGATACTGACATCAAGGCTCACCTGGCTGCCTGTCAGTACATGGACCTGCTGAAAGACTCAGCCACCTCCAACACTACGCACGAACGCAATGTCCAACGGGAAAAATTCCATTTACTCTACGATGGCGAAGCAAGAGATATGATCAATCAACTCGTTACCACCATTCGCGGACGCATCCTCAGGAAGAGCTGAGGCCTCGCTGCATCCGCCTCAGGGTATCGGCCTGGAGAGCTTTCAGGTAGCGGCTGATGATAACCGGAAAGCGCCCCGCTGGGGCCAGTTCCCGAAGCTCCGGCGGCAGGGCGCGAATGGCAGCCATTGCGTAATGGGCCTGATCATCCGGGGAATGGATGGCATCCAGCAACACCACTCCGTGTTTCATCACCGGGCTCAATAAGGGCTCCCCGTCGAACACCTCCTCTCGCCCGCCGATCACATCCCCCCTCATCTGGCCGTCGGGGGCATGCTGGCGGAACACCTGCTTTGCTCCGGGCAGTGACTGTTTACCTGAGGAATTTTTCATTCGTGGCTGGCCGGCGTACTCGGTCAGCTTGTAAGCCAGTTCCAGAGCCGGTGCGTCATTCGAGACACCTATAGCCGTTCCCACGCCAAAACCATCGATGGGGGCGTCAGCCGCAGTCAGCCGGGCAATTTCATATTCATCCAGTCCCCCGCTGGCCATGATGCGAATGTCTTCAAGACCGGCTTCGTCCAGTATTGCGCGGCAATCCCGCGACTCTGCAACCAGATCGCCCGAATCCAGGCGAATGGCGCTGACACGGGCTTCAGGATCCTGCTTCAGCCACTCGGCAATGCGCCGGACCGCTCTCCGGGTGTCGTAGGTGTCCACCAGCAACGTGGTGCCCGGATACAGCCGTGCGTATACCCTGAAGGCGTCCATTTCATCGGAATAGGCCTGAACAAAACTGTGAGCCATGGTGCCACTGACCGTCAGGCCGAAATCAAGGCCCGCCAGCACATTGCTGGTTCCCGCCAGCCCGGCGAGACGAAACGCCCGGGCGCTTCTGTGGGCCGCATCCATGCCATGCATTCGCCGCATACCAAAATCAACCACCGGGCGATCACCGGCGGCAAGCTTCACCCGCACCGCCTTGGACGCCAGCACCGTTTCCAGGTGAACGTAGTTCATCACCAGGCTTTCAAGGATCTGGGCTTCGGCAATGGGCGCCTCGATTTCCAGCAGCGGCTCCTGGGGGAACAGCGGCGTTCCCTCCGGTACCGCCCGGATATGACCGCTGAAACGAAACTTGCCGAGCCACTCAAGAAACCCGGGCTGGAAACGATCAAGGCTCTCCAGGCGCTTGATATGCTCGCGGGAAAACTTCAACGTCTCGATGACCGTGGCGACCTGCTGCTGACCGCAGGCCAGCATAAAGTTCCGGCTTTCCGGCAGTTCCCGGAAAAACAGACTGAATACCGCCGTATCGTGCATACCTTCAGCCCAATAAGCCTGGGCCATGGCCAGCTCATAGAGATCCACAAGTAGTGCAAGATCTTTCTCATGCACCATGTTGTCAGGCTCCTGCATCCTGTCAGTGTTGCAAAGACACACCCTGTCCTGTCAGTTCGTCCAGAACTGCCGACGCGTTGTCGCTGTCTACCGCATAGGTACCATCGACGATCAGATTAACACTGAACCCCAGTTGAACGGCATCCATCACCGACGCCCGCACACACACATCCAGCGCCAGGCCAGCCACATAAAGGGATCCATACCCATGCCGGCGCAAATAGCTGTCGAGCTGAGTACCATCAAACGCCGAGTAGGCATCGGTATCAAACGCTGTGCCCTTGCTGACCCGTACCGCATCGGATGGCAACTTCATGGCGGGGTGAAAGGCCGCACCCTCGCTGTCCTGCACGCAATGCACAGGCCAGGGGCCGCCCCGCTCAACGAAGCTGACATGGTCAACAGGATGCCAGTCACGACTGGCGATAATTGCCCAGCCCTCGCTCCGGGCCTTGCTGATCCATTCATTCACGACCGGGAAGATCGCGTCACTCTGAGGTACCGCCAGGCTGCCGCCTTCACAGAAATCATTCTGGATATCAACGAGCAGCAGGGCGCATTTATCGGAAGACATAATGCCACCCCCTGTGTACCAGTATGGGCCTACGGGCCCGGTAAGCATCAGCTGTCCGCGATACGGAAGCCGATCTTCATCACCACCTGATAATGCCCGACCTTGTTACCCTCAATATGGCCACGGGTCTCAAGGACCTCAAACCACTCCATATTGCGAACGCTCTTGCCACATTCAGTCAGCGCATTCTCGATGGCGTCCTCAATACTTTTTGTCGAAGAACCCACGATTTCCACTTTCTTGTAAACATGATGGTCTGACATGCCGCCCCCCAACGAATATACTCACTGTTACTTCTGAGCCTAGAAGACGGGACTGAACCGGGCAAACCGTGAAACAGTATTATTATCACTGCCCCGAATCCGGACACCTGAAATGAGACGACTGTTCAAGTTCACCGCCTGGTCTTTTGCCGCCCTTTTTCTGCTCCTGATCGGACCGCTGCTAGTGGCAACCAGCGGCTCCCTGCATAGTGCGGAGAGCTGGCAGACTGCTTCCCGGGATAGCGCAGGCATCGCCCCGCTGCCCGGGGAGACCGAAGAGGCTATCGTGCATGTATACGGTGCCAGAGCCTGGAGCTGGCGCGGGTATTTCTCGGTACACACCTGGATCAGCACCAAGGAGGCGGGGGCGGATCATTACCAGGTTCACGAGGTGACCGGATGGCGCCGCTACGTGGTCAGCTCCCGGCCCGGCGATCCCGACAGGCACTGGTACGGCGCCCGGCCCGAGTTATATGCAGATATTCGTGGCGAGGAGGCGGAACAACTGATTCCCGCCATTTATGATGCGGTCGCGTCCTATCCCTACCCGACGGAGTACGAAGCCTGGCCCGGCCCCAACAGCAACACCTTTGTCGCCTGGGTGATCCGGAACGTACCCGGCCTGGACGTCGCCCTGCCCAGCCACGCCATTGGCAAGGACTATCTGGGCGACCGTGTGGTTGCCGCAGTTCCGGGAGGGGTAGGCTATCAGTTTTCACTGGGGGGTTACTTTGGCGTTCTCGCGGGGGTCCGGGAGGGACTGGAGCTGAACATCATGGGCCTGTCCCTGGGAATAAACCCGCTGGGACTGGGTATCAAATTGCCCGGTATTGGCGAGCTGGGCCTGCGCAATACCAATCCGATGCCGGCGGACAATCCCTGACCGCAACACGGCCGGACGCAGTGTTCACTACATCAGGTAGCGCACGACCCCCGCTGCGGCAATGCCCGCTGCTATGGCGGGCAACGGCTTGCGCAGGGCAAGCATGAGGACTGCGGTGACCGTCAGCGCGGCAACGGCTCCGGCATCACCACTGAACGCCATGGGAACGATGATGGCAATCAGTACCGAACTGGCCATGGTATTGATAAAGCTCTCGATCCGCGGACTGATCCGAACGAAGGACATAACGAACACCCCGCCGAAACGGGTGGCCAGGGTCACCACCGTCATGATCGCAATCAGTGCAAGGACGCCGGCAGTGGTAGTTTCAATGGTCATTGGGCGGCCTCCTCTGCCTCAGCGGGTGCTTCCACGTCTTTCGGTTCCAGCCAGAAGAAACCGATGGCACCCCCGGCGAGCGCGCCCACCACAACGTGGGTATTGGCTGGCAGCCATCGCCACGCCGCCAGCGAAGCCACAGCGGCAACCGTCCAGGCCACCAGCACCCGGGGAGATTTCCGTCCGCCCAGGGCCATCGCCAGCAGGAAACAGCCGAGCACCATATCAAGTCCCAGACTCTTCGGGTTCTGCAGCAACCCGCCAAAATAGACACCCAGCCAGGTGCCCACGATCCACGCCAGCCAGAGCACCAGACCACCACCCAGGATGACTTCCAGATTGCGTTTGCCGTTCTGATAGTCCTGGGCTGACACCGCCCAGTTAGCATCGGTCAGGAGTAACAGGAGCCCGTAGCGCTTGCCGGGTGAGATATCCTTCAGCATCGGATACAGCGATGCGCCCATCAGCAGGTGGCGGGAGTTTATTGCGAACACCACCACTATCAGGGGCAGCACTGACACTTCCCCACCCCACATATCGATTGCGGCAAACTGGGAGGCGCCGGCAAATACGGTGGCACTCATCAGGATCGCTTCCAGCGGCGGCAGGCCTTTCTGGGTGGCAGCCAAACCAAAGGCAGCACCAAAGGCCACCACGAACAGGGAGATGGGGAGAAGACGGAAGAACTCCAGTCGCACCTTGTGCGGCTGGAGCTTATAAGAATAGGAAGCGACAGACATCAGAGGAAACTAAGGCAGTTTCCCCAGGCAGCGTATAGGTAAATACCGAATCGCTCGCTTAATGAACCACATGAATCTTGCCGTCGCCCGCCGCCAGCGGGTTATTAACACTGCTGCTCTCGCCCTGCAGTTCCGCTTCCGGGTGATTCAGCGCCATCAACTCTTCCATTTGCGCAACATGGGCTTTGGGCACATCCACCATGACCAGGTAGCGCCCGGCCTCAATATCACCATGGAACTTGCGAATCCGGTAGTTCTCGGTGCCAATACCCCCGAAACCACCGAGCCAGCCACCGGCGACGACGGCAAACACGCCCATGGCCACATAGGCGGATACCGGCCAGCCGAGACCGCCCCAAACAGCCAGGGGAACCACAAAAAACAGGGCAAAGAGTGCGCCAATCAACAGCCCCCGTTCGACAAACCTCGGCAGATCGGTCTTGTCCAGGACACTGGCTGAGTGCAGCCGGTGAGTATACAAGCCGGCCTCATCCTTGCTGACGATATGGAATCGCCAATCTGTAATCCCGCGCTCGTGAAGGTCATCGGAAATGCTCTGAACGCTGTCAATCGAGTCCACCAGATAGAAAAGCCGTTTCATAACTCCTCCTTCACTGCTCACAAACAGGATGGCGTGACATAACCTGATTATAAAACAACCAGCCCTGACCCCATCGGCCTGTTAAAACCGATTTACGATAACCAGACGGACTATATGGCAAATTCCTCTAACAGGGATTTTTGCCCACAACACAAAACCTTGTGACTTCCCAGTCATGAAAATATGCATTTCACAACATTTATTCGTTGACGTTTACGTTAGAAGTAACTAGTTTATTTGCGGTCCGGCCCCAAAAGGGTTCTCAATCGGGAAATACGGACGCTTGAAATCAGAACGCCGGCCACAAGCCGGTCGACAAGAACAAGACATCCACTCAAGTCGCAATCCGGCCAGGTGGAAGAGGATTTCAACATGCTCAACTCCGCACCTTTAGCGGACGAACCTCTCCTGCATGCACAGCCAGAACCCTCCCGGGTTTCCGGCAACGATCCCTATGCCATTCCGCCTATCACCGTGGACCGCGATGCCCCCGGACACAACTCAGCATCAACAAATTGCCCGTACTGCTGTCTAACCCATAACAAAACCGTTGTCGCAGGCCCCAAAAGGGTAGCGGCTGCTTTCTATGAGAGGTGAAACGCCATGAACGTATTCAGCCATCCCGAGTTCGATAACCACGAACACCTGTCCTTTTTCTGCGATCCGGAAACCGGACTGAAAGCCATTGTCGCCATTCACAACACCTCCCGTGGCCCCGCTCTCGGGGGTTGCCGTATGTTTCCCTATGCTTCCGACGAAGAGGCCCTGAGAGATGTTTTGCGTCTGTCAAAGGGGATGACCTACAAGTCCGCGCTTGCCAACCTGGACCTGGGCGGAGGCAAGTCCGTCATCATCGGCGATCCGCGCAAAGACAAGACCGAAGCGCTGATGGAAGCCATGGGTCGACACCTGGAAAGCCTGGGCGGCCAATACATCGCGGCCGAGGATTCCGGCACCAGCGTACCCGATCTGAAGGTGATGAGCAGACACACCCGCCATGTGTCCGGCATTGCCGAGCACACCGGCTTCGATGGCAAACCCAGCAACGGCGATCCCTCGCCCGCCACCGCCTACGGCACATTTATTGGCCTCAAGGCTGCGGTGAGGCACAAGCTGGGCCGCTCCGACCTTGCCGGCCTGAAAGTGGCGATCCAGGGCATCGGAAACGTGGGTTACCGACTGGCCCGGCACCTGAAAGAGGCCGGCGCCGATCTGTGGGTCTACGACATCCACGCGGACAACATGCAACGAGCCATTGATGAACTGGGCGCGAAACCCGCCACTGCGGAGGACATTCTGTTCCTGCCCGTGGATGTAGTTGCCCCCTGCGCCATGGGTGCGGTGCTGAACGATGACAGCATCCCGCAAATCAAGGCCACCATCGTGGCCGGCGCAGCCAATAACCTACTGGAGCGCCCGGATCACGATCAGGCCCTGTTGGACCGCGGCATTCTCTATGCCCCGGATTTCGCCATCAACGCCGGTGGCATCATTGATGTGTCCTACGAGCGAATCGGCGCTCCCCCCGAGAAGGTCCGTGCCCACGTAGATACCATTGGCGACACGCTGAACGAGATCTTTACCCGTTCTGACCGCAGCGGCAGGCCCACCGGGGCCATTGCCAACGAACTGGCGGAAGAGCGGTTCCGCAAACACACTGCCCGCGTCAATGCGATGTCGGAGCAATTGGCCCATGCCGGGTAATACACCGGGGCCACGTCTGTGAGGCCGCGAATTATTCGCGGCCTTTGCTTCCCCAACAAAAACAAGTACCAAGCAGGAGACAGCTATGTCTGTATCACAATCCGGGTCTGCCACCCATTCCGGTGAGCTGGAAGGCTCCAACGCCAAGCGCGGACTCTGGTCATCGCGCCTTGCCTTTATTCTCGCCGCCACCGGTTCCGCCGTCGGCCTCGGTAACATCTGGAAGTTCCCCTACGTAACGGGTGAAAACGGCGGCGGCGCCTTCGTTCTGGTTTACCTGCTCTGTATCGCCATTGTCGGCATCCCCATCATGATGGCTGAAGTCATGATCGGTCGTCGCGGTGGCCACAGTCCGGTTAACAGTCTGCGCGCGATTACCCAACGGGACGGGCTGAAACCCGCCTGGAAGCTGGTGGGCGCTGTGGGTGTCCTGGCAGGCTTCCTGATTCTCTCGTTCTATTCCGTGATTGGCGGCTGGGCCATTTCCTACGTCGGTACCACCGCCAGCGGCCAGCTCGCAGGGCAATCCGCCGACGCCGTCGGTGCCATTTTCTCCGGACTGCTCAGCAATCCGACCACCCTGCTGGCATGGCACACCCTTTTCATGGCGCTGGTCATGTTTGTGGTCGCGCGGGGTGTGCGCTCCGGACTGGAGCGGGCCGTCAGTATCCTGATGCCCGCGCTGTTCCTCTTGCTGCTAATTGTTGTGGGCTACGCCATGACCACCGGGCACTTCGGCCAGGCTGCCGCCTTCCTGTTCCAGCCGGATTTCTCCAAACTGACCACGTCCGGCATTCTGGTTGCCCTCGGGCACGCCTTCTTCACCCTGAGCCTGGGTATGGCGGTGATGATGGCCTACGGCTCCTACCTGCCCAAGAACATCTCAATCGCCAAGACCTCCATCACCGTCTCGGTGATCGACACCGGCGTGGCCCTGCTTGCTGGACTGGCCATCTTCCCGATCGTCTTCGCCAATGGCCTTGAACCGGGCGCCGGCCCCGGCCTGATCTTCCAGACCCTGCCGCTGGCCTTCGGCCAGATGCCCATGGGCTCGCTGTTTGGCACCCTGTTCTTCGTGCTGCTGATTTTCGCCGCCTGGACCTCGGGTATTTCCCTGCTGGAACCCATTGTAGAATGGCTGGAAGAGCAGAAGAGCATGAACCGCACGGTCAGCACCCTGACTGCCGGCATCGTCTGCTGGGCGCTGGGGATCGCCTCGATCCTGTCCCTGAACCTCTGGGCCGACTTCGCCCCCCTCGGCTTTGTGCCGATGCTGGAAGGCAAGACCATCTTCGACCTGCTGGACTTCTTCACCGCCAACATCCTGCTGCCGCTGGGCGGATTGCTGGTTGCCCTTTTCGCGGGCTGGGTAATGTCACGCCAGGCCATGGAGAAAGAACTGTCACTGTCACCGGCTATGTTCAACCTGTGGTTCGTGACCGTCCGTTTTGTTACCCCGGTCGCGGTCGGCGTGGTGTTTATCTACAACCTGCTGTAACCCCACCAGGAGGCGGCATCTGCCGCCTCCTTCCCTCTCCGTCACTGCGCTCTCTTTGCCCCTTTCCATCTCTGACCGCATTCTGTCCCTTTATAACCGGACGAAGCGCTGGCTGTCCCAGTACAGTTGACCATGTAGGACAATGAATCAGAGAGGTCACACTATGACTGCAGTAACCGCATCGTTTCCCGTACGCCGCCAGGACTTCGGTTTTGAGGAAGTGCCACGGCACTGGGTCGACAGTGACCCATTCATGACGCACCTGTTCAACGCCCTGTCCGCCCTGTTTCCGGATGGTGAACGTTTCTTCGTGGACAGTGTTCGCGCGGTACGTGATCAGATCAATGACCCGCAGCTGCAGAAAGACATTGGCGCTTTCATTGGACAGGAAGCCATGCACGCAAAAGAGCACGGTCACTTCAATGAGGGTGCGATTGAGCAGGGTTTTGACATCAAGAAGCTGGAACGCTGGACCCGCGGTTTCCTGTCAGCGAAGAACCTGCCGCTGCTGAATAACAAACGGGTTCACCTGGCCGCAACCGTAGCTCTGGAGCATTTTACCGGCATCCTGTCCGCCCAGTTGCTCAAGCGCGAGGATATGGTCAATGCCATCGACCCTTCCATGAGAACGCTGTGGGCGTGGCACTGTATTGAAGAGAACGAGCATAAGGCCGTTGCCTTCGACACCTACGAGACGCTGTATGGCAAAGGCGTGGTGGATTACGCCATCCGCATGGGCACCATGGCCCTGATCACCACCCTGATCATGGTGGCGATTCACTCCTTCATCGTGGAGCTGATGCGCGAAGACAAGCAACTGCTGAACCTGCGCTCCTGGGCCAAGGGCCTGAACCGCGTCTGGGGTCCGAAGGGTATGTTCACCGCGATCATTCCCGAGTACCTGGACTACTTCAAGCCCAACTTCCACCCCTGGCAGCACGACACCAACTTCCTGCTGCGGAAGTGGCGCAAGCAGCTCGGTTACGACTGAGCCAGCCTTTTACAGCCGGTCGAGCGAGGCCCTCAGGGTCTCGCCGATTCCGGCATCAAGCTTCAACGCCACCATTTCATCAGCTCGAGTACGGCCACGCGTCAACGCTGCAATAGGCTTGCCCCACTCCCTGGCATAACGGCAGAAACGGAACCCGGAATACACCATCAGGGACGAACCAATCACCAGCAGACCGTCACTGGCCCTGAGAGTATCCAGCGCCGTCGTCACCCGCTCCTTCGGCACGAAATCCCCGAAGAACACCACATCCGGCTTGAGAATCCCGTCGCACTCGGGACAATTCGCCAGACGAAACTCCGAAAAATCCACCTCCAGATCCGCATCCCCGTCGGGGGCCGTTTCCGCAGTAAAGTGACGGAAGCCCGGATTCAGATCGGCACAGCGATCGTGCACCTCATCCCGGCCACAGCGATACCCACACCCCATACAGACCACCTGATCCGCACGACCATGCAGATCATTGACGGCCCGCGTACCCGCCCGCTGATGCAGACGATCCACGTTCTGGGTCACCACCAGGGTGCTGTGGTTAAGCAGTTCAAGATCAGAAATATAATGATGAGCAGGATTGGGACGAGCATTACGAATCACCGGCCAGCCAATCAGACTGCGCCCCCAGTAGCGACGACGCACATCCACACTGGCCATAAACTCTTGATGCTGAACCGGTTGCTTACGCTTCCAGGCCCCCTCGTGATCGCGATAATCAGGAATCCCGGAATCCGTACTGACCCCCGCCCCGGTGAGAATCATCAGGCGGGGATAACGATGGATGAACTCAGCCAGTTGCCGGCCGGCCACCTCCGGATTCTCCATCATCACCCTCCTTACGGAAACAGGCGGCCAGCAGAGACCGCATCTTCTCGACACCCAGTTCTTCTACCCGCTGAATATTACGCTCCGGAATCTGCTCCGGATCGGGATACCCCTCAATCGCCCGCTCAAGACTCTCCTCCCGCAACAGATGCAGCATAGGGAACGGCGATCGATTGGTGTAATTCTCAGCGTCATCCGGCTGGGTGCCACCGAACTGATATTCCGGGTGGAAACTGGCAACCTGGTAAACCCCTTCCAGCTCCAGATAGACCAACAACCCATCTGCCGCGTCCAGGAATTCATTGTAAAGCGCAAAGTCCTGCAGCACACCCGGGTGAATCAACAAGGTCGTTTCAACGTCCGGTTCGTCCTCCAGACGCTGAAGCTCGGCATGCAGCGCCTGCAGAAGTTCGTCCTCGGTCTCCGCATCCGACACCACAAACCGAACCCGGTCCCTGACCAGCTCCCGCTTGGCAAACGGACACAGATTAAGGCCGACAACAACGTCTTCGACCCATTTGCGGGTCGTATCAATAATCTCAGCCTCAACCACGCTCATTTCCCCAGTTTGTTCGAAGGCCACTCACAGGTATGAGCGGACGGGTGGGTAGGCCTTTCCAAAACTGTGCGGAGCCATGGATGGCGGAGCCCAAGCGTCACACGGATGTGCCGAAGGAGCGTGTTTTGGAAAGGCCTACCCACCCGTCCGCCACCACCCATAGTCTAAACAGAATCAGAGGTAACCCTGACTCCGAAGGTAATCATCATAACTACCACTGAAGTCAGTAATGCCATCAGACTTCAACTCAATAATCCGCGTAGCCAGCGAAGAAACAAACTCCCGATCATGGCTGACAAACACCAACGTCCCAGGATAATTCTCCAGCGCCAGATTCAACGCCTCAATGGACTCCATATCCAAATGGTTCGTCGGCTCATCCATCAGCATCACATTCGGCTTCTGCAGAATCAGCTTACCAAACAGCATACGCCCCTGCTCACCACCGGAAATCACACTGACCATCTTGCCAATATCATCTCCCGAAAACAGCATCCGCCCCAACGTACCGCGAACCAACTGCTCGCCGCCCGTGGTCCACTGAGCCATCCAGTCGGTCAGATTCATATCCTCAGCGAAGTCGGCCGAGTGATCCTGGGCGTAATAGCCCACCTGGGCGCTGTCGGTCCACTTAACGTCACCACTGTCCGGCGCCAGAGCACCCGCCATACACTGCATCAGCGTCGTTTTACCGATACCATTAGGACCGATAATAGCCACCCGCTCCCCCGCTTCGATCTTCAGGTTGAGCTTGTCAAACAGCGGTTCGGCATCAAACCCCTTAGTCAGATCGTTGAGCGTTACCGCCTGGCGATGCAATTTTTTGGTCTGCTCGAAACGGATAAACGGACTCACACGGCTGGACGGCTTCACCTCCTCCAGCTGGATCTTGTCGATCTGACGGGCGCGGGACGTCGCCTGCTTGGCCTTGGAAGCGTTGGCAGAAAAGCGGCTGACAAACTGCTGCAGCTCGGCAATCTGCGCCTTCTTCTTGGCATTATCCGCCATCATACGCTCGCGAGCCTGGGTCGCGGCGGTCATATACTCGTCATAATTGCCCGGGAACAGACGCAGTTCACCGTAGTCCAGGTCCGCCATATGAGTGCAGACGCTGTTAAGGAAGTGACGGTCGTGGGAGATGATGACCATGGTGCTGTTACGGGCCACCAGGATGTTCTCCAGCCAGCGGATGGTGTTGATGTCCAGATGGTTAGTCGGCTCATCCAGCAGCAACACGTCTGGATCCGAGAACAACGCCTGGGCCAGCAGTACCCGCAACTTCCAACCCGGCGCCAGCGCACTCATCGGCCCCTCGTGCTGATTCAGGGGGATATCCAGGCCCAGCAACAGCTCACCGGCGCGGGATTCAGCCGTGTAGCCGTCCATCTCGGCGAACTGCACCTCCAGGTCCGCCACGGCCATGCCGTCTTCTTCACTCATTTCCGGCAGCGAGTAGATGCGATCACGTTCTTTCTTGACGTTCCACAGCTCCTCGTGTCCCATGATCACGGTGTCCATCACCGAACAGCTTTCATAGGCAAACTGATCCTGGCGCAGCTTGCCCAGACGGATATTCGGCTCCAGCATAACCTGCCCCGCGGACGGCTCCAGATCACCACCGAGAATTTTCATGAACGTGGACTTGCCGCAGCCATTGGCGCCAATCAGACCGTAGCGGTTGCCATTGCCGAACTTGACGGATACGTTTTCAAACAGGGGTTTTGCCCCGAATTGCATGGTGATATTAGCGGTGGAAATCAAGAAACAGACCTGTCTAAGTAGGAGCCGGACGAGCCGGCAGAGAAAAACGGGCATTGTACAGGTTTGGCGAGCCAACCGTGAGACAGAAGAAACACGGATAAAAAGCACTTGCCTCAGGACCGCCGGGCGGGCAGCATTCCTACCCTGAAGTACACATTCATTGAAACCAACAGGACAACACCCATGACACAGGCAACCGCGCGCCACATCCTGGTAGACAGCGAAGCGAAATGCGAAGAACTGAAAAAAGCCATCGAAGGTGGCCAGGATTTCGCTGAAGTCGCGAAGCAGCACTCTTCCTGCCCGTCCGGTCGCAACGGCGGTGACCTGGGCTCCTTCGGCCCGGGCCAGATGGTTCCGGAGTTCGACAAGGCGGTATTCAACAGCGACCTGAACACCGTGATCGGCCCCATCAAGACCCAGTTTGGTTACCATCTTCTGGAAGTGACCAGCCGGAGCTGATGAGTACCGAATCTCTGCCATGGAACGCCCACAAGGGCCAGCGACTGAGGTTGCTGGCCCTTGTGGGCGCTCTGGTGATAGCCCCGCTGTTTTTCACCGGTGGTCCGGACTGGTCTTCCGGCCCCCTGCACAAGTCCGTATGGAACCTGGGGCACATTGTGTTTTTCGGACTTCTGACCTACGCCATCCATCCCTGGAGGCGGCTCAGTGGCGGGCGACTGTGGCTGGCAACCACCACCGTTGTGCTGGCGGTCGGCCTCGTCATTGAGTTTCTGCAGTCCGGTCTGGGACGCCAGGACGACTGGCACGATGTGTGGCGAAACCTGGTCGGCGCCTGGCTGATCCTGGCCTTTCGGCCTGTTCTGGACCCTTCCACAAAGCTCCACCTCCGCCAGCGAATGCTGGCAGCGATCGCCGCGGTACTGGTGATTTTCGAACTGGGATTAACCGGCATTGTCGCCACTCAGCAATTCCGGATCAGCCAGCAGTTGCCGATGCTTTACGATTTCAGCCATACCGACCCCACCCCCTTCTGGAGAGGGAACCTTACTCCATCGGACCACCATGGGGACATCAACGGACAAAGCCTGAAAATCTCTCTCAGCACCCGGCTCTATTCCGGCGTCACCCTGGATAACCTGCCGGTCGACTGGCGTGATTACGAACAACTGACCGTGGCACTGTTTAACCCGGATGAGACAGTGCTTCCGCTAACTCTGAGAGTGAACGACGTCGAGCATGAAAGGGGCGCCAACATTTACAGCGACCGCTACAACACGCGGTTGACGCTGGAACCAGGGTTCAACAGCTACACGCTGAATCTGTCAGACATCAGGAATGCGCCGCGTAACCGGACCATGAACATGGACGACATCCGCAGACTGGGCCTGTTCGCCACCAGCCTGCCTGCACCACGAACCCTCTACCTGCTGGATCTGCGGCTGGAGTGAGCCAGCGTCCAGGGATTGCGGGTCAGGCATTCGGTGCCCTTGTCCGTAACCAGAATCGTCTCGCTGCAGCCAATGCCCCATTGCCCCGGAACTCTCAGACAGATGGGCAGGTGGAAGACCATGCCTGGCTGGAACGCGGATGACTGGCCACGAGCGATGAATCCCGAGCCTTCGACCCAGGAAGGCGGGAACTGTGCGCCGACCGTGTATCCAAAAACACCCGAGAAGAACACCTCTTCTGCCAGTGGCTCCAGGGCTTTCTCGGCGGCCTGGGCGGCGGAATCGAAAGTGGCTCCCGGCCTGATGGCGTTGAGCAGGGCATCCACCACGCGGCGGCATCCGTCAAACACCATCTGCATCTGGCGGGTGGGGTCTCCCACCACCACGGTTCGCATCATAGGTGCGGTGTAACGTTGCCAGGCGGCGCCGAATTCCAGAAACACAACATCTCCGGCTCCCACGGGGCGGCGCTTGTGGTTAGTGTGAATCACCCCACTTCGGGAACCCACTGTGACAATGGGCTGCATACTCATGAATTCACTGCCAGCGGACAACAGGGCTTCCGCCCCGATTGCGGCAATGTCATTGTCAGTCATTCCGGGCCGGATCGCTGAAACAGCCGCTTCCAACCCGATCGCCGTGATTCCGGCACTTTCCCGCAGGTACTCCAGCTCAGCGACAGACTTCACCTTGCGGATTTTTTTCAACAGTGACCCACTGTCCACGAAACGGACATCCGGCAACCGCGCCCGAATCCCCTCAATGACGCCATGACGCAGGGAACCGTGCCAGAAATCAACGCCGACCCGGTCCTCATAGCCGGTCAACGCATCGATCAGTGGTATCAGGACCTCACCGATCCCTTCCCAACGATACCCCACCACGCGCGATACCCTCGTGGTTACCATGGCCGGCCCCATCTCAATGGACGGCACCTGCAGCAGCAGATCGGAAGGAGTAACAACCAGAGCAACATGCACCGACACTTCAAAGGTGCTGTAGCCAGTGAGGTAGAAGATATCAGCAGGATCTGTCATCAACAGCGCACTGATATCTTCTTCCGACATGCGGGTGCGTACCCGGGCCAGCCGCTGCTCGAACTCATCAGGCGAAAACGGACATTCTTCACCTCTGGCGGTACCGGATAGCACTTTCTGGTACGCATTAAAGTCCATCTGGGCACTCCTCAAACATAGCCCTCTATCTTGAGGGTGGACCCATATGATGAGTTATTCAACTATCCACGCACGATCAACTGGCAGGGCTGAGCATTCTCACCATTTGGCTGCCGATGGACTCAATGGGATCGGTAATCGCCTGCTGGATACTGTTGGTCACTACCCGTGAAAACTGCGATCCCGCGTCACTTTCCAGAAACTGGATGTACAGGTCCAGTTCGGCGGCGCTGATATCCCGGTAGGTGAACAGATAGCTGTCATAGACCTGTTGGCTTACCATGCCCTCAAGCATGCCACGCTGGCCTTCAATCTGACGCTGGATCTGATCAAAAGAAGCGCCATTGTCGCCCTTGAACGCAGCCAATGCCGACGCCAGCCCCAGCTGCACGGCGATGGAGGTATCCACCGCACTCTCCGTCGCCCGGGATGCCTTGTCAAACCGATCAAACATCCCCGCCCGCTCACTGCCCCGGAACTGACGATTCAGCTCCGGGGCCCTGGCCTGTATCTCCGCCCAGGCTTCCGGCCGCGAGGCCGCTACTTCCGCTTCCGCAATCTTTTTCGCCACGGGAGTGTCGTACCATTCCATGACCGACTGCAACTGCTGGTCGTTGAGCGATGCTTCCAGGTCGGAGACAATCTGCGCCTGGATTTCCGCCGCGTTATAACTACCACTGACCACCTGGCCGATGGAATCGGCGACAAAGGGCGGTACCCGGCCGCTTTGTTTGAGTCCCTGCCGTATCCCCTGGCTCATCATCGCCGGGTACTGGGCAACAATGTCGTCAATGGGTGAAGCCTCCAACACGGTTTCCGCGGAAGGGGCTGCGTGGGCGGCAGTGCCCCACAGCAAAACGATGAATACTAAAACGGGTTTAATTTGGGAAAACGCTTTCATGGCCTATCATCCGGAAAGATTGATGGGCGGTTTATGCCATGACGAACTTGCCGCCTGCAAGCCAAAAAGGGGGGAGTTTGATGACAAATTGGTATGGTGACAGGAGGCCGTGGTTCTCCAGCCCATGAGTAAGCGCAAAAAACGTCTTAATGTCTGGAAGTCGCGGCTCAGGTGGTTCGGGCTGCCAACCCTCGGACTGGTTGTCGCCATCTGGGCAACCCTGCGATTCAGTCTACTCGCCCCCAGCCCGCCACTGCGGCAGGACAATGTCTGCGAGATCTTCCGAGAACATCCGGTCTGGTACGACTATGCAAAAGCCTCGCAAGAGAAGTGGGGCACGCCAATCGCTACCCAGATGGCGTTTGTGTACTACGAGTCCTCATTCCGCAGCCACGCCAGGCCGCCGAGAACCCGGCTCTGGGGCTTCATTCCCTGGAGCCGGCCCACAACCGCCTACGGTTATGCCCAGGCACTGGATCCAGCGTGGGGAGAGTATCTGGAAGCCAACGGGGACGGCCTGTTTGTGGTGCGAACCCACATGGAACACGCGCTGGATTTTGTCGGCTGGTACAACTACCTGACCAACCGGAAGCTGGGCGTGTCGTTCTACAGCCCGCAGAAGCTGTATCTGGCCTATCATGAAGGCAGAACCGGCTACGCACGCCGGAGTTACGATGCCAAACCCGAGGTGGTCGACCTGGCATCCCGGGTGCAAACCCGGGCTTTCCGCTACGACAACCAGCTCAAGGCCTGTGAGCAGGAGTTCCAGTGCTGGCGCTGGTACCAGTTCTGGCCATTCTGTGGCTAGACATTTGTCGGGTTACGCTTCGCTAACCCGACCTACGCGGGAGTTCGAGATCCTATTTGTAGGTCGGATTAGCGAAGCGTAATCCGACAACCAGACTCAAAACGTGCTGCTGATTTCGATCACCGACTCCAGGGACTGGAGGCGGTCCACCAGATACTCCATCACGATACGAACCCGCGCCATTTGCTGGGTGTCCTGGTGAACGTGAAGCCACAGGTCCACACTCTCACCTTCCAGAGGATCGGACAGACGCCGCAGCTCCCGGGTGCTTTCCCCCAGGTAGCAGGGCAATACCGCTAGACCGGCGCCGGCCCTGGCCAGGGCATGCATGGACTGCAGGCTGTTGCAGCGTATAACCGATGACACATTCTTCAGGTGCTTGCGATACCAGCGACCGGTCGCCAGATGGCTGAAGGTCTCATCGGGAACAATCCAGACACACCCCTCCGGCTGGTTTTCAACATCCATATTACGATTGCGCCGGCAGTAGCGTGCCGAGCCGTAGACGGCTGACTCAACGGCAGCAATTCGCTCACCCTCAAGCGTGGCCTGGGGTTTGTTTTCCGGGCGCAGGGTCAGGTCCGCTTCCCGGTGACTGAGATTGGCCACATCGTTGTCCGTGAGAACTTCCAGCTCAATGTCCGGGAACTCACGCACCAGTTCCGCGAGAATCGGGCTCAGCAGCTCGTTCATCATCAGGTCTTCAGCGGCCAGACGCACCTTACCCACTGGTGCCGAGTCCTGCCCCACCAGCTTACGTTCGAGATTTTCCATCTCGGTGGACAGCCTTGCAGCTTCCCGGAACGCTGTTTCCCCCACCGGCGTGAGCTGCAAACCGTCCCGGTTGCGTTCAAAAAATTGCACACCCAGCGACTCTTCCATCTGATCAAGTCGTCTTAAAACAGTGGTTTGGTGCACACCCAGTATTTCTCCGGCTTTGGCGAGCGTTCCACCTAATGCCAGCGCGTGTATGTATCGAAGATAGTCCCAGTCCATAGTTACTGCATATTTGCAACGTGAGTACGGATTTTAACGTATTCCAACTGCAAAAAAGAGTCCTTAGAATTAAGTGTAAATTAAAGGTAGATCGCTAATTAACCCACCAGAGAAAAAGGAGGAAGGCGCTATGACTCAAAAGCATATCGCAACCGTTCAACCCCTGCCGTCCAGTATCCTCCACAACAGTGCTGAGGTCAGGCGCCAATATACCCGTGCTGCAGCAAAGCAGGCGGTTCAGTTGATTAGCAGGAAGATGCGCATTATGGGCAGGAAAGCTCAGACTGCAACTCCGGACTTGCCGCAGATGGTTCAGGGCGGCCACTAACACAGGCCGGCAATGGCCAGTGAGTTCGAAGTGAAGTAAACAGGGATGTAGAGAAAGGAATTCTAAAACACCGGTGGCAACGCAAACGCGGGCCACCGGTGTTTTGCGTTAAGGGGTCAGAATTCCCAGACCACCTTGGCCTTCTGGCCGAACCACTCATCCATTTTCCGGGTGTAGTAATTCTCGATCACGTTGCGCTTGATCTTCATGGTGGGTGTGAGCATGCCGTTTTCCATGGTCCACGGCTCTTTCACCACCACCACAAACGCCAGCTTTTCGTGGCCCTCGCATTGCGCGTTCACCGCATCCAGCTCATGCGCCAGCTCCTGTTCCAGTTCGGCACGGCTGCCGCCGGTTTCCAGCTCCTCTCTCGCCTCGTCCGACAGCAGTACCATCAGGCAGGGTTGCGGCTGGTTGGCACCAGCGACACACACCACTTCGGCCTTCGGGTGATTGAAACGGTTTTCGATCGGCACGGGCACCACGTACTTGCCCTTTGAAGTCTTGAACAGATCTTTCACCCGCCCGGTAATGCGGAGACAACCGTCACTATCGATTTCCCCCATGTCACCGGTTTTCAGGAAGCCGTCATCGGTGATGTCTTCCCGGGTTTTCTCCTCGTTCTTGTAGTAACCCAGCATCTGCCCGGGGCTCTTGACCTCGACTTCACCGCCGTCACCAAGACGGTGCTCCACACCCGGGTTGGCCATACCAACGGTGCCCACTTTCGCCTGCCCGGGTCGGTTGGCATGGGAATACCCGAAGTTCTCCGACATGCCGTAGACCTCCAGCAACTCCAGGCCCAGGCTGCGGTACCAGGCAATAATTTCCGCTGACAGAGGAGCCGCACCGGTCAGTGCGGCACGGCAGTGATCCAGCCCCAGTTGTTTGAGAACCTTCTTTTTCACGATGCCGTTGAGAATCGGGATATTGAATAACAGTTTCTGCTTTTTCGGTGGCAGCTTGGCATTGACGCCCAGGTAGAACTTCATCCACAAACGCGGCACTGAGAAGAACAACGTCGGGCGTGCACGCTGCAGGTCTTCCTGGAAGGTATCCAGTGAGTTGGCGAAATACAGATGAAAACCGTAATACAGCGACTGGGTTTCAACTGCGGCCCGCTCCGCGACGTGAGCCAGCGGCAGGTAGGACAGCATTCGTTCGTCCGAGGTCACCGGGAATAGCTGCTGCAGGCCGTCAGCCACCGATATCATAGTGCGGAAACTGTGCATGACACCTTTCGGGCGCCCTGTGCTACCTGAGGTATAGACGATGGTGGCGAGGTCGTCGGGGTTGGGCAGAATCGGCTCCGCCGGCTCACACTCGGCAATAATCTCAAGCCACTTTGGTGTGTCATCCCGCGGCGACAGTGGCAGGGAAATGATGGGCAACGCCTCGGGAATATGCCCCTTGATATCGTTCCAGCCGTCGGCGGTGCCATCGAGTTTGCCAAGGAACAGCAGTTTTGCCTCACTGTGCTCCAGAACGTAGGCGGCGGTATCACCATTCAACGTCGGGTAAAGGGGGACCGAAACATGCCCCGCCGCCCAGATAGCCAGGTCCGACAGGATCCAGTGGGCGCTGTTCTTGCCCAGGATGGCGATATTACTACGCTCGGGCAGTTCCAGACTGTCCAGGTGCGCGGCCATCCGAGACACCTGGTCAGCGGCCTCTTTCCAGGTGATGTCTTCCACCCGACCATCGGGAAACGGTTGTGTGAGGTAAACGTTATCGGGTGTGTGTCTTGCCCAGTGGTACAGGCAATGGAGTGATGTCTGTTTATCTGTATCTACAGCCATGAACGGCTCCTTGTTGTTATTGTATAAGCGCCAGTAATTATTCTGTTTCCACTGCATACTACCGGTATTTCAGCTTTCCTCAATAGCCGGACGTGCCTCCGTAACTGACTGATTCGTACTTTGTTCCACTTCCCACATTTCATTCGTGACACTCCGTCATAATGGTCTACATTGAAGGGCTGTGCGTATACCACGGGTCACTGCAGGAGAAGCCCATGAAAACAACAAGTCGCTCGCCTCTGATTTTCCCGGCCTGGGGGCTTATTCTGATAGGCTCTGCTGCATTCATTTACTGCGCGTCCGCGGGGTTATTAACAACTTGATGCAAGAACTCGTTCTCTACCATTACGCCATGTCTCCGTTTTCGGAGAAAATTCGCGTCATGCTTGGCTATGCCGGTCTGGGCTGGCAATCAGTCACCGTAAAGGAAATGCCTCCCCGACCTGCCCTTGAGGCCATTGCCGGTGGTTACCGCAAAATCCCCGTCGCCCAGAACGGCGCCGATGTGTTCTGTGACAGTCGCAGCGTGGCGGCTGAAATCGCCCGCCTGAGCGGCCGCAATGAACTGATTCTGGAACAACAGCCCGCTGAGGTTCAGGCGTTCGTCCGGGAGACCGATCTTGAAACCTTCCTGGCCTGTGTCATCGCAGCCAGCGACGGGCGCATGCTGAAAAAGCTGATCAAAGATACCTCCCTGCTGAATGCGTTCCGATTCCTCAAGGACCGCATCAACATGGGGCGCAAATCCAGGGTCAAGGCTCTCAGGGGGCCGCAGGCAAAAGCCCACGTGCTTGCCCACATGGCAACCATGGAATCCATGCTGGAACAGGACTTCCTGTTTGGCGAGTCCCCCTGTATTGCCGACTTCTCCGCGTATCACGGGCTCTGGTTTGTGTGCGACCTGGCGGGAAAACCCTGGCTCAGGGACTTTCCCCGGGTTCAAGGCTGGATGGAGCGCATGAAAGGCTTTGGCCATGGCCAACCGGCTGAGATTACAGAGGATCAGGCGCTGGACATCGCCAGAAACGCCGTGCCCCGGGAACTGGACAACCAGTCCCACCACCAGCAGACCGGGCAGGCCGTCGATGTGGCGCCGGATGACTACGGCCGCGAGCCCGTCAGGGGCACACTGGTATTCGGCGATGCGGACACCCTCATCCTGCAACGCGAGCACCCACGTACCGGTAAGGTTCACGTCCACTTCCCGGCTCGAGGATTCACCATTACCACGGTGTGACTCCCTGCCCGCCTCTCAACCAGAACACTGTATACACATACAGTCTCCGTGTTGTACACTCACGCCATAAAGCGTAGCAACCACCCCACACCCGATCCTGCGGTGTGGGGGCCCAATGGAGAGATTCATGGCGGTACAAGCACTGTATTACTCGGAAAGGGATGGACTGGAGATGGCGTTGAAACACCCGGATACCCTGCTGTTCTCATCCAAGGCGGAAGCCGATGCCAGAGACAAGGTACTGGAGCTCGCCGAGGAGATCACCCAGTTCCTGCAGGCCCGGGTCGAAGGTCTGGATGAAAACCTGGCGGAAAAGGCGGCATTGGCCATCGCCGAAGAAAAGGACCTGTTTGGCAAGGCCCTGAAGAAGCCGGCCCTGCTGAACCAGAGCACCCTGCCGGAATAAAGCCGGACGACGCGCCCAGGGACGGGCACTCGCCGCTAGCGCCGGAACCTGGTTTCCAGCACCACCGCCGAATTGGTCCGCTCCACCCCTTCCAGATTACCAATCTCATCCAGCACTGCACTCAACTCTTCCAGAGACTGGGCCTGAACAATGGCTATCAGGTCATACTCTCCGCTCACCGAGAACAGCTGCGACACCTGGCTGATGCTATCCAGCGAGGCATTGGTTCGGGCTGTGAGCTTCTGGTAGACCTTGATGGACACGTGGGCCTCAACCTGATTAGCGGCATGGGCATCTCCCAGTTGCACGGAGTATCCCTTGATCACCCCGTTACTCTCCAGCCGGCCAAGCCGATTCTGTACCGTGGATCGCGACAAGTGGAGCGCACGCGCCAGGTCCGAAATACTCATTCGCGCGTTCTGGCGCAACAGCAACAGCAGCTTCTGATCTTGCTTGCTTAGCATATTGTCAACTTACTTAGTCATTTTGACTCATCTTTTCATTATTTCGATCATTTCGCCACTACAAATTACCGCTTACCCCTTACATACTGACCCGCAAGAAAACACGACAAAAGAACCACCAGCCGACTGCGGGGACTGCCGATGATTATCCGCCCAATTCAGTACAGGGATCTGCCAGCGCTGCAGGAGATTGCACGGGAATCCGGCCCCGGATTCACCTCACTGGTTGACGACCGGACCTATCTGGAAAGCAAGATTCGACACGCCATCGACAGTTTCGGACGCGACATCCAGCGGCCGGGCAACGAGCACTACCTGTTTGTTCTGGAGGACGAAAAAACCGGTGATATCATGGGCACCACCGGTATCGAAGCCTCTGCCGGGCATGAACGCCCCCTTTGCCACTTCAGACGGGAAACCGGGAATCTTATCCGCTGTAGCCACTATACGGGCTGCAGCGAAATCTGCAGTCTGTACCTGCGCCCCAGATACCGGCAGGCGAACGCCGGCAAGCTGCTGTCAAAGGTGCGCTTCCTGTTCATGGCACAGAACCCCCAGCGGTTTTCCTCCACCATCATTGCCGAGATGCGGGGCGTCTCCGATGCCGGTGGCCAGTCCCCTTTCTGGAACTGGCTGAAAACCCGTGCCGGCGACCTGGATTTTGCCACCGTCACCCGGCTGGCCGGGACCGGAACGCCCGAGTTCATGGATACCATACTGCCGGCTGGTCCGCTTTCCGTAACCGACATTCCACCGGAAGCGCAGCGGGTCATCGGACAGGTTCATGAACAGACGCGACCGGCACTGAAGATGCTGGAAGCCGAGGGGTTCCGCCATACCGGATTTGTCGATCTGTTTGATGCCGGCCCCACGGTTGAAGCGGAACTGTGCGACATCATCAGCATCAAACTCTCCAACCAGTGTCAGGTTCAGGTGGTGGACGACAGCATGACCGCGATTACCCGACATCAGCCTGGCAACCGCAACCAGGCTATGCTGATTACCAATACGGAGACGGCGGATTTCCGAGCCACGGTCACTGAAGCAGCGACCTGGCTCCCCCATCACAACCTGCTCACTGTGCCGGAATCCCTGGCGCGAGAGTTGGGCCTGGTGGACGGCGGCATGACCCGCTTCCTGCCACTGGCGCAGGCCGCAGCAAGAACCGAATTCCACTCCCGGGCACCGGAGGTCAAATATGCACACTGATCGCAATAAACTGTTTCAGCACCTGTGGGACAACTACCGCGAGGTAACCCCCTCAGCCGAGAAAATTCACCGGATTCTCGGGGCTGCGGAAGGTCAGCGCATCGTGAATGACCACATCGCCCTGCGCACGTTCAACCTTGCACCCGTAGGTCTTGAGGCGCTGGCCGAACATTTCACGTCGCTCGGATACCACCAGGGCGGCGAGTACCATTTCGAAGCCAAGAAACTCTATGCCCGACACTATGAGCACCCGGATCCTGTCGCCCCCAAGGTTTTCATATCGGAACTTCTGACCGAACAGTGCTCCCCGGAATTGCAGACCATCGCCAGCGAGCTGGTGGCGCAGATTAACCCTGAGGATGTACAGGCGGACAACTTTCTCTACTCCGGACGGCACTGGGACATTGAGCATGCCACCTATGAAACTCTACTGCAGGAAAGCGAATATGCGGCCTGGTTGGCCGCCTGGGGGTTCCGGGCCAATCATTTCACCGTAAGCATCAACCAGCTTAACCAGTACCAGACGGTGGCGGAGATCAACCAGTTGCTCAAAGACAACGGCTACCGGGTCAACGATTCCGGCGGGGAGATCAAGGGCTCGCCGCAGGAACTGCTGGAGCAGTCCTCCACCATGGCGGACCGGGTTCCGGTACGGTTTTCCGACGGAACGGCGACCATACCCAGCTGTTTCTATGAATTTGCCCTGCGCTACCCCGAAGCCAGCGGCAAACTCTACCCCGGGTTTGTGGCGGCTTCAGCGGACAAGATCTTTGAAAGCACCAACGCGGGTTGACGGTTGTCAGCCGGGCTCCTCCGGCCAGCCCGCGGCGCCCAGAAGCGGGACAAAGCGCACGCCACCCAGACTCTCCCGTTCGTATCCGGTTGCCGATATCCGGGTAAGACGAACCAGGTCCTGGCTGGTGTGCTCTCCACCCACGGGCATAACCAGCCGGCCACCCACAGCCAACTGATCGGTCAGGGCAGGCGGAATGGATGGTCCACCGGCGGCAACAACGATGCCATCAAACGGGGCCACCTCCGGCCACCCCAGCGTGCCATCGCCACAGCGTACCTGAACGTTGCCAAACGCCTCGTTGCGCAACACCGCCCGGGCACGCTCCGCCAACGCCGGCAAGCGCTCAATGCCAAAGACCTCCCCGGCGATGCAGGCCAGCACCGCGGCGCAATAGCCGGATCCGGTACCGATATCCAGTACTTTTTCCCCACCCTGCAATGCCAGCGCCTCGATCATCAGCGCCACTACGTACGGTTGGGATATTGTCTGTCCTTCACCAATGGCCAGGGGACCGTCCTCATAGGCGAGGTGCTGTATGCCATCAGGCACGAATCGCTCCCGCCGTACACGGCGCATGGCGGCCAGAACCAGCAGTGAGGCAATCCCCCGCCCCTCAATCTGGCGTTCAACCATCGCTAGCCTGAGCGCATTGAAATCGGGCTTTTTCATCATCCCCCCCTGATTTCACTCCATGGGTCGCAGCCACCTTACTTTAGGTAACAAAACACCTACGTTTAACAATGGACGTCGAGCATTCGCCTGACTACTTTTTCAACCATAGCCTTCGATAGACCTCGCAGGCCACCAACAAAAACAACAAGGCAGTTGCCATGCTGCCGTGTGAGACAGGAGATCGGGAATGTCCGAACCGGTGAACCATCTGGAGGAACGAACGCGGGATGCCAATGAGCTCCTGGAAGCAATAATGCCTTCCGCCATCACTCTGGCAATGATGCTCAGGCACCGCAAAATGGCGACCTGGCTGCGCACCGAATTTGAGGGCTACAGTGACAGCACACAGGCACCTCCATACCGACGGGGTCTCCCCGGTCACATCGTTGCCCGCTCCCCCCAGTACGGCTGGATTCCCGCCCCGGTGGATGACAAACAGAAACTGGACTACGGCCATCTTGACCTGACGGATGGCATCAAGGCCCTGGAGAAAATCTGCCTGAACTGCAAAAAAGGCAACGGCAACCGGGTCCTGTTACCGCCGGACGACATGGCGGACCTGCAATCCCGGATCAATCTGAGTGCTGAACTGGCCATCAACGTCAGCCGTGATACCTACTCAGGGGTCCTGAAAGCCGTTCGGGCCGCCATTTATCTGTGGACCCAGGAACTGATGGCAAAGGGTGTTGGCGGCGAGCACAACTCCTTCAGCGCCGAGGAACGCAGCAAAGTGGCCACACTGGATGAGCCCGAACAGTTCTGGCGTCGCGCGATGTCCGAGTTGGACAACCTGCCCATTCCGGACACCAGGGAGGTTGGCTTTTTCGAACGCGTCTTCGGGCGCACCGGGTGATCTGACCAGGAGCGCCCCGGCTGGTCTTCTGTCGGGGCTCGCATCCCACTTCAGTATGTGACACGGTGTCGATCAAAGATCTCCTGGATTTCCCGCTCCTCCCCCGAGGGAATCAACACTTTGATCACCTGGTTTTCCTTATCCAGGTAGACCGACTCTCTGGGCAATCCCGTTGCCAGTAAATCCTCTTCGGTGTTCCTCGCCTGATCAATATCCTCGTAATGTCCGTTCACTGTCTTGTTCATTGGGCACACCTCCTTTTTAACCGCCCATTTTAAGTCTAGGATTAACAGCAGGACTGTTCAATTTTTGCCCGCTCTGGAGAGAAAGGATGTCCTCAGGATTTACGGTTGTACGAGGGATACTCATGCTGGTGCTGTGTCTGTGGTCCCTGAGCAGTCTGGCAAACGATGCCATCCGCGAGCGTGTGCAAGCCATCCACCAGGGATTTCCGGTCAGTGCGCTGGGAGAGCCACTACTGGCAATGGATACCCTGTCGGCATTCTACCGCCACAGGGGCTATGCCCTGGCATGGACCCGGGACGAGGATCGGGAAGCCTTACTCAGAACCATCAGAGAGTCAGCGCGCCACGGCCTGACACCCGCCGACTACCATTACAACCTGCTCGCCAGCTTTGCAGCACAGCCCCCTGACGACCTGGATCCCGAGTCCAGAGCGGACCTGGACATGCTGTTGACTGACAGCCTGCTGCTGCTTGCCTCTCACCTGCTGGATGGCAAGGTGAACCGGGAAACACTGGAGGCGGAGTGGACAGCCAACCGTCACGGTCGCCGCCTGGACGAGGTGGTTGCCCGGGCCCTGGAAAATCAAACCATCGGTACCCTGCTTCGTTACCTGGCTCCTTCCCAGCGTGACTACCAGCAACTGCTGGAAGCACGGACATTCCTGCAATCCCTGCTCACCGTTCCCTGGAAACCGGTTGCCGGAGGCCCAACCATTCGCCCCGGCATGACCGACGACCGGCTGCCAACCATCCGTCAGCGCCTGGCTGCCCTGGGGGACTTCATGCCCACCGAATCACTGGAAGATCAGGTCATTGAGCGCCACTACGATGACAGACTAATGTCAGCGGTGATGAGATTCCAGGCCCGCCATGGGCTGGATACAGACGGATTGATCGGCCCGCAGACGCTTGCGGCCTTTAACATCACCCCGCAACAGAAGCTGACCCAGCTTGATGCCAACCTGGAACGCTGGCGATGGTTACCCGATGAGCTTGGGGAAACCCATGTCATCGTGAACATTGCCGGGTTCGAGCTACGCATGGTGAAAGATGGCACGGAGGTCCTGAACACCCGGGTGATCGTCGGGCGACCATACCGGCAAACACCGGTCTTCCGCGATCAGATCCGCTACCTGGTGTTCAACCCGACCTGGACGGTTCCCCGCACGATCATGATCGAAGACCAGTTGCCCATCATACGGCGGAACCCGGACTACCTGCGCACGATGGACTTCACCGTCTACCGCGGCTGGGGCGCGGACCGGGAATGGGTTGACCCTGAAACCATCGACTGGTGGCTGCTTTCAGAGAACCATTTCCCGTTTCAGCTTGTACAGGAGCCAGGGCCCCGCAACGCGCTGGGACAGGTCAAGTTCATGTTCCCGAACCAGTTCGACATATACCTGCACGATACCCCCGCCCGGGCACTCTTTACCCGCAGCGAACGCACGTTCAGCTCGGGCTGCATTCGCGTCGAAGACCCATTCCGGCTTGCCAGCCTGCTGCTGGAGGAGGAAAACGGCTGGACCCGGGAGCATGTCGACAAACTGGTCAGTTCCCGGCAACTGACCACGGTCTATCTCAAACAACCAGTGCCTGTGTATCTGGAGTACTGGACTACCTGGGTCGACAGTGACGGCACCCTGCAGTTTCGCAACGACGTCTACGAGCGCAACCCACGGCTGATCTCAAGACTGACGACAACGTCGCCGACCCTGTCACCGGACCAGGCCAGTTCGGATTAGTGTTCAGAACCACGCAGCATTGCCTGCATCAACTCGTTCGCATCAAACTTGGTCAATGCCTCATTGGCGCCAACCTGATTGGCATAACTGAGGCTCATTTCGCTGTTCAGGGAAGTGTGCAGAATAATGTAAGGCTGTTTGAGCGACGTGTTATCCCGGATATTGAAGGCCAGCTCGTAGCCGTCCAGCCCCGGCATTTCAATATCACTCACCAGGATATCCACGGGCTGATCGACAGCAGCCGCCTGCAGCATAATGTCCAGGGCGCTCTGGCCGTTGCTGGTCACCTCATAGGAAATGCCCTTGCTGTCCAGTACATCGGAAAGCTGTTTGCGGGCCACCTGGGAGTCGTCCACCAACAGGATCCGCTGCGCGCGCAGGGTTTCACTCTCCACATCCGTCAAGGCTGCGGCATCGGTATTGACGGCAGAAGGGTAAACCTTGGAAAGTAGCAGCTCGACATCCAGCAACTGAATCAGTTCACCCTCCAGATCCAGCAGTCCCGTAACAAATGCCTGGTCACCCAGGGCGGTCGGTGGTGACTGAACCTGTTTCCAGTCAGCCTCAATAATCTTGTTGACGCTGCGCACCACAAAACCGATTTCCTGACGCTGGATATCCGTCACAATAATAGAGCTGACCTTCTGCTCCTCCGCACTCAATGGCCGCCCGCCCACGGCCGCCGCCATATCAATCACCGGTACCGCAGCACCACGAAATGACATAGTGCCAAGCACCGCGGAATGGCTATGCGGCAACCGGGTCAGCCGGGCAAACGGCAGTATTTCGCGGATTTTCAGTGTCCCGATGGCGAAAGGCTTTTGTCCTGTCAGGCTGAACAGCAGCAGTTTCTGGGAATGGGCGGTTTGTCTGGACATAACGGGCGCGAATCCTTTGGCAAGGTAACGATAGCAACACTGTAACAAAGCCGGTCCGGGGGAAGGTACTGGTGTGTCCCCGTTCGTGAGCACAGCTCATCCGGACGGTCAGATTGCCATATTCCCACCAAAAGAGTGTATCGATTTCGTTACACCTGCTCCTGTGCCGACCACCTGCCTGTTAGCGGGTTACATTTCCCGCAGATACCCCGGTCCCGACAGCTGATGCATCTGCCTCTCCACCCAGCCTGCACGCTCCCATACATACGCGGAGGGATTGCCCGCACTCAGCACTTTCGGGTTGGGCAGCACTGCGGCAAGCCTCGCCGCCTGGGATGGCGAGAGATAGCGGGCGCTGATACCGAAATACGCCTGGCTGGCCGCCTCGACGCCGTATATTCCCGGACCGAACTCAGCAACGTTGAGATAGACCTCCAGAATCCGCTGTTTTGACCAAAGGGCTTCGAGCCCCAGCGCCAGTCCCGCCTCAAGGGCCTTGCGGATAAAGCTCCGGCCATTCCAGAGAAACAGGTTCTTGGCTGTTTGCTGGGTTATGGTGCTGGCGCCCCGCAGGCCGTCACCCGCCCGGTATTCCGCCAGGGCCTTGCGGATCGCGGCGAAATCCACCCCCCAATGGTCGGGAAAACGCTGATCCTCACTCGCGACGACCGCCAGGGGCATCCACCTGGAGATGCTGTCGTAGTCGATCCACTGCTGATGGACTTTGTTGTCGGGATGGCTGATGCCATAGGCCAGCATGAAAGCCGTGGTGGGTGGATTGATAAACCTGAACAGCAACAGGACAGCCACCAACAGCACCAGCAATCCGGCAAATCCCCGGACGAGGAACCGGACAATGCGCCGCGGGAAAGTTTTGTTCGCCAAATGGAAACTCCGATGTACACGCAACTATGCTAAGGGTAGACAGTATGTCGTGGTTCTCGTCCCATTTGAATTACGGCTCCGTCAGGCAACGGTAACCATCGATACCGGCCATTCTGGCGTATACGGTTGCGGGGTAAGGCCGATGGTAGAACACCTAGAATCCGAAGAAGGCGTCAGGTTGCTACTGACACCCAACCAGTCACTGACCTGGCAGGGTAATGTCCGCGTGTGGGCAGCCCTCTTCACCCTGTCACTGGTTATCGCAACAGGCATGGCGCTGGCGGGCGCCTGGGTGGTGATGCCCTTTGCCGGCATTGAACTGGTGGCCCTGGCTGCCGGCATCTACTACACCGCCAGGGCCTGTCAGCTGCGGGAAGTTCTGTCCATCTCCCCCGGCAATCTGACTCTGGAAAGGGGCCGGCGCACAAAACAGGCAGAATGGACAATACCCCGTCGCTATGCCCGCATTCGCGCCGACATGCCACAACACCCGTTTACACCCCCCAAGCTGTTTCTCTGCTATCGGGAACAGAACATACCCCTGGGCGCTTTCCTCAACGTGGAGGATACCCAGATTTTGCTGCGTATCCTCGAAGGAAAGGGGGTGAGCATTGATCGCAGGGCACCGGAACCAGACATCGGGTTCTGGTATTGACTCCCTATCGATCCGAAATCACGGGCTGGACAGAATGGACTGGAGCTTCTGGGTCAACTCCACCGCTTCACTGCCGAGATTGGTCAGATAACCACCATCCTGCTGGGTGATCAACCCCTTCTGGTGCAGCCGTTCGGCGGCTTTCACGATGTCCTCAGGCGCGGAATGCTGGTGTACCTTGATGCCTTCCTGGGTTGAGGAAGAATCGAACTGCGTGAGCAAATTCAGTTCAGCAAGATGATCAGGGGAAAAAGCCATGGACGATCCTCGTAAGATATTGAAGCTACCCTACTAGTTCTATACGAGGATCACCGAATCTACAAAACATTTTTGCACAAAGTACGGAAGCCCCGGTTTCCACCAGCCTCGCCAGCATCACTCCACTTGCGGCTGGTACTGACGGATCAGGTGATCAAGCTCCCCCGCCTCACGCGCCTGGTCAAGAGCCGCCTGCAGGGCTGCCACTATCGCAGGTGACGTTTCGTTACTCATCGCCAGGTACATGGGCGTTTCACGGAAGACCAGGACGGGTTTCAGGCCATTGATACCGTGTTCCTCTTCCGCAACCAGCGGACCGACAAGTCCGTCGGTTACCCACAGATCAGCCTCGCCCAGCTCCAGCCGGCGGGGGTTAACATTCCCGGAGACACTCATGATCACCTCAAATCCCTGGCTGATCAGATAATTAGACATCACATCGCCCTTGTAGCCGGCAATGCGATAGTTTGCGGCATCCTCCAGGGAATCCAGCGTGATATCCGACCCCGGCGCAGCGAACAACGTCCACTTGATCGGTGCCAACGGCCCTACCCATTGGAACTGGTCTTCACGCTTATCGGTTCGTGCGGTACAGAACAACCCGTGATTTTCACGTCCCTGGATCCAATTGTAGGCATAGCTCCAGTCCCGCATTTTCATCACGTACTCATAGTCCACCCGGGCAAGCATGGCCTTCACCATTTCAGCGCAAATACCGGTAATCTCGTCTTCGCTGTGGGCGTAGCCTTTGCCGGATATCGCCTGATTGTATGGCGGATAGTTTTCCGTAAAGATGTAAAGGCGCTCGGCAGCACTTGTGCCCGTACTCAGGATGACGGCACTGAGCACAACAAAGCCAGGTACGGTGCCTTTCAGCATCCTTGCGATGAGTGTGGTGATCAGGGTAGACATACTCGTGTCCTTATCGGCGATTCTGATAATGTTGTTGGAGTCTGTTGGCCGATGCCTATGATTACCGTTCAGCCCATAAAAGTCTGTGACAAAACGTATCTATGCAAAAGCAAACTAAATCCCGAAAACATTGTGGAGAGTCATGACCAATCGCGTTGATATTCACTACTGCACAGGCTGCCGCTGGCTGATGCGGTCGGCCTGGATGGCCCAGGAACTGCTGACTACCTTTGAAGGCGAACTGGATGAGCTGACACTGCACCCCGGTTCCGGTGGCATTTTCGAGATCTGGGTAAACGGTAAGCAAATCTGGTCGCGGGAGCAACAGGGAGGCTTCCCGGAGATCAAGCAGCTCAAGCAACTGGTCCGGGATGAAATCAATCCGCAACGGGATCTCGGTCACTCCGACAAAAAAGCCTGAGGAATTAGTCTAAGCCAGGGTGTAATTGGCCGCGATATACGCTACAAAAACCAGTGACCATTACAACAAAAATACCTGGTTATACGGCATGAACGACAGCACACAACCAGCTCCAGAACACTTCGACTACATCATTGTGGGTGCCGGCACCGCCGGTTGCCTGCTTGCCAATCGCCTTAGCGCCAACCCGGACTACCGGATACTGCTGATCGAAGCCGGCGGGCGGGATAACTACCACTGGATTCATATCCCCGTGGGTTATCTCTACTGCATTGATAACCCCCGCACCGACTGGCGCTTCAGAACCGAGCCATCACCCGGCCTTAACGGCCGCTCGCTGATCTATCCGCGAGGCAAGACCCTCGGCGGCTGCTCCAGCATCAACGGCATGCTCTATATCCGTGGCCAGCGCCGCGACTACAATCACTGGGCGGACATGACCGGAGACGACGCCTGGCGCTGGGACAACTGCCTGCCGGACTTCATGCGTCACGAAGATCATTACCGGCTCGATACCGGCGGAGATGCCGACGATCACCACGCCCGGTTCCACGGCCATGGCGGTGAGTGGCGAGTAGAACATCAGCGACTGAAATGGCAGGTGCTGGAGGATTTCGCCGAGGCCGCCGTGCAGGCCGGCATTCCCCGCACCCGGGATTTCAACCGTGGCGACAATGAGGGCGTCGACTATTTCGAGGTAAACCAGCGCGCCGGCTGGCGCTGGAACACTTCCAAGGCATTTCTTCGAAGTGCCGCCAAACGACCAAACCTCACGGTATGGCACTCAACCCAGGTCCTTGGCCTGACAATGGAAACCGGCACGAGAGGCCAGCCACGATGCTCCGGTGTTCGTATTGCCCGACCAGCAAAGGGTGAAACCATCGCGATGGCGTCGAAAGAAGTCATCCTTTCCGCAGGCTCCATTGGCTCACCGCAACTGTTACAACTCTCCGGCATTGGCCCGGCGGAGCTGCTCAGCCAGCACAATATTCCGGTGGTCGCGGACTTGCCCGGTGTTGGTGAAAACCTGCAGGACCACCTGCAGATTCGCTCGGTCTACAAGGTCCATGGCGCCAACACACTCAACACCATGGCCGGATCCCTGATCGGCAAGGCGAAAATCGGTCTTGAGTACCTGCTCAAACGCTCCGGCCCCATGAGCATGGCGCCGTCCCAACTGTGCGCCTTCACCCGCAGCTCCGATGCCTACGATTACGCCAACATCCAGTACCACGTACAACCGCTGAGCCTGGATGCCTTCGGTCAGCCACTGCACGATTTCCCGGCCATCACTGCCAGCGTGTGCAACCTGAATCCAACCAGCCGGGGCACGGTGCGCATTCGCAGCCGCGATCCCCGTGAAGCGCCGGCCATCGCCCCCAACTACCTGAGCACGCCGGAAGACCACAAGGTAGCCGCCGATTCGTTGCGGGTCACCCGCCGCATCGCCGAACAACCGGCCTTTGCCAGGTACCAGCCGGAAGAATACAAACCCGGCATGCAGTACCAGACCGACGACGAACTGGCACGCCTGGCCGGAGACATCGGCACCACCATCTTCCATCCCGTGGGCACAACCCGCATGGGCCGGGCCGATGACGACATGGCGGTGGTGGATTCCCATCTGCGGGTTCGCGGGGTCGACGGTTTGCGGGTAGTGGATGCCGGTGTCATGCCCACCATTACCAGTGGCAACACCAACTCACCCACACTGATGATCGCGGAGAAAGCCGCCGCCTGGATACTGGCCGGCAAATAAGCCTGCCAGCAAGGAGAAGGGTTCGGAGAAGGCTCTATTCTGCCAGGGCAACGATGTCCGGATACTCATGAATCCGGACCGCGCCCTCGCCATCCGAGGTCAATGACAGCCCACAGACCTCGTTCACCATAGCTCGGGCAACGGTATCAGCCTCAATGCCACGGTACTTTTCCAGCGGCCCGAACAGTGCCCGGTTAATCAGGGGCATGGCTTTCATGCCCAGGGCCTCGGCGGTACGGTGTTCCTTGCGATCCCCGAGCAACAGGCTGGGGCGATAGATCGACAGCAAAGGGTAGCCAAGACCGCTGACACTGTCTTCCAGCTCTCCTTTTACGCGATTATAGAACACCGTCGAGGATGACGAAGACGCAATCGCGGACATCAGCACAAACGCCCGTGCACCCTGGGAGCGCCCGAGCTCCGCCGCTTTCAGGGGATAGTTGTAATCCACTTTACGAAACGCCTGCTGGGAACCGGCTTTGCGGATAGTGGTGCCGAGACAACAGACAATAACGTCGGTCTTAAACAGATCCGCGTGGTCATCCAGCCGGTCAAAATCCACCTCCCACTGCATCAGTTTCGGATGCTGCCTGTCGGCTGCCCGCCGCACGGGCATCACCACAGAGGTCACCTCATCCCTCGCCAGCAACCCGTCCACCACCTTGCCGCCGGTGAGACCTGTTGCACCCAAAACCGTAACCGTGATCGCTGTCATTTTCCGCAGTCCTCGCATCCATCTTTGCAGAAGGCTAACATTCTACCTCACTCCACACTCAAGAATTTTCGAGGATTAACCTGACATGCCCAACCGGGAAACCACCACCGGCCATTCCGACCTGAAAGCCAGACAGCAGGCAACGCTTGTCCGCCTCGACAAGTTTTCCCGGATCACCGACACCGCCATCCGGATTCCGTTTACCCGGATCCGTCTCGGCCTCGATCCCATTATCGGCCTGCTGCCCGTAGTGGGTGACCTCATCGGCCTGGTGCTGTCGCTGTATGTTCTGGTGGAAGCGCAGCGGGCCGGCGCCAGCAAACGCGTCAAGGCGCATATGGTCAAGAACATGCTGATTGAAACGTTCGGTGGCATGGTGCCTGTGGTGGGGGATGCTTTTGATATCGTCTACAAAGCAAACACCCGCAATACACGCCTGTTGCGGGAGTATCTGGAACAGGAGCTGAACACGGAACCGCAACCCCGCTTTCCCTGGATGCAACTGGTTTTCCTGGTCATCCTTCTGGCCGTGCTGACGGGACTGGTGGCACCGTTGATTCTAGGATGACGGCGCGGCAGCCACTACGGTAGCGCCAATCACTGACAAGCATTGCGCCCGGCACACCACGTTCAGCGGTGTTTTCCCGGCAATATCCCCATCCGCGGTCACCGTCTTGGGTTGACGGGTAGTCACACGGCAACGCTGCCCCTTGAGGTGGATCACCGTGCTGGTACGCCGGGGGGACTGCCGGTTCAGCTGCAGCAGAACAAAGCTCAGCAGCAGTTGTAGCAGCGGGCGGGGTTTCACCGCGATCACATCCAGGCGCCCGCTGTTGGCTGAAGCATCCGGAACCTCATTGCCACCCCCAAAAAAAGCACCATTAGCTATCGCAACAGACAACCAGCGGCCACGGACATATCCGTTGTCACATCGAATTTCTGCATGAAACCCGCGTTGTTCCCTCAGTTTTCGCAACAGCTCCACGCCATAGCTGAACCGGCCCCACAGTTTCTTCCGGGAGTCGTCAGACTGGCAAACCGGCACCGTCCCCAGGCCGATATGCGCCACATTCAGAAACAGCTGCTCATTGAATTCTGCGACATCAACACGCTGGCTTTCACCTTTGCGAATGAGGGCGCACAGAGCATCCGGCGCCTCCGGCAAGTCCAGATTGCGGGCAAAATCGTTGGCGGTGCCGGATGGCAGCACCGCCAGCGTGGCGTCATGCTCCAGGCACAGCCGGGCGCCCATATTCACCGAACCATCCCCGCCGGCTACCATGACCACATCCCCGGGCTGCACCTGCCTGGTCCAGTCGTCATGCTCAAAGTCACAACAGGTCGGATCGTGAATACCGGCGTCCGCCAGTTGCACCAACCAGAAATCACGACCCCGCTGGCCATCGCCGGCCCTGGGATTTGCCACCAGCCAATAGGTCATTCGATTGCTCCCTGCCAGAGGTTGCTATACCCCACCGGTTTTCCGTATGAAGCCCTATCAAAAGATAACCCGGAGCGCCTGTGTGCGCCGCAATTCCAGGTTACGGTTTGGATAACCGGTCCTTATCGCCGGGACCGTGCTCCCGATCGCTGGGTAACCACCAGAGCCACCCCGGTGATGGAGATGGCGCCACCTGCCATGGCCAGCAGGCCCAGCCGCTCGTCAAACAGCCAGAAGGCCTCCAGCGCGGTCACCGGCGGCACCAGGTAAAACAGGCTGGCCACCTGTGAGGCCGCGCCCTGGCGGATCAGCCACATCAGCAACAGGATGGCGCCGATGGATACACCAAACACCAGCCAGGCCATGGATAGCTGCAACTGAAGCGCCCATTCCACCTCCCGGGTTTCCAGCGTGAAAGCCCCTACGGCAAAAAACACCGCCGCAGCGCTGTACTGGATAAGCGTGCCCGCCACCAGGTCCGCCTGAGTGCCGTTGCGTTTCTGGTACACCGTTCCCAGGGATATCCCCGCCAGGGAGAACCCGGCCCAGACCAGCGTCCATAACGGGAAATCCGAGGTAGTGCCCTCACCACCGACAAACTTCTCCAGCAACACCAGCGTGACGCCAACGAGCCCGAAGGCAAGCCCCAGCCATTGCCGCCCTGAAACACCTTCTTTCAGAACAATCACTGCTGCGGCCGCCGTAACCAGCGGCTGCAGCCCGACAATCAGAGACACAATGCCCGACGGCATACCACCCTGAATGGCGTAATACACACCACCCAGATAACAGCCGTGGACCAGCAGCCCGGTAACTGCCAGATGCCCCGCAGCCCGCCATCCCGGCCAGCGTGTTTTCATCAGCCAGGCAAGCCCCGCCAACAGCACCAGAGTGAACAGCATGCGGATCAACAGCAGCGTGAACGGCTCCGCATACGGCAGGCCATACTTGGCCCCGATGAATCCGGTACTCCACAACCAGACAAACAGCGCGGGCACCAGAAAGGTAAAGAAAACTGAACGCATGACGATTCACCCAGGCAAAGGATTCCAGAATACAGCCACTTTAAAAGTTAGCAGCCAATCAATACAGATACAGGTAACGGGCTTTACCACCATCACAGTCATGAATTCATGACCCTGTCCTGCCCCGGGCCAACCCGTTATCATTCACGCCATGAAACTTTCGCGAATCCTAAGCAACCAGAACGGCGTCAGCCGCAAGCAGGCCAATGCTTTGATTGCCGCCGGCCGTGCTACGGTGAATGCCGAAGTATGTACCGACGCCTCTCTGGATGTGGACCGATTCGCCACCGTCGCCGTTGATGACAATATCATCCAGCAAGGCTCACAGGCCCGCTACCTGATGCTGAACAAACCCGCCGGGTACCTGAGTGCCACCGAGGACGACGTCCACCCCACGGTACTGGACCTGATTGCCCCGGACCTGCGGGCCGGCCTGCATATCGCGGGGCGCCTGGACCGGGCCACCACCGGCCTGCTGATACTGACCAACGACGGTACCTGGTCCCGGGAACTGACTGAACCCCGGATCAGGATTCCCAAGGTATACCGGGTGACCACTGCACACCCCATATCTCCGGAAACCGAGGAACGCTTTGCCGAGGGCATCTGGTTTGAATACGAACAACTGACAACCTCACCTGCACACATTGAACAGATGGATGCCACCAACGCCCGACTGACCATTTACGAAGGGCGCTATCATCAGGTGAAAAGAATGTTCCATGCCGTGGGTAACCGGGTGACCTCCCTGCACCGGGAGCGGATGGGGGCCATAGCTCTCGACGGGAAACTTCAACCGGGAGAGTACCGCGCATTGAATCAGCAAGAAACTCAGTCGATCCCCTGCAGATAAGGTTAGCTGTGCAAATACAATGACTGGAGACACCATCACATTTGCGAATATCGACACTTATCGTTACGTTTCTTCCGTGCCACAACGACGTATACTGACGGTTATCAGACAGTTGTCCGTTCAGGTTTCTCATGAGTTCACAATGACGAGCAGTAATCTTCTCTGCCCACCATTACTGGTAACCCTATTGTTGGCCCTATTGTCCCAACCAGTCGTTGGTGGCAGCGTGAAACGCATAGTTCACCCCGACGGCACGGTGGAATACACTAATGTTAAGGGTGGTGAACAACGACGCGCTTCCAGTAAGAATGAGGTGGTCTATCGGTATCAGGATAAAAATGGCGTGGTCGCCTACAGCGGCAACCGGCCGGCAGGGGCGGATTTTGATGTCATTCGCTTCCACTGCTATGCCTGCAACCCCAATTCGAAGGTGAACTGGCAGACCACGCCGCTTTACCGCGAGCCTTACCGTGATGAGATCCAGGCGGCTGCGCGGCAGTTCCAGATAGATCCGGCACTGGTTCGCGCCGTCATTCATGCTGAATCCGCCTTCAACGCCGGTGCAGTGTCCCCCAAGGGCGCCCAGGGACTGATGCAGTTAATGCCGGCCACGGCCAGGGATCTGGCGGTCAGTAACGCCATGAACGCCGCCGAAAATATCCGAGGCGGGGTCAACTACCTGGCGCAGATGCTGAAACGTTTCGACGGTGATACCAGACTGGCCACCGCAGCATACAATGCCGGCCCCGGCGCTGTAGGTCGCCATGGCGGCATCCCGCCGTACGCGGAAACCCGCGCCTACGTTGAACGAGTAGGTATTCTCCATGAACGTTACGCTCGCAACTAAGATCATTGCCGCTCTCGCCTTATTGCTGGCCATCAGCCCGGCCAGCGCCTCGTTTCGCTGCGGCAATGCCCTGGTCAGCCAGGGCGACTGGACCATTGAAGTGGAAGAACGCTGCGGCCAGCCGGATTACATTGCACAATATCCCCAGGCTGTCGTGCCAGGGCTGGGAGTCGTGCAAACCGAAGAGCACTGGTACTACAACCGCGGCCCCCAGAGTTTCATTCGTCGATTGGTTTTCCGGAACGGCAAGCTCCGCCGGGAAGACAGCCTGGGTTATGGTTTTCACCCGGATAATGCCGGCCCCTGCACTACCGGCGCCCTGCAGGAAGGAATCAGCGAATTCGAAGTGATGGCCCGCTGTGGCGACCCATTGTCCAGACAGGTGACCTGGCAGGTCGTGACTCCCCACCGTGCCGGCTCCGGTCTGGCCGCGGAGAGCTACCCCGTGCCCGTCGAGGAATGGTTATACGAACTGAGCAACACGCAATTCCGCCGGGTGATCACTCTGCGCAACGGCCGGGTGATTGATGTGGAGTCCACCAAAAAACCCCATTAACCAACCGTCGCCAATACCGCGGCCGATGCACACCGGTCAGCGACTGGAAAGCTTCTCCCGGGTCTGCAGGCGTCCTTTGCGTCGGATTTCGGCATTATCGAACCGACGCTGCTGTTCATCGGTTTCAGGAATAACCTGCGGCACATCCACCGGTTTGCCCTCTTCATCCAGCGCCACGAAGGTGAAAAACGCAGACAGAATATGCCGCACGTCCCCGGTATAGCTGTTCTCAGCCTCAACTCTGGCGCCGATCTCCATGGACGACCCCCAGCTTCGGTTCAGGGCCAGGCTGAACAACAGAGTGTCGTTCCCCTTCGCGGGCGCCCGGAAGTGAATGGAGTCCACCGCGGCGGTCACACAGACATGGGCCGAATGGCGCTCCGCCACGACCAATGCCAGGCGATCGCACTTGGCCATGATCATTCCGCCGAACACTGTGTTGTGGGAGTTCATGTCGTTGGGAAACACTTTATAGACATGCTTTTCAATGGCGGATGCGGAAACGGGTTTGGAGTCGGTACTGGGCATGATTCCCTCCTGTGTGGACCAAGTTGCCAAGCGTACTGAAACGCTCCCGTAGATAACAGCGCTAATTGGCAATGGGCCGATATCGGCACTTTCGAAGTATTTACATCAACCGAACGCCTCTGGGATATTAACTTTAACCCCATTGATAACGGCATGTATGGGAGTGCTCCGTATCCAGGTAACTGAGGGAGAACGTCATGAACCAGCATCAAGGCAGCTGTTTCTGTGGTGAAGTGAAATTTCAGGTCAGCGGTGAGCCCGCAGCCATGGGCTATTGTCACTGCGATTCCTGCCGGCGATGGTCAGCAGGCCCGGTGAACGCCTTTTCCCTGTGGCCACCCACCAACTTCGAAGTACTGGCCGGCGAGGATCAGATTGGTACCTTCCACCTAACGGAGCAGAGCTACCGCAAGTGGTGCAAGAAATGCGGCGGACATGTCTTTACCGACCACCCGGCCATGAACCTGGTGGACGTATACGTGGCCAATCTGCCGGACCTGGAGTTCAAACCGGCGCTGCACGTGCACTACCAGGAATCCGTATTACCCATCCGTGATGGCCTGCCCAAGATGAAGGACGTGCCGGCTGAGATGGGCGGCTCGGGCGAGACCCTGCCCGAGTAACCATTACCCCGGACCAGGCATCCCGGTCCGGGGCATCCATGCCCGGCAAATGCGGAACCCAGCACAGACGTCATCAACTATTGGCTGGTGCTGAGGCGCTTGGCCACCCATCGATGATACAGCCACGCGAGGGTGGGCCGAACTACCGGCAAGCCAATCAACCACGCCAGGGGCTTCAGTACGGGCACACGTGACATCAGCAGGATATAGGCATCCATTTCCCGGTGTACCCTGCCCCGGTCGTCCTTGACGTGCAGCTCCCTGAGGGCCTTGTCGGGATCGATACCCTCCTGGCGCAACTCATCGTCACGCCCGGTAATGTCCAGCCACTCAACGGATTCCCCGGTCTTGCCCGCCAGCTTTTCGTACCAGCGGCGGTCCTTGATGCAGGCAGGACAGGAGCCATCATAGAAAACCACCAGTTTGCCGGCAGCGGTTGTCATAGTCGCCTCCTTCAGGAAACTTGGCGCTACACCTATTATCAGTTCCGGATGGCGGTTCTATCAAATCAGATTAAGCTCGTCCCAGGAACCTGCGCTCCTCCACATTCACCTTGATTCTGTCGCCGGTGGAAATGTGTTCGGGCACCTGGATCACCAGCCCGGTCGACAATGTCGCTGGTTTGGTCCTCGCCGTTGCCGAACCGCCCTTGACTGAAGGATCGGTTTCCAGAATCTCCAGGTCCACCGTCGGCGGCAGATCCAGCGCGACTGGGGCGTCGCTCACCAGGATCACCATCAGTCCCTGGGTGTCCTCGCTGATAAACAGCAGTTCTTCGGCGATGGACTCGCGGTTCAGGCTGTACTGCGTGAAGTCTTCGCTGTCCATGAAGACGAATTCATCGCCATCGGAATAGGAAAAGGTCGCCGGTCTGCGAACCAGGTCGGCCAGGTTCAGCATGTCCGAGTCCTTGAAGGTCTCGTCGATCTTGTTTCCATTGACCACATCGTACATCCGCATGCGGTACAGGCTGCCACCGGCACGCCCCTGGGGAACGGAGCGCTCGATGTCCTTTACGAAATAGGCCCTGCCTTCATACTCGACGGCTGAATTTTTCTTGATTTCACTGGCTTTTGGCATGTCTTCGGATTCCGGAACAATAAATGGGAAAACAAAGCTGCTGATATACCACGATGTCGGGCGACATGCGATAACGATCGGTGTGGTCGGTCAGGAAATGTGAGCCGCCCCTTCCCTGGGACGACTCACTATTGGCGGGGGTCGTTTACTCGGAGGCAGCGATCAGACTGGCGTTACCACCGGCAGCGGTGGTATCCACGCAAAGGTGGCGCTCAATCACGAACCGCTGGTCCAGGGTATGTTCCGTGATCAACGGCAACAGCGCGCCGTCACGTTTCGCCAGTGCCTGGCGATATTCCCCCAGCAGGGACTGTTCGGCACAGCTCACCACCGCCTGGAAACCACGTGCCATCGCCAGCGCCTCGGGTTCCAGCAGTCCTTCAGCAGCGACGATAGGCAGACCGGCCTCGGCGGCACGGTTTACGGTGTCGTTCACGCCAGGTGCGATCACAACCACTTTATTGCCCTGCGACAACGCCATCGTGGCCTGCTCCAATGCGGTTTGCTTGTCCGGGCCGAGACACAGAACAATGCCACGGGCGTGATTGGACAGACGGTTAAGCTCGCCGGTTGGGCCTGGCAACTCTTCGGCATGGGCATCCAGCGGCTCTGGAACTTCCCCGAAGATCGGCTTCATTGCCTCGATCCGGGCCTCCGGGGCCGTCGCTTTCATGTCACGCAGATTGCCAATCAGCCCTTCAAGCTTCTTGATATCAACTGGCTTGGCGCCAGCGTCCGCCGGGCGCTCAACCGTTGCCCCTTTCAGGAAGCGACGCACGTACTGCGGACCACCCGCCTTGGGACCGGTCCCGGACAGGCCTTCACCACCAAACGGCTGGGAGCCGACGATGGCACCAATCTGGTTGCGGTTGACGTAGGTGTTGCCCACCTTGATCCGGCTTGAGATCCGTTCAACGCGGCGGTCAACCCGACTGTGAACACCGAACGTCAGGCCATAGCCCTTGGCGTTAATGTCATCCACCACCTTGTCGATATCTTTCGCGGCAAAGGTAGCCACATGCAGCACCGGACCAAAGATCTCTTCTTCCATCTCCTCGATACCGCTGACCTTGAGTACCGCCGGCGAAACGAACAGCCCCTTGTCGGGAACCGGGAGTTTCTTGAGCAGCTGGCCATTGCGCTCGAACTTGTCGCAATGATCAACGATTTTCTTGCGGGCGTTTTCATCGATGACCGGGCCCACATCCGTGGACAGCAACCAGGGATCGCCAATGCCCAGTTCCTCCATGGCGCCGTAAAGCATCTCCAGCAGGTTATCGGCGATGTCTTTCTGCACGTAGAGCATGCGCAAGGCCGAACAACGCTGGCCCGCGCTCTGGAAGGAGGAGGCCAGCACATCCCGCACCACCTGCTCCGGCAGCGCAGTGGAGTCTACGATCATGGCGTTAAGGCCGCCGGTTTCCGCCACCAGCGGAGCATCCGGAGCCATCGTTTCCGTCATCATCTTGTTGATGCTCTGGGCCGTTGCCGTGGAGCCGGTAAAGCACACGCCGGCCACCCGCGAATCGGCGGTCAGCGCGGCCCCGACGGTCGCGCCCGTGCCGGGCAGCAACTGAATGACATCGTGGGGTATACCGGCTTCATGCATCAGTTCCACCGCCCGCGCCGCCAGCAGAGACGTCTGCTCTGCAGGCTTGGCAACCACGGTGTTACCCGCTGCGAGGTTGGCCAGAATCTGGCCGGTGAAGATGGCCAGCGGGAAGTTCCACGGCGAGATACAGCACATCACGCCACGGGCATCACCGCTGCCCTTGTAGCGGACGGCCTCATTGGCGTAATACTGGGCGAAGTCCACCGCTTCGCGAATCTCGGCAACCGCGTCCAACAGGGATTTGCCGGCCTCACGGGTGGTCAGCGCGAACAGCTCGTACGCATGCTCTTCATATAGATCACCCACCTTGCGTACTAATGCAGCCCGCTCTTCAACGGGTGTTTCGGACCAGCTACTGAATCCTGCTGCAGCAGCGGTAATAGCCGTGTCCACGTCCGCATCGGAAGCCTGGGTTACATGCCCGACCAGATCGTCCGGATTGGCCGGATTGCGCACAACCTGGACCTCGGTACCGGCGACCTCGCCGGCAATCACCGGACCTGCTTTCCAACGGTGATCCAGGTAAGCGTCACGCCCTTTGTCGATTTCAGCGACAGTCACCGGATCAGTAATGTCCCAACCCTTGGAGTTGCGGCGGTGTTCCCCGAACAGCTTGAACGGATGCACAATCGCCTTACTGGAAATGTTGCTGCCCATTTCCTCCACGCTGAGGATCGGATCCTTGGCGATTTCTTCCGGCGTGATGCGGGTATCGACAATCTGGTTCACAAACGAACTGTTGGCACCATTCTCCAATAGACGGCGGACCAGATAGGCCAGCAGATCTTTGTGGGGGCCGACCGGCGCATAGATGCGACACGGAACACCGCTCACTTTCAGCACCTCGTCGTGCAGGGATTCGCCCATGCCGTGCAGGCGCTGGAATTCGTAGCTATCCACGCCTTTGACCTTTGCCAGTTCAAGTATCGAGGATACCGAGTGGGCGTTATGGGTCGCGAACTGCGGGTAAATCCGATCGGCCATGTTCAGCAATTTGGTGGCGCAGGAGACGAAAGACACATCGCTGCACGCCTTACGGGTGAAGACCGGGAAGCCGTTCAGGCCCATCACCTGGGCCCGCTTGATTTCCGCGTCCCAGTAAGCGCCCTTGACCAGGCGAACCATGAAACGGCGATCGTATTTCTCGGCCAGCCCGTAGAGCCAGTCCAGCGTAAACGCCGCACGCTTGCCGTAGGCCTGCACCACTACGCCGAAACCGTCCCAACCGGCCAGCTCAGGGTCAGACACCAGCGCTTCGATCACATCCAGGGACAGATCCAGGCGATCCTGCTCCTCGGCATCAATATTAAAGCCCATGTTGGCCGCGGCAGCCTTCCGCACCAGAATGCGGGCGCGGGGCAGCAACTCGTCCATGACCCGCTCCTTGTTACCGTACTCGTAACGGGCCAGCAGCGCGGAGAGTTTGACAGAAATCCCCGGATTCTTGCGCACATCGCCTTCGCAGGCTTTGGCGATGCTGTCTATGGCGTTGGAATAGGCATCGAAATAGCGCTTGGCGTCATCATCGGTGCGGGCCGCTTCACCAAGCATGTCGTAGGAATAGGTGTAGCCCCTGGCCATATACTCTTTGGCTTCGTCCTGAGCTTCATCGATGTCACGACCCAGGACAAACTGGCGGCCCATTTCCTTCATCGCCTGGCCGGCCACGGTGCGAATCACCGGCTCACCGAAACGCTTGAGCAGCTTGCGCAGAGTGTCGCCCACGGTGTGGCGCTCGGAATCCCTGAGCAGGTTGCTGGTCATCAGCAGGGCGACCGTGGCGGTATTGATCAGCGGTGAGGACGCCTTGCCGATATGGGCGCCCCAGGCGCCGGAGGTAACCTTGTCTTCAATGAGCTCATGGATGGTCATGTTGTCCGGCACGCGCAGCAACGCTTCCGCCAGACACATCAGGGCAACGCCCTCTTTGGTGGTAAGACCGTATTCCGCCAGGAATTTTTCCATGATGGTGGACTTGGCGTTCTTGCGGACCCCGCGCACCAGGTCGGCGGCGCGGGCGGAGATAGCGTCCCGCTCCGCCTGGGACAACTGAGCACCAGCAATCAACTCACGAATCACCTGGTATTCGTCAGCCAGGTAGTAGTCACGAATGGCCTGCCTGCTATCGATAAGTGCGGGAGTCACTGACTGCTGCGATCTCATAGTTGTACCCTCTTAGTTGTTTATCTGCCTCGCATTCTACCGGGATCAACAAAGTCTGTTTCTCTGTTAAAACCGTGCCGGCATGATATTTTGTCTTTTTTGTTATCTGTATTTTTATTAATTTACCATCGAACAATTAATATTTAGACAGAACGCCCAAACCAACCCCGACCGTCAGGCTTTGGAAGCCAGTTCCCGAAGCACACCGTGAGCGACCGAGAAAACCGCGCAATCAATCTCGTTGGCGGCCTGCATATCCCCCAGCATCCGTTTCCAGCGCCCCAACAAAGGCTGCTTGTCCTCACGCCAGACCTCCAGCAACTGCTCCGGCGAGCGCTCCCCGACAGCATCTTCGGTCTCTGCGGAAAACACACTGGATGTAAGATCCCGCAGTTTCTGATCAAGCTCATCCCGGTAATGTATCGTTGCCAACACCTGCCAATGACCATTGGCCCGGAACATACGCATCTGCCGGTCCAGCCAGGTCAGGTTCAGGCTTTCGCCCAACCGGAAGTACACCCATGCCACGGACTCCAGGTCCTGATCCAGCTGACGGGATATCTCGATCATATCCATCAGCCAATACCGGCTCTCGGCGGAAGCGCAATAGGCTGCAAGATGCTCCGGCACCTCTTCCCTATGGTACTCCTCATAACGTTCCTGCCAACGGCTTTCCGGGATCACCGTGGCCAACTGTTCCCGCGACGCCAACACCTCCGCCAGGGGCTCCTGATAGCGGCCCACGCAGTTGTCAGGATCCAGTCCATGCCAGCGATTCTGCAGTAACCAGCGGGTACTCCGCGTCACCAGGCGAATGACATCCGCGAACATCTCGGCCTGGATCTGTGCGCTGACTTTACCGTCCATTGCTTCAATACTAGACCATTTGGCATCTACGCCATGGATGCGCAGGGAGATCAGGTAGGCAGCAGCCAGACGACCACAATCGACACCGGTCGCAGTACGAATCTTGTCTACCCAGGTAATACCCATGCGATTGACGATGTCATTGGCAATCTGGGTTGCAGAGATCTCGGCACGCAGCGGATGCGCGTGTATGGCTTCGGGAAAAGCCTCCAGCAACGACGCCGGAAAGGCGGAATGGAGTGCACTGGCAAAGCGGTCGTCGTGCACAATGGGGGCGGTGATCAGCGCCTGCTTGAGCTCGATCTTGGCAAAAGAAACAAGCACAGAAAGCTCCGGCCGGGTAAACCCGGCCGCACGCTCACGCCGGGCCTGGAGCTCTTCATCGTCGGGCAGGAATTCGAGTGCCCGGTCCAGCCTGCCTTCAGCCTCCAGACGCCGCATCAGGCGCTCATATTCGTCTGTCGAGGCCACAACACCACTCTGGGCCAGGCTCAACGCCATGGCCTGCCGGTAGTTATTTCTCAGCACCAGGTCAGCCACCTCAGGCGTCATGGCCCGCAGCATCCGGTTGCGTTCGTCCAGGGTGAGCCGCCCCTGCTGGATCAGATCGTTGAGCAGGATCTTGATATTGACCTCATGGTCCGAGCAATCAACCCCACCGGCATTATCGATAAAGTCGCTGTTAGCTGCACCGCCAGCGCGGGCAAAACCGATTCGGGCAAGCTGGGTCACCCCAAGGTTGCCACCCTCACCCAACACCTTGCAGCGCAGCTCGTCGCAGTTGATCCTTAACCCGTCATTGGATTTATCACCCACGTCTTCGTGGGACTCTTCCCTGGCCTTCACGTAGGTGCCGATACCCCCATTCCACAGCATGTCCACCGGAGCCCTGAGCAGGGCGCTGATCAACTCATTGGGGGATAACCGGGTGGCCTCCAGGTTGAGGGCGGCGCGCACCTGCGGTGACAGCGGAATCGATTTCATGGAGCGTGGAAACACACCGCCGCCTTCACTGATCAGCTGGGTGTCGTAGTCGGCCCAGGTCGATCCGGGCAGCTTGAACAGGCGCTGGCGTTCGGAAAAGGAAGCGCTGGCGTCCGGCTCCGGGTCGATGAAAATATGCTGGTGGTTGAACGCACCTACCAGGCGAATACGGTCAGACAACAGCATGCCGTTACCAAAAACGTCGCCGGCCATATCCCCGATGCCAACCACGGTAAACTCGTCGTTCTGGGTATCCAGACCCTGCTCCAGAAAATGGCGTTTCACCGATTCCCAGGCACCGCGTGCGGTAATCCCCATCTTCTTGTGGTCGTAGCCCTCGCTACCACCGGAGGCAAAGGCATCGCCCAGCCAGAACCCGTATTCCTGCGACAACCGGTTGGCGATGTCGGAAAAGGTCGCGGTGCCTTTATCGGCGGCGACCACCAGGTAAGTATCGTCGTCATCATGGCGAACCACATCGACCGGAGGGACAACCACGCCACCTTCCAGATTGTCCGTCAGATCCAGCAGCCCCCGGATAAAGGTCTGGTAGCAGGCAATACCTTCCGCCCGCAGATCCTCCCGGGAACCGTCTCGCGGCGGCTGCTTGACGATAAAGCCACCTTTGGCGCCAACCGGCACGATGACCGAATTCTTGACCTGCTGGGCCTTGACCAGTCCCAGGATCTCGGTGCGGTAATCCTCCACCCGATCCGACCAGCGCAGACCGCCCCTGGCGACCGGACCCGCCCGGAGATGAACACCTTCCACCCGCGGTGAATACACAAACACCTCAAAGCGCGGGCAGGGTTTGGGGATATCGGGAATCGCACCCGAGTCGAGCTTGAATGACAGATAGCCCTTGGTCTGGCCACCTTGCTGGCGCTGATAGTAGTTGGTTCTCAACGTTGCCTTGATCAGCACATAGAAACGTCTGAGGATACGGTCATCGTCCAGACTCTCCACCGCTTCCAGGGCGCCAAGGATATCGTTCTCAATTCGCCCGGCCATCACTTCCCGGGTCTCCGCCGGGATGTCCGGATCAAAACGCGCGTTGAAGTAGACCACAAGCATTGACGTAATGTTCAGGTGACGCGCCAGGGTGTCGGCAATAAACGGTTGGCTGAAGCCAAAACGTATCTGCTTGATATACCGGGAATACGCCCTCAGCAGCGCCACTTCGCGCCACCCCAGTCCTGCGGCCATGATGAGCTGGTTGAAGTCGTCATTTTCCGCAAAGCCATTCCAGATTTCACGGAATGCCTCCTGCAACAGTGGCTTGGCCTTTTCCAGGTCGGCGTCACGGCAACGGGAATGGCACTCCACAGTAAAGTCACTGACGCCGAAATGTTCCCCGTCCCGCCGCTGAACCCGATACGGATGCTCACCCAGCACCCGCATTCCCAGATTCTCCAGGATAGGGATGACGTCCGAGAGAATAACCGGGTTGCCCTGACTGTAGAGCTTGAAGTTGAGCTCTCCGTCGGACGATGGCTGTTGATCGGTTGATCGCCTTCTCTCAGCTGATGGCGTTTTCCCCGCTGACGGCTCTGCAAGCTGGTAAAACCGCATGGGGACATCGGAACTGACGGCGATGGACTGGATCTGGTGAATGTCGCCAATGGCTTCCGCCACAGGGAAACGTGCCCGATAAGCCGAAGGAAAACCGCCACTGAACATCTGTGCACACAGGCCGCCGGAGGCCTCGCCAAGCGATTCGACCAACTGTGCGTGCAGATCATCATCCCAGGACTGGGACTCGGTCATCATCTTCGCAACGATTTCTCGCAGATTCCTCGTGCCCTGGGGATCCGACTCCTGATCCTGAAGGGCCTCAGCGAGTTGTTCCAGCAAGGTTTGTTGTTGTGAAGGGCGGGACTGTGGCATGGAGCGTCTCCGGGTACATTCAACTGGGTATATGGAATGGACGAAGTTCCAGTATACTCAAGTCCCGGAAGTCTCTTTGACCATATAGTTTTAAAATACAGGTATTTTTATTATATTTGGCTCCTTATATAGCCGTTCATCCAGCCAGGAAATAAAGTTATGGTCGAATTGGACAGAATCGATCACGCCATCATTCGTGAACTTCAGAAACACGCCCGAATCACCGTCACCGAGCTTGCCTCACGGGTAGGGCTATCAAAAACGCCCTGCCAGGTTCGCATGCGTCGCCTGGAAGAACAGGGTTACATCACCGGCTATACCGCATTGGTCAACCAGACCAAACTCGGCCAGAGCCATGTCGCCTTCGCGCAGGTCACACTGCACGACACCAGCAGCCAGTCACTGACTGCATTCAATAACGCAGTGAAGCAGATTTCCGCTGTGGAGCAATGCCATATGATCGCCGGTAATTTTGACTACCTGTTGAAGGTGCGCACGCGAAACATGGCGGAGTACCGGCAGGTATTGGGGGAACAGATCTCCGCCCTGCCACACGTGCTGCAGACCAGCACCTTTGTGGTGATGGAGAACATCAAGGATGCAGGGCTGTAGGCCGAAGCCTCTGCCCCGATCCATTACCGATGAACGCCTCCCGGGCCAATATCCAGATGAGCCAGGTGGCAATGGCTGGCATTCAACTCCAGAGGGATGCCAGCGTGGGCACTGGTGCGACCACTGGCCACTTCGGCCACGGCATACTCAAATCCATCAGGTAAATCGATACGTGCCTGGTGTTCCTCACCTGAAATCGGATTGAGTATGGGTTCCCCGGAAGCATCAATCATGTCCGCCACCCGGACGCTGGCACGACGGCGCTCAACGTCACAGTCCACCTGAATCGGACAGAACACCGGGTCGTGCATTTTCGTCAATGTACTGGCAAACACGTTGAAGAACGTGGCCCCGGGTTCGGATGTCTCACCAGACAGGATCGACATGAGCGCCTCGCGCTGCTCAGGTGTCGCCCGCTCATCAACAAAAGCCTGTCCCTGCCCATTGCCCTCGTGAATGGCTCCGGGCCACTGCAGAGTCATGGCAAAAGACAAACCATCCAGACGGGTATCGCCAAAAAAACCTTCCTCAATTCTCACCGCAGCAAACGCCTTGCAGTCCCCTTGAGTCGGCCGGCCCATGAACTGGCAAGGACAGCCCACCTCACAGTTACAGTTTACGAACTCCAATCCCTTAATGCGCCAATCAACCTTGTTCATCTCCGTCACTCCTGTCAGCAACGCAGTGTGTGTGGATAACAGGGTAGTTCAGATCAGGGGATAGTATTAGACGATTACGTATCCAGAATCGGCCGGATATAATCCTCAGCATTACCCGGCCTGGTCAGCGTCAATGTTTATCGGGACAGCACAATTTTGTGCAATACCAGGGATCCTCCCCCCGTCAAACTCCTTACAAACCAACCAAAGAGTAAGGAGCTGCCCGTGACCCTGTCCCTGATTTTGCCCATGTCCGCCTTTGCCCTGGCCGCCTCGATATCCCCGGGGCCGGTCAACCTTGTGTGCCTGAGCAGCGGTACACGCTACCACCTGCACAGGGGGTTGTGGTTCGTTACCGGTGCGACGCTGGGGTTCATTGCCCTCTTCCTGGCCATCGGGCTCGGACTGCATTCCGCACTTTCCTGGATTCCGGGATTTGAACGCCTGCTGACCTGGGCCGGTATCGCGTTTCTGCTTTATCTGAGCTACCGATTGGCCATGGATGACGGAACCATCACCAATGAAACACCCGCCAAAGCGCCCGGTTTCTGGACCGGAGCCCTCATGCAGTGGCTCAACCCCAAGGCGTGGCTGGCTTCTGCTTCTGGTATCGGGGCATACACATCCGGTGGTGACCTGATTCAACTGACGATCTTTGCCGCCCTGTATCTACCGATCTGCTGGCTGTCGCTGTCTACCTGGGTGCTGACCGGGCGCTTCCTCCGGCAACACATCCATCGCCCCCAGCTGCTGCAAACCGTCAATCGCACCCTCGCCGCCCTGCTCGCAGCGAGTTGCCTGTACCTGATTCTCGATTAGCGGTCGACCGTACTGTCCCGGAGTGGCAGCAACCAGGCGCTTGAACACCCGCTGGAAGTGAGGCTGATCAAAGAACCCGGCCGCCAGGGCTGCATCGGCGATTGGTGCGCCTTGCTTCAGAGCGCGCTGCCCAAGCTGGATGCGGCGATTGATCTGATAGGCATGAGGCGTCATGCCGTAGTGTTTGCGAAACACTTTCACCAGGTGTGAGGGAGATAACGCCACACGCTCAGCCATCCACTCAAGGGACAACTCATCCGCACAATGATCATCCAGATACCGGGCAAGTTCCCGGACCGGACCTGGTGCCGGTGGGAATGGCCGATCAGACTTCAGGGACTGGGCCGAAACCGACACCATCACCTCCGACAGAAAAGCTTCCGCCGTGTCTCGTTTTTGCTGTATCGGCATCTGTTCATTCAACAGGCAGTCCGCCAGAGCCCGAAACCCGGAAAACAACGGTTCCGACCGGCTTACATCGCAATCCAGATCCTGCCAGACCGGCTCATCAATCAGCCCCAGACGAAACCGAAGCCTGGCCAGCCAGTTGGCATCCACATACAGCATCAGGTAGGCCCATGGCTGATTTTCAATGGGATTGCAGTTGTGTACCCATTCCGGGTTCATGAATACCAGTGATCCGGCACTGACGCGATATCGCCGATCCACATAGACAAACGTACTCTGCCCGGCCGTAATGGCGCCCATCGACCACTGGGTGTGGGTATGAGGCGCATAACACACCTTGCGGCCATCCTCGACGACCCGAAGCTCGATATGGGGCAGTCGACTGTCTCGCCAGAATATCGGTTGGGGGGTGGATGAGTTACTCATACCGTTACTCGCCTCCGTCTTTTGGGCAGAGCATAGCACCACTTCCGGAGACTTACCCGACTGGCTGGCAGCCACGAACCGCTAGCGCAACATTGGCGCTGGCCTTGATCTGATCGTAGTAACTCTCGGCGGAACTGACGCCTTTTTGAGCCATGGAACCGGCGGTCGGGTTCACCAGGGCCGCCAACTCCTGCAACGACTGGGCGGACTGCTTATCCTGCTGATAAGTATCAAAGGCCTGATAAATTTCACTGCAGGTCACACCGTCGCCATCAGTGGCGGCGGACGTCATGTAGCCGGATGTCTGGCAACCGGCCAAAGCGGTTGTCAGGAAAAGTGGAAACAAAAAAACCTTCTTCAATGGATACTCCTCAAGATTATCGAAAGCGGGGTGGCGTTTTACCCCAACCCCATCGCGCGGGCAACATCAATACACGCCAAAGTCAGCGCCTCGGTTCCCACTGCGCGGCGTTTCCCAAAGACAAACCGATCACGATGGATCAACGTGAATCCGACGAAAGCGCCTCATCATTTCGTTGCAGCCACTTATGGAACCACTCCTCGCGCAACCGGACCGTCTGAGAATACCAACGGTGGTCCCGGATAACGGCATTATCCATGTGTTCCGGTGCTGTTGGCATGTGAGGAAGCATCGGCACCCGGGTCTCCACGTGAAGCCCGACTCGCTGGCGCGCCGAACGCCGCGCGGGACCATAGCTGATCCGGTTCGCCTGGGCGGCCAGATTCTCAGTGCGGGTAGCAAATCCGATAAATTGCTCCGCCATGGCCACCTGATCCGTGCCTTTGGGAATCGCCCAACTGTTAAAGCCAATCAGTTGTCCGTCCCAGATCACCGAAATCGGCGCTCCCTCCCTTACTTGTGCATCGAAAAACCGCCCGTTATACCCCGTTGCCATGGCCACCTTGCCGCTGGTGAGCAACTCCACGGATTCGTCACCGCCGGTCCACCAGACAATCTCATCGCGGATTTCGTCCAGGCGCCGGAAAGCCAGCTCCAGCCCGCGCCGGGTGCTGAGCAAGTCATAGAGCTGCTCTCTCGGCACCGACAACGACAGCAATGCCCACTCGAGCATACCCACCGGCGCCCGCCGTAATGCGCGCTTGCCAGGAAAGGTTTCCAGGTCAAAGAAATCTGCCACCGTGCGAGGCTTGACGCCCGGGAAAGCACGATCGTCATAGGCAATCACGGTGGAGAACACAATCTGGGTGATAAAACAGGGATCAATGGCGCCGGCCATGAAATCTTCTTCCGGCGGTGTACCGTCAGGAGCCGGTGCCAGAATAGCCGGGGAAATGGGCTCCAGTAGCCCTTCGTCACAGGCGGCACTGGCATCAGACTGGATCATGTCGATCACGTCCCATTCCACCTCTCCGCTGGCCAGATGATCGCGAAGCACCTGCAGGCCGCCATTATAGACCACCGTGCGCACCTCGATACCCGTCTGTTCGGTAAACGGCTCAAAATAGGCTGCCCTCTGGCTCGCCTCATAGGCACCGCCCCAGGTGGCCACCGTCAGCACACGGTCCTCCGCAGCCAACAGCCCCGGCAGTACCAGCACAACGCCCTTCAGCCATGTCCACTTACTAGGCCGCTTCATTTTCTTCCTCGCGCAGGTCGTGGACAATTTCCAGGTAGGCGCGGATCACCGCTTCCTCGGGCACCACGCCAATCAGGCGGCCATCGTCACCGATCAGCGGCACGGCTTCCCCCAGGAATCCCCGCAGCATCTCCATGGATTGCCAGACCGTGGTGTCATCACCGAACTGCGTCGCCCCGGCCACTATCATGGCATCCAGCGGCGCATCCGCCCGGCCATTGACCAGCTTCTGCAGCCGCACTACACCCCGGAACTTGCCCTCACGAGTGAGCACCATGGCCTCGGCCCGGTCATCGTCCACCAGGCGCTGGCGCACGGTTCCCAGGTTTTCATCCACGTAAGCCGTGGTGTAGACCTGGCTGCAATAATCGCGGACCGGATGGGTCTCCAGGATCGCCTTGTCCCGCCCCAGGGAGAGATCAAAACCGCGGGCCCGGAGTTGAAGGTCAAACAGCGAACGCCCTATCACCCGGTAGGAAATAAGGTTCGAGAACACCACGGCAACCATGGCGGCAATGGTCAGGTCATAACTGCGGGTCAGCTCGAACACAATCAGTATGGTGGTCAGGGGTGCCCCAATAACGGAACTGGCCAGCGCCATCATGCCGCAGATGGCATACACCTCCAGCCCTGAATAAGGCAGTGGCAGCAGGTACGGCAGGACAAGGCCGTAGAAGGCGCCGAACAGAATCCCCACCAGCAAGGCGGGGCTGAATACGCCGCCGACAAATCCAAAGCCGATACACAGTGCCGTCAGCACCAGCTTGGCGACAATAATCAGCGCCAGCTCGCCAATACCGAAGGCGCCTTCAATGGTGGCGAACCGCAGGGTTTCCTGACCGATCCCCAATACCTCGGGAATCCACAGTGCGACCAGGCCCAGCACCAGTCCTGCCGATGCCGGCTTCAACCACTGCGGCACCGGAAACCGACGGGCAGCGGCGGTACTGGCTCGCAACAGCCACATGAAACCACAGGCCAGCCCGGCACTCAGTACCCCTTCCAGCGCGAAAAACACAAACTCATAACTGTGTTCCACATGGCCGAAACTCACCAGGAACAGCGCCGGCCGGTCGAAGATCACGTTGGCAAAGATATAGCCGGTCGCGGATGCCACGGTGACCGGCGCGAACGCCCGCAGGGAATAATGACGCAGAATCACTTCGTGGGCGAAAACCAGGCCTGCAATAGGTGCATTGAATGCCGTGGCAATGGCCGCTGCCACACCACAGGCGATGGCGATGGAACGCTGGTGACGGAGGTTGAGTTTAAGATGGCCGGCGAGATTACCGAACATGGCGCCCAGGTAAACCAGGGGGCCGTACTGACCCACGGAGGCGCCACTACCAAGGGAGACCAGAGCCGCCAGGGTCGACGCCAATCCACTGCGAAAACCGGGCCCCGATCGATTGGTCTGCGCCGCCAGGATGGCATCCGGTGGCGCCAGGGCTCGTCGTTCCTTTACAAACCAGCGAACAATCAGCCCAACGATCAGTCCGCCGGACGCCGGTACCGCAATAGTGGCGGCCACCACCAGAAGGTGCCGGTCCTCGGCCTGGATACGGGCATAAGGCGACACCAGCAGATAATCATTCAGCAGCAGGACCGCCTCAACGAAGGCAATGGCCGCCAGTGACGCCACGGCGCCCACGGCAACAGCCACCACTGTCACCATGGTGACCTGATACACCGTCTGCCGAACGTCCAGTCTGTCCATGATCCCAGTGCCGTTTTTGGACTTCTGTATGTCGTATTTAATGTAGCAACCTCCCGGAATCGGGGCCACATTGAAGCAAAGCCGTGTCTGGATCGACTGGCGGCAGTTCTGGTATTCCTGGTTGGAAGGGGTAATCGATATGGCACAACTACCGAAAAGCGCAAAAGTCGTGATTATCGGGCAAGGGGGGATTGTTGGCGCCTCGGTGGCCCACCATCTGATCGAACGGGGATGGGACAACATCGTCGGGCTGGAGAAGTCCGCCATTCCCACCGACATCGGTTCCACGTCCCACGCCTCGGATTTCTGCTTCACCACGTCCCACGACAAGCTCAACGTCTACACCACCAAGTACAGCCAGGCGTTTTATGAGAAGCGCGGTAACTACGAGAGATGCGGCGGCATGGAAGTGGCACGCATTGATGACGACGAGCGCATGGACGAACTGCGCCGCAAGGTAGGTTCGGGCAAAGCTTTTGGCACCAACGTCAGCATGATTTCACCGAAAGAGGCCAAGGAGCTGTTCCCGCTGGTGAATGAAAACTGCATCCAGGGCGCCATGTGGGACCCGGATGCCGGGCTGGTGGTACCCCGGTCCCAGAAAGTGGCCGGGGATCTGGTGGAAGAGGCGGTTGCCACCGGCAAACTGCAGGCTTTCCCCTACACACCGGCGATCCGCATTGATGTCCAGGACGGCCAGGTACGCGGCGTGGAAACCCACAAAGGCTACATAGAAACGGAATACGTGGTGCTCTCCATAGGCATTTGGGGGCCATTAATGGCCAACACCGCTTCCTCCCCCCTGCCGTTGATGCCATTGGAACACCCGCTGCTGTTCTTCGGCCCCTACGAGGCACTGAAGGGCACCGGCAAACAGATCGTCTACCCGCTGTTCCGTGACCAGGGTAACTCCGCTTACGTGCGGGACACCGGAGACCCGACCACACCTGAGGGTGGTCACATGGAGTGGGGTTACTATGAGGCGGAAAACCCCCGGCTGGTGTACCCCGGTGCTATCGCCGAGCCCAAAGATGCACGGATGTCTCCATCCATGCGGGATCTGTCGCTGGATCAGGTCATGGATGCCTATGAAAAAGCCATCGAGATGACCCCGATTCTGGGCGAACTGGGCTGGGAAGAGAAACACTCCTTCAACGGTCTGCTATCGGTCACACCGGATGGCGGCTCACTGATGGGGGAATCTCCGGAGGTGCGTAACCTGTGGTTTGGTGAAGCGGTCTGGGTCAAGGATGGCCCGGGCGCCGGCAAGGTTCTGGCGGACTGGATGACCGATGGTCGACCGGAGATGGATCCCCACAGCATCGATATCGCCCGGCACTACCCGCTGCAGAAAACACCAGACTATGTGTACAACCGCTGCTATGAAACCGCGAAGAAGATCTACAACCCGGCGGTCCATCCCCGGGAACCCTACCTGACCGGGCGCCAGATGCGTACCAGCCCCTTCTATCTGCGGGAAGTGGAACTGGGCGGCTATTTCATGGAAGCGGCCGGATGGGAACGGGCCCATGGCTACGCCGCCAACGAAGCAACTCTGCTGGAAAAGTTCCGGGACCGGATACCGGTGCGGGAACACGAATGGGACGCCCGGCATTTCTGGGAAGTCTCCAACGCCGAGCAACTGGAGATGAGTGAATCCGTGGGCATGATCAACCTGTCCCACTTCGCCATCTTCGACATCTCCGGCGATGATGCCGAGGCCCTGCTGGAATACCTTTCCGTGGCCAAGGTGGGAGGCACCACGCCCCACGGAAAAGGCGTATACACTCACTTCCTTGATGACCGGGGCGGCATCCGCTCCGACCTTACCATCATTCGCCGGGGCGATAACGACTACCGGGTTATCTGTGGCGGTGACACCGGCCACCGGGACTATTGCTGGATCACACGAATGGCCCGGTCAAAAGGCCTGGACAATGTTCGCGTTCAGGACCGCACCGATGAGCTTGCCACCCTGGGACTGTGGGGACCCAAAGCGCGGGAGACCCTGGCAAAACTGGTCAGCAACCCGGACGAACTGTCCCACGAGAACTTCCCCTTTGCCACCGCAAGGGAACTGAACGTCCAGGGCGTGCCAGTCTGGGCGTTCCGGATTTCCTATGTGGGAGAGCAGGGCTGGGAGCTCTATTTCCCATTCAGCTATGGCCTGAAGATCTGGGACCTGCTCTACGACGCTGGCGTCACCCCCGTTGGCATCGAAACTTACGCCAACACCCGCCGGCTGGAGAAGAGCCTGCGCCTGCAGAACGTGGATCTGGAGGTGGAATACAACCTGTACGAGGCCGGGCTGGCACGCCCCAAAGTCAAGGAAGCGGACTTCCACGGCAAGGCTGCCTACCAGGAGCAACGGGCCCTGCCACAGCAGGCCGCCTACCTGTGCACCATGACCATGCTGGAGCACCGTGATGCCAACGGCGTCCTACGCTACCCGGTGGGTCAGTGGCCGATCCTGGACCCGCAAACCGGCGAGGTGCTGATCGATAGCCACGGCCGTCGGTCCTACAACACCAGCGTGGTCTGGGGCCCTTCAGTAGGTAAGATCATCCTGCTGGGTTACATTCCCGCCGACTATGCCCAGGAAGGCCGGGAACTCACCCTGGAATACTTCCAGGAGCACTACCCTGTGCGGATTGAAGCGGTGGGCTATCGGGCGCTGTTTGATCCCGACAATGAGCGGGTGAAATCCTGAGGGAGCAACTGATACAAAACCCGGCGGTCAGCATTCAATGATGTTGACCGCCAGCCCGCCTCTGGCGGTTTCCTTGTACTTGTCCAGCATATCGCGGCCGGTCTCGCGCATGGTCACCAGCACCTTGTCCAGCGATACGTAGTGCTTGCCATCACCACGCAGAGCCATAATCGCGGCATCAATGGCTTTCACCGACGCCATGGCATTGCGCTCGATACAGGGTATCTGCACCAGGCCGCCAATCGGGTCACAGGTCATGCCCAGGTGATGCTCCATACCAATTTCCGCGGCATTCTCCACCTGTTCCGGTGAACCACCGGTCGCGGCAGCAAGTCCGGCAGCGGCCATGGCACAGGCAGAACCGACTTCTCCCTGGCACCCTACCTCGGCGCCGGAAATAGAGGCGTTTTCCTTGAACAGGGCGCCGATGGCTCCCGCCGTCAGCATGAACCGGACGACACCGTCGTCACTCGCCTGTGGGCAAAACTCCACATAGTAGTGCAGCACCGCCGGGATAATGCCGGCGGCTCCGTTGGTGGGAGCGGTCACAATCCGGCCACCGGCGGCGTTCTCCTCATTGACCGCCAGAGCGTATAGGTTCACCCAGTCCAGGGCGCTGAGAGAAGGCGAGATCAGATCCACCCGCTCCTTGTCCATCAGCGACCGGTAAAGCGCCGCAGCCCGCCGCCGAACCTTCAGGCCGCCCGGCAACTCGCCCTCGTGTCGGATACCGTTCTGAACGCAGGCACGCATTACCTGCCAGAGCTCAAGAATACCGTCACGGATCTGCTCTGGTGTGCGCCAGGCCTGCTCGTTGGCAAACATGATATCGGCGATGGTCATGTCGTGTTCCCGGCACAGTGCCAGCAGCTCCCGGCCACTGCTGAAAGGATAAGGCAGCCGGGTCGTATCCTCCCGGATTGTCAGCGTGCCGCCCGCATTGCCATCAACGACAAAACCGCCACCCACCGAGTAATAGGTTTTCTCGAGCAGGCTCCGGCCCAGTTCGTCAAAGGCTATGCAGATCATGCCATTGGGATGCCCGGGAAGGGATTTCCGGCGGAAATAGACCAGATCCGTCTTTTCGCGGAACCTCACGGGCCATCGCCCGGCCAGGGCCAGCGTCCCGCAGTGGCGGATACGGTCGAGGCGGTCCGGCATGGTGTCCGGATCGATACCGTCCGGCCGTTCGCCCTCCAGGCCCATCAAAACAGCGGGGCCAGTGCCGTGCCCCTTGCCGGTCGCTCCAAGTGATCCGTACAGGGAGACTTTCAGGCGCCGGACCAACGGTGTCAGCTGTTCGTTCTCCAGAACGCCGACAAACCGACGCGCCGCCTCCATGGGCCCGACTGTGTGGGAACTCGACGGGCCAATCCCCGTCTTGAACAACTCAAACAGACTGATTGCCAATGGACGGACTCCTGCCGTTGTACCTCCCTGAACAGTAACGCCGCCCACCTTTCTCCGCCTGCTTGCAGGCGACACTGGAAGGCTGATTTACGACAGATCGCCAGCCCGGTCAAAATGCAAAAAACGTCGCATATGGAACATTCGGGGGCGGCCGATGTCGGTTGTGGACCATTCACCACCCAAGCCCCACTTTAAAATGAAATTAAGCCGGAACTGATCATTAATTGCACGATCCAAAGGCAACAACTAATGTTCAGGTTGAGGCGGGGAGAATACACCGTGGCCACAGATACAGATTCGCACACAGCCAAGCCAGTTCAAACGCCCTACCGCGTTGGCTTCCTGCTAATCGATAACTTTACCCTGATCGCGTTGGCTACAGCTGTTGAGCCCCTGAGAATGGCCAACCAGTTGGCCGGCACCGAACTGTATTCCTGGAAGCTGCTGACGGCGGAAGGCGAAGCCGCCCGGGCCAGTGACGGCATCACCATGTTGCCGGATGGGTCCATACGTGAAGAGCATGATTTCGATCTGGTTATCGTGGTCGCCGGCGTGGATGTCACCCGCAGCTTCTCGCCCAAGGAAGTCAGCTGGCTGAAACAACTGTCCCGCCGGCACGTGTTGCTGGGGGCCGTGTGTACCGGCGCCTATGTCCTCGCCAGTGCCGGGTTGTTGGATGGTTATTCCTGCAGCGCCCACTGGGAATGCCTGGAAGCCATTCAGGAACGATTCCCCCGGGTACAGACCAACAACCACCTGTTTACCGTTCAGCGCGAGCGCATTACCTGTACCGGCGGCACCGTGCCCATGCATATGATGCTCAGTTTCCTGGCCCGCAGGCATGGCCAGGAACTCAGCAATGCAGTGTCCCACATGTTTGTCTGTGACCGGGTACGTGAAGAGCAGGAGCAACAGCCCATGCCGATGCTTCCCAAGCTGGCCTGCGCACAGCCCAAACTGGCCGAAGCCGCGCAGCTGATGGAAGCCAACATCGAAGAGCCCATCGAATTGCAGGAACTGGCCGACCTGGCCGGGATCTCCCGCCGCCAGCTCGAAAGACTCTTCCTGAAACACCTGGGCTGCACCCCCTCACGTTACTACCTGCGGATTCGACTCAACCGGGCCCGCCGACTGCTGAAACAGACATCCTGCTCCATCGTGGAAATTGCATCGATGTGCGGGTTTGTCTCCGCGACCCATTTCAGCCGCTGCTACCGAAAAGTCATGGGGCGTGCCCCGAAGCATGAACGAATGGAGGTTGCTACCCCGGAAACCACCAACGGTGTCTTAACCGACACCATGCAGAGCCTGCCATCGTCATCGATGCTGGCCCTGCACCGTGCCCGAGTCGAGCCGACTTACGGCATTTTCAGCCCGAAGAATCCGCCACCAAGATCATCCGGGACCATGAACTGACCTTTCCCATGGTCGCTGTCCAGGCAGCGGGAGGCGTCGAATGCAGGAACCGAACTTCAATGATCAGGATGACCGGATCGCTCAACTGATCGAGCAGCACCAGCACCTGCCAGGCGCGCTTCTGCCATTACTGCATGCCGTGCAACAAGCCTTCGGTTATATCCCCCCTACCACTGTGCCCGCCATTGCCGAGGCACTGGCGCTCAGCAGGGCCGAGGTACACGGGGTCATCAGTTTCTATCATGGCTTCCGTTCGCAACCCTGCGGTCGCAACGTCCTTCAGGTTTGTTGTGCGGAGGCGTGCCAGGCCCGGGGCAGCCGGCAACTGGTCGACCATACCCGGCAACAGCTGGGGGTGGATTTTCACCAGACCACGGCGGATGGCGAGATCACCCTGGAGCCGGTGTATTGCCTGGGTAATTGCGCCACTGGCCCCAGCGTCCGCATTGGCGACCGGATTCTGGGCCGGGTGGATCCGGCTGCCATGGATCGCTTGCTGGACGAATTGACGCGAGTGCCCCTGCGATTCCAGCCCCCGGCCCCCGAGACCGGTGACACGAAGCGGGGTGCCCAATGACCCACGTCTATGTGCCCCGAGACACCACCGCCCTGTCACTTGGCGCCGATGCCGTAGCGGATCGACTCGAGCAGGAAATCCAGCACCGAAACCTGTCCGCCCAACTGGTGCGTAACGGCTCCCGTGGCCTGTTCTGGCTGGAACCGCTGATAGAGGTGGACACTCCCCGTGGTCGTGTCGCCTATGGGCCAGCAACGCCAGATGACATTCCCGCACTGCTGGACCAGGGGATGCTCGAAGGTAGCGAAAACCATCCCCTTTGCCAGGGCAACACGGAAGCCATTCCCTATCTTCAGCGCCAGCAACGTCTAACCTTCTCCCGCGTCGGAATCACCGACCCGCTCTCAATCACCGACTATCGGAACCATGACGGGTTCCGCGGGCTGGAACGGGCACTGACATTGACGCCGGAACAGATCGTCGACGAAGTAGAGCTCTCAGGTTTGCGCGGCCGGGGCGGCGCGGCCTTTCCCGCCGGACGAAAATGGCGCACGGTTCTGGAGGCAAATCCGGAACAGCCGGGTCACCCCTGGAGTGGCCACAAATTCATTGTCTGCAATGCCGATGAGGGCGATTCCGGCACCTTCGCCGACCGGCTGCTGATGGAAGGCGATCCCTATGTGCTGATTGAAGGCATGGTGATTGCCGGACTGGCCGTGGGCGCCGATACCGGGTTTATCTACCTGCGCTCGGAATACCCGAATGCCCATCAGATTCTCACCGAAGCCATCGCCCGGGCAGAAGCCGAAGGCTATCTTGGCACCAACCTGCTGGGCAGTGGCCGGATCTTTCACCTGTATATCCGCCTGGGTGCCGAAGCCTACATCTGCGGCGAGGAAACCGCCATGCTCGACAGCCTGGAAGGCAAGCGGGGCATAGTGCGCGCCAAACCACCACTGCCGGCCCATCACGGCGCCTTCGGGCAGCCCACGGTGGTCAACAACGTACTGACCCTGGCCGCCGTGCCGTACATCCTGGCTGAAGGCGGACAGGCCTATGCCGATTACGGCATGGGCCGTTCCCGGGGAACCCAGCCCTTCCAACTGGCGGGCAACCTGGCCCGGGGCGGGCTGGTGGAACTGGCGTTTGGCGTCACCTTGCGCAGCCTGCTGTACGATTTTGGCGGCGGCACCGAGTCGGGTCACCCGTTAAGGGCGGTTCAGGTCGGCGGACCACTCGGCGCCTACCTGCCGGAGAGTCACTGGGATACGCCAATGGATTACGAGGCAATGGCCGATGCCGGCGGCATGGTCGGCCACGGCGGTATCGTTGCCTTTGATGACAGCGTGGACATGGCACAGCAGGCCCGCTTCGCCATGGAGTTCTGCCGGGTGGAATCCTGCGGCAAATGCACACCTTGCCGCATCGGCGCGGTGCGCGGCGTGGAAGTGATCGACCGCATCATCGCCAACCAGGACCGCACCGATAACCTGGCCCTGCTGCAGGATCTCTGCGACACCATGGAAATGGGTTCACTCTGCGCCATGGGCGGCATGACCCCCAACCCGGTACGCAGCGCGCTGCAATATTTCCCGGACGATTTTGCCCGACCAATGGGCAAGGAGGGAGGCTGACCATGCTGCAATATTACGATCCCGCACAAGTAGCCGACATTGATCTTGGCACTCCGCCAGTCATTTCAGACACCGAGGTACAGCTGACCATCGATGGCGTCACGGTTACCGTGCCCGCCGGCACTTCGGTGATGCGGGCGGCGGCGCTGATCGAGCACCGTATTCCCAAACTCTGCGCCAGCGATAACCTGGAAGCCTTCGGTTCCTGCCGCCTGTGCATGGTGGCCATCGAGGGCCGGCGAGGCTACCCCGCCGCCTGCACCACGCCAGTGGAAGACGGCATGGAAGTCCAGACCCAGACACCGGAACTGGCCCGCCTGCGCCGTAACGTGATGGAACTGTATATCTCCGACCATCCCCTGGACTGCCTGACCTGCTCCGCCAACGGCAACTGCGAGTTGCAGGACATGGCCGGCGCGGTGGGGTTGCGGGAGGTTCGATACGGCTACGCCGGCGACAACCACCTGGACGCACAAACAGATACGTCCAATCCGTATTTCAGCTTTGATCCCAGCAAGTGCATTGTCTGTTCCCGCTGTGTCCGGGCCTGCGAGGAAGTCCAGGGCACCTTTGCATTGACCATCCAGGGGCGTGGTTTCGATTCCACCGTGGCCGCCAGCCAGGATGATCCCTTTGTCGATTCCGAATGCGTCTCCTGCGGCGCCTGTGTCCAGGCCTGCCCCACTGCGACCCTGATGGAAAACAGCGTCATCGAGATCGGCCAGCCCGATCGCAGTGTAGTGACCACCTGCGCCTACTGCGGTGTAGGTTGCTCGTTCCGGGCCGAGATGAAAGGCAACGAACTGGTGCGCATGGTGCCCCACAAGAATGGCCACGCCAACCACGGCCACTCCTGCGTTAAAGGCCGCTTTGCCTTTGGCTACGCCACCCACCCGGACCGCATTACCACCCCGATGATCCGCGACAGCATCCACGAACCCTGGCGCGCCGTGGACTGGGACGAGGCCATCGGCTTCGCCGCCAGCCGCCTGCGGGATATCCAGGCCCGCCATGGCCGTGACAGTATTGGGGGCATTACCTCATCCCGCTGCACCAACGAGGAAACCTATCTGGTGCAGAAACTGGTGCGCACGGCCTTCGGCAACAACAACACCGACACCTGCGCCCGGGTCTGCCACTCCCCCACCGGTTATGGCCTGAAAATGACCCTGGGCGAGTCTGCCGGCACCCAGACCTTTGATTCGGTGATGCACGCCGATGTAATCCTGGTGATCGGTGCCAACCCCACCGACGCCCATCCGGTGTTTGCCTCCCAGTTGCGCCGCCGCCTGCGTCAGGGCGCCAGGCTGATCGTCGCCGATCCCCGCTCCATTGATCTGCTGAGAACGGTCCATGCTGACGAGGGGCTTCACCTACCATTGCGACCCGGCACCAATGTGGCACTGATCAATGCCCTGGCCCATGTGGTGGTCACCGAGGGCCTGGAAGATCAGGACTTCATCAAACGACGCTGCGAGCCCGATACCTACGCTGCATGGCGGGCCTTCATCACCGATCCGCGACATGCCCCGGAAGCAACCGAATCAGTCACCGGCGTACCCGCCGAGCAGGTACGGGAAGCAGCGCGACTCTTCGGCAAAGCCGGCAATGCCGCCATCTACTACGGCCTGGGGGTCTCCGAACACAGCCAGGGTTCTACCATGGTCATGGGCATTGCCAACCTGGCCATGGCCACCGGCAACCTTGGCCGGGAAGGCGTCGGCGTGAATCCCCTGCGTGGTCAGAACAACGTCCAGGGCTCCTGTGACATGGGCTCCTTCCCCCACGAGCTGCCAGGCTACCAACACGTTGCGGTGGACGAGCTGCGCGAGCCTTTTGAACAGGCCTGGGGCGTCACCATCGGCCGCGAGGCGGGGCTGCGCATTCCCAACATGCTGGATGCGGCGGTGGATGGCAGTTTCAAGGGGCTGTACGTGCAGGGCGAAGACATCGCCCAGTCCGACCCCAACACCCGTCACGTGGAGCATGCGCTGGAGTCACTGGAATGCCTTATCGTCCAGGACCTGTTCCTCAACGAGACCGCCAAGTTCGCCCATGTGCTGCTGCCGGGCTCCTCCTTCCTGGAGAAGGACGGCACCTTCACCAACGCCGAGCGACGGATCAACCGGGTACGCCAGGTGATACCGCCGCTGGCAGGCAAAGCTGACTGGGAAGTCACCCAGGACCTGTCCAATGCCCTGGGCTACCCCATGAACTACAACCACCCCAGTGAAATCATGGACGAAATCGCCCAACTCACGCCGACGTTCCGGGGTGTCAGTTTCGAGAAAATCGACCGCCTCGGCAGCATCCAGTGGCCCTGCAACGACGATTTCCCGGAAGGCACCCCGATCATGCATGTGGCGGAGTTTCCCATTGGCCTCGGGCGGTTCATGCAGACCGACTACGTGCCCACGGACGAGAAGTCCAACAGCCGCTTCCCGTTGCTGCTGACCACCGGGCGCATTCTCAGCCAGTACAACGTGGGCGCCCAGACCCGGCGCACCCAGAACAGCTTCTGGCACCAGGAGGACGTTCTGGACATTCACCCCCAGGATGCGGAGGACCGGGGCATCGCCGACGGCGACTGGACCGGCATCACCAGCCGTGCGGGCAACACCGTATTGCGGGCGCGCACCAGCACCAGGGTTCAGCCCGGCGTGGTCTACACCACCTTTCACCACCCGGTCAGTGGCGCCAACGTGATCACCACGGACAATTCCGACTGGGCCACCAACTGCCCGGAATACAAGGTGACTGCGGTTCAGGTCGAAAAGGTGCACCAGCCGTCCAACTGGCAGAAACGTCACCAGGCTGACGACCGGGAACAGCGGGGCTATCTGGCCGGGACTGCACCGGTCCGGGAGCCATGATGGCGGCACCAAAGCGGGATGAATTGGCCGGTAACGGCTACCAGCCGGTAACCATTCGGGTGCGGGAGCGCCAGGATGACCGCTGGGTACAGCGGACCGTCCCCGACTCGGTATCCCAGGAATGCCCCGTGGCACTGGTGTACAACGGCGTCTCCCATGCGGTGATGATGGCCACCCCCACCGACCTGGAAGACTTTGCCCTGGGGTTCAGCCTGTCCGAGCGCATTGTCACTGAACCAGCCCAGATATTCGAGACCGAGATTGTCGATCACGGCGAACAGGGCATCGAACTGCAGATGCATATCCACGGCGCCTGCGCCAACGCCCTCAAGCTGGCGCAGCGTAACCTGATCGGCCCTACCGGCTGCGGCCTGTGTGGCAAGGTCACCCTGGAGCAGATCCGCCAGCCGTTACCCACACGACAGTCCAGGCCACTGCCCGGTCCTGAACAGGTGCAGACCGCCCTCACCGGCCTCGACCAGCACCAGCGTCTGCAACAACTGACCGGCACCATGCACGCCGCGTGCTGGTGTGACAGCGAAGGGCGAATCCAGTTGTTACGGGAGGATGTCGGGCGGCACAACGCTCTGGACAAGCTGGTTGGCGCTCTCAGGCGTGCGGGCCATGATCGGTGCGATGGTTTTGCCCTGGTGTCCAGCCGTGGAAGCTATGAAATGGTGGCCAAGGCGGCGGAAGCGGATCTCGGCACCCTGGTGACCGTATCCGGCGTAACCGCCATGGCGATCCGCGACGCCCGGCAGGCCGGGCTCAACCTCATCGGATTTGCCCGCCGAGGCCGTCAAGTGATCTATACCTCGGGAGACAGCGCATGACTAAGGAATCTACCACTCACCTGGTGAAGATGATCAACCAGATTGCCGCCAACTGTCCCTTTCAGGGGGACCCGGCGGCGGTCACCGAGGCAACCACTAACCATATCCACAAGTTCTGGGCCCATTCCATGAAGGAGGATATTGTTGCCTATCTGGAGTCCGGTGGCGAAGGTCTGAGCCCTGCGGCCGTGGAGGCCATCAGGGCTCTGGATGCTGACCTCAGGCCAACCCGGTAACCTGCTCGTTCTCATCCAGCGAAATATCCAGCGCCGCCGGACGGCGCGGAAGGCCAGGCATGGTCATGATGTCGCCACAGACGGCCACAACAAATCCGGCGCCGGCAGACAGGCGCACTTCCCGCACCGGCAGCACATGACCGCTTGGGGCACCCCGTAACGACGGATCCGCCGAGAAGCTGTACTGGGTTTTGGCAATGCACACTGGCAGGTGGCCGAAGCCCAGTTGCTCGTACTCTTCAAGCTGACGCTTCGCCGCCGGTGCGAAATCGACACTGGCCGCATCATAGATCCGGGTAGCGACAGTCTCGATTTTCTCCGTCAGGGGGATGTCGTCTTCGTATAGCAGCTGCACCTCCGGTGTGCCTTCGTCCATCTGGTCCAGTACCGCCTGGGCCAGATCCGTCGCTCCTTCTCCTCCCATCGCCCAATGGGTAGCCGTCACCGCACGTACACCCCATTCGGCACTGATGGACTGGATCAGGGCGAGCTCTTCGTCACTGTCCGTTGGAAAGCGATTGATACAGACCACCGGCACCAACCCGAACCGCCGCAGGTTACGGATATGTCGTTCCAGATTCACCGCGCCGGCTCTCAGCGCTTGCAGATCCGGAGTTGCAAGGTCCTTGCGGGGCACACCACCCTGCATCTTCAGGGCGCGCACGGTGCATACCAGTACTGCTGCGTCCGGACGCAGGCCGGTCTGGCGGCACTTGATGTCAATAAACTTCTCTGCGCCCAGGTCGGCGCCGAAGCCCGCCTCGGTGACCACCACATCATTCAGCGCCAGCGCCGCGCGGGTAGCGGTCACCGAATTGCAGCCATGGGCGATGTTGGCGAACGGGCCGCCATGGATGAACACCGGATTGTGCTCCAGACTCTGCACCAGGTTAGGTAGCAACGCCTCCTTTAACAGCACCGTCAATGCCCCTTCCACGCCCAGGTCCCGCGCCGTGACCGGCGACATATCCGGACGCCGGCCGACAATGATATTGCCCAGACGCTGGCGCAGGTCGGGCAGACCATCCGCCAGGCAGAGTATCGCCATGATTTCCGAAGCCACGGTGATATCGAACCCGGTTTCCCGCGGCGTGCCATGGGCTGCGCCGCCCAGGCCACTCACCATGTAACGCAGGGACCGGTCGGTCAGGTCCATCACCCGCCGCCAATAGACATGGCGAGGGTCCAGGCCAACCTCGTTGCCCCAGTGCATGTGATTGTCCAGGATCGATGCCAGCAGGTTGTGGGCGGTGGTAATGGCATGGAAGTCGCCGTTGAAGTGCAGGTTGATGTCCTCCATGGGGATCACCTGGGCGCGGCCGCCGCCCGCAGCCCCGCCCTTCATCCCGAAGCAGGGTCCCAGGGAGGGTTCCCGCAGGCACACAGAGGAGCGCACGCCCAGACAATTAAGTCCATCGTTCAGCCCCACGCTGGTGGTGGTCTTGCCCTCGCCGGCGGGGGTGGGCGTAATGGCCGTCACCATCACCAGCTTGCCCCGGGCCGCCCGTGAGGAGGTATCCACATGGGCCATGTTCAGCTTGGCCTTATAGTGGCCGAAAGGGATCAGGCTGTCGGCCGGCAGGCCCAGACGCTGCTGGGCAAGGAGCAGGATGGACTGCGGCTGTACGGAGCGGGCAATCTCGATATCGGGGGTGCCCGGCGGCAGCCTCTCCGGGGTCGGGATGGTTTTATTGTACTCACTGTATTGAAGACCCACGTTTCTCTCCCCCTATATTGGCTGAAGCTCTCCCCCTATGTTGGCTGAGGCTCTTCCCCTACATCCGTTACCACGTATCACACACTGTCGGACACGGGGTCAGACAGGCTGCCCCGAGCCTCGTCGGGCTCTTCGTTCTCATCGGTCTCGCCATACTCACGTATCCACCGGGCAGACCGTTGCAGCCCCCCAAACGGAAACAGGTGTATGCCCGCAAGCCGGGTGTCCGGGAAATCCTGTCGGTGACGCGCCAGGGCGTGCACCAGGCCGTCGGGGGTCCAGGACCGCAACAGGCGGGCGCTGCCAGGCTTACGCCACATCGTCCGCGCGGATACCCCCACGCCGCATTGCGCAGCATAAGCAATCAATGTCTTCAGGTTGGTGGGGCCGGCCACCCCCATATAGACCGGCACTTCCGGCAGGATATCTCCCACGGCCTGCAACCAGCCGGTATAGCGCTCTGCCTCGAAGGCGAACTGGGTCACCACCCACAACCGGGTGCCGGTGACCCTGGCGTAATCGCGCTTGAGCGACAGAGCCCGGGCCAGACTGTCCGGCCCGGCGACGGGGTGTCCATCCGGGTGGCCGGCAACTCCGATGTGCAGGAATTGCTGTTGCTCTAACAGGCCGGATTCCAGCAAAGCCAGGGTGTCCGGGAACGGGCCAGCGACCGAATCACTGTCACCAGCAATCAACATCAGGCGGTCAACTCCGATATCTCTTAGCTGCCCCAGCCAGTCACGCAACTGGTCGCGACTTTCGACCAACCGCGCGGGCAGATGAGGCACCGGCAGCATGCCCTCGTCAATCAGCCGCTGACAGGCAGGCAATGTCTCACTGAACTGACCGTGGGGCAGGAAAGGGACGTAAACCCAGGTGCCGACGGGGAACAGCTCCGTCAGGGAGTCTGTTTCCAGAATCTGACGGGGCGTCGCCTCGATCGTCGCAGCGCGGACCAACTCCCGCACCAGCGCAATGGTCCGGGGATCTTCCGCTTTTTCTGTCTGCCGTTGGTATGCCAGCTTCATGTTTCTGTCACCTCATTCAACCGATACCCGTGAATTGTCAATCCGCGAAATCAATCCCCTTGGCCCTGGCACGTTCCCGGGCATTGGGATTGACCGATGGCCGGAAGGGCACTTCCACCACTTCCGCTTCCACCTCGGTTGAGCCGTCTGCTGCGGCATACTCCACGGGTAGGTGCACGGTGAGCCGGGTGCCAATGTCGCGCAGGTCAAACGGTACGTAGGCCAGTGCGATGTTGGTTTCCAGTTCCGGGGAGTACCAGGGCGAAGTGACATAGCCTTCGGGCTCACCGCCATCAGGACCACTGATCAGCCAGAAATCATTGGCGTAGTCAGTCACCTTGCCACCGCCGAAGCGGATACCCACCATGATGTGGCTGAACGGCGGATGACCGGCGTCGAGCTGCTCGCGAACTTTCTCAAGCTTCTGCTTGCCGATGTAGTCCGCGTCCTTGTTGCGCGGTACCTGGTAGGCCAGGTTGCACTGGAACGGCAGGGTTTCCTGGTCTACATCCTGCCCCCAGGAAAGAATGCCTGCGGCAATCCGGCGATGGTGTGCCGGGGCAATCACCCGCAAGTTGTGGGGTTCGCCAGCAGACAGCACGGTATACCAGAGATCCTCGGCGTACTTGGTGGCTTCCTTGAGGTAGATCTCGTAGCCTTTTTCGCCGGTGAAACCGGTCTGGGAAATGATCACGTCGTGGCCGGCAACCTGACCCTCCATCAGCCCGTAGTATGGAATTTCCTTCACCGCTTCACCGAACAGATCGGCCATGAGCGCTTCGGACTTGGGCCCCTGGATCTGGACGGGCGCCACATCGATTTCCGCGATACTGACATTGAACCCCATGCCGATGTTCACGCCGCGCAGCCAGAACTCCAGGTCGCTGTCTGACAGTGAGAACCAGAATTCATCCTCGGCCACCCGCAGCAAAACCGGATCGTTCAGGATGCCGCCGTCCTCGTTGCACAGGATGACGTACTTGCCCCGCATGGGTTTGATTTTAGTGGCGTCCCGGGTGATGACGTAGTTGACGAACCGCTCCGCATCCGGGCCCTTGACCTGGATCTGGCGCTCGACCGCCACGTTCCACATGGTGACGTCGTGGATCAGGGACTCGTATTCCACCATGGCGCCGCCGTCCTCCGGACGGACATAGCCGCGGGGATGATACATACGGTTGTACACAGTGGCCCGCCAGCAGCCGGCTTCATACGCCAGGTGCCAGTACGGGGATTTGCGAACCCGGGTGGAAATCAGCATTTCCACCGGCGTGGGGCCGGACTGGCGCAGGTTGATCGGCACCTTGCGGTCCGACTGGTCGACGCTTCCGGGCTGACGTGCAGCGCTGGCTCGTTGCTGTGGATGATCCAACAAAGCCTTCTCAAAATTAACCGCCATGGCTATCTCCCCTTTTCTCGGGTTTTCGATAGTTTTAATGTGACGGTGTTTGGTGGGCAGAGGATGGACCAATACGACACGTAAACGTCCAAAAACGGCAGGCAAGCCGTGCGGGTTGCGGTAACACCGGGTGCGGATTGGAGCAAGCCCCGTCCGTTACCGCCTGAACCAAACAGGGCTTGACGGCGACGGCCTATTCGGCAGCCAGCGCCGCGATTTGTGCGGCACTCAAGGCACCGCTATAAATCCGGAAGTCGTCTATTTTCCCGTCCAGGAAGGCGTCGTTCCCATACTGGGAATCTCCCAGCCAGTTCTGTGTGGACACGCCCAAGCGGAACGGAGCCAGTACCATATTGTCGTTACGGCCAACCTCGCCGCCATTCAGGTAGAGAATGCCGGTCGTTCCGGACAAGGTCACAGCCACATGTGCCCATTCACCGACAGGGGCAGGGTTCCCACAGATTTTCTGGTCGGCATGGTAGCTGATCCTGGTAATGAAAAAGCACATCTGGTTGTCACGATCGCGGGGCACCAGGGCCATATAACGCTGGGTGCCAAATCCGAAATCGAACAATCTCGCCATGTCGGTTGTCCCGTCGATGTATACCCAACTGGTGACGCTGAAGTCCGCCAGCTCGGAAACGATTCCCTCTGGCAGGCTCACGTAGTCGTCGGCGCCATCCAGGGATATTGCATTACCGAGCTTGCCCGGCACCAGTTCGGGGCCATTGTTGGGCGTGGCGACGACGGTGTCGTCAACGGAGCTGGCAAACCCGCCGTCCTCCGCCGCATCGAATGGGAAATGCACCATGAGTTTGGGCCCCACCCGCACAGTAACGGTATTGGAGGCCGCGCTCTCGCCCTCGGAAGAAATCGCGGTTACCTGGTAATAGTAATCCTCGCCTTTCGAGACATCGGTATCGGTGTAGGTCAGGAATTCCTCTGCCCCACGTGTGGCAATCGTGGCATACACCGCATCCGGAGCACTGGCGCGCTTGAGCCGGTAGCTCTCGGCGCCAGCAGCGCCCCACCAGGACAGCTCCACCGTACCGCCGCTCAGATTCCCGGTTAACCCCCTGGGAGCGCCGCCCAGGGCAGCAGGTTCCAGCGTCTCGGTCAGGGTTCCCCACCCCAGCTCATCGCCGCCCCAACTGCTTCTTTCCGGCCGTTGTCGTGCCGCCATTTTTTCCGTCCAGGGCGCTGCCATGCCCAGCCGGTTGACGTAGTGGTTGTAGATCAACTCCCAGGCCGGCCGGCTATGACCACGCTGCTTGTCGGAAACTGTCCATTGAGGAACGTGCATGACACTTCCGCAGTTCGGTCCATAGGGCGTGTAGGGAACTTCCTCAAGCAGGTTGTAGCGGGCGATGTATTCCGACGCGGCAAGCAACCGGTGGTTCCAGTACTCAAAGACATCCTCACCCTGGTTCCAGGCCATTTTGGCGATAGCCCCGTAGAGCGCGACACCCAGGGTGGTGTGCCCCTGATCGCGGCCGCTTTCCTGATATTGCCCCATGTTGCCGGCGTGAAGATGGAACACCAGGTTGTCGAGCGCGCCGTTGCCCTCACCGGTGTACAGGTAGTCCATTGCTTCCTGGTAGATGTCCGGCCGGTCGGCGAAGACGCCAATGGCCTGTATGCCAGCAATATTGGCCAGGTCCCAGTTAGCCCAATAGTTGGAAATACAGGCATCGTTGTGCTCCCGCAGGAAGCGTCGACTCAGGGGGTAGAACACCGTCACCAGCATATCCTGGAACTGCTTGATATCCGCTTCGGCCCAGCCATCATAGGTACGCATGATTTCCGCGACATTGGCAAACTCGTAGCCATACAGGCCAGCGGCCAGATAGCGACCTTGATCACCCGTGATGGTTTTCAGGGTGGATGACCAGGCATTCAGGTAGTCCACGGCCAGGTCGCCGTAGCGATCGTCTCTGGATATCTTCCAGCGCAGCGCCAGGGCATAGGAGAAGCGGATCTCGGCAACGAGGCGGCCGAAATTCTGGCCGTCGCCGCCACGAATCACGGTTTCAAGGGGCGCCGGTGTCTTGCCAAGCTGGGAAATACCGTCGGTAACCAGATCGTTCCAGGCGCTTGCCCAGGGCTCTTCTTCGTTCTGTACTTTCTCCCGAATACGGGCAAAGTCCGCTTCCGCGTGCAGCAAACCCGGGTGATTGAATTGCCGAACCTCATTTCCGGCCAAACCGGTTTCGTCCACCTCCGGTTCGGCCTCGGTGGCGTCTGTGCCGGTGTTGCCTACGAGGTCTTCAACGGACGCGTCCTCTCTACATCCGGCAAGGCTTGCAGCCAGGGCTACAACAAACACCATAATCAGAAATACGGAGCGACACCCGATGCTCCGTAAGAACGCCTGCAAATCCTTTATCATCACAATTCACTCACTGTGGCTTATCCCGTGGGATTTGATAATCCAGACCAGTGGTGGGGTTTGCCCAGCCGCTGGAACGAAAAAAGCCGAGTATAGGAGGAAGACGAAACGGCTGTTCCTTTTGTGCGACCATCGGCTATGTGCCAACCTGAAATATTGTGATACGCATCTACTTTTGCGATCTTGATGGCCAGCAGTGCCCCTGCCAGGCCAGGCCGATTTCCCTTATCATCAAGCGCTTGGTACGGCTGTAACATTCCTCCAACAAGGCAGATCCTATGGAAGCCCATGACAACTCCCGTCTGGACACCGTCAGCCGCTATGGCTTGATCATACTGGCAGTGGTGCAGGGCTTCGCCCTGTATCTGTTACACCTGTCCATCGACCACGGGGCATGGCCCGCGACTGATCCACGGTGGCTGATGGCCTTTTACGCACTGGCGGGCGGATTGCCGGTGTTCTTCTATCTCGGCCTGGAACGGATGATGGAACGTCGCAATGCATGGGCGGCTGCCACGATTGGGCCTCTCCTGTTCGGGCTGGGCTGGCATCTGGGGTGGCTCAGGTGGGGAGCTGGCCTGGAACTGCCGGACCGGCCGTACTTTACATTCATCTTCTTCGTCAGCGTCGGGATATCGCTGTTTATACTGGCGTTATACTTCCGCATCTGGTGTATCAACCGCGCGCCCCGTTTCGACTATCGCCAGTTGCTGGAACACTCCTGGCAGCATGCCCTGACTCTCGCCCTGCTCGGACTTTTCCTTGGGACATTCTGGCTATTACTGGTCCTGTGGGGCGCGCTTTTTGACGTCATCGGCATCTCTTTTTTCGAGGAATTGTTTGAGGAACCCATCTTCCTCTACCCCGCCAGCGCGTTTGTCGGCGGTTGGGGCCTGGTGCTGATCCGCGAACGCATCCGCCTGGTTGCCACCGTGCAGTCCATGTGCGAAGTGCTGATCAAAGCCCTGCTGCCCCTGGCCGCACTGATTGGCATACTGTTCCTGGGGGCGTTGCCATTCACTGGCGTGGCCAGGATCTGGGAAACCGGTCATGCCGCCCTGCTGATGATGTCCCTCGCGATCGTGCTGTTGTTCTTCTTCAACTCGGTGCTGAGCGAGAACCCGGAGCATCCACCTTACCCGAGGTGGATGCACGGCCTGGTGATATTCGGCGTGTTCCTGCTCCCTCTCAATTCGCTGTTGGCAGCCTGGGCGCTGGGGTTGCGTATCGAGCAATACGGCCTGACCGTCGACCGCCTCTGGGCGGCTACCATCCAACTGCTGATCGCCGGCTTCACCTTCAGCTATTCCGTGTTGATCCTGATGAAGCGCGCCCGGGCCCTGGGGGCCATCCAGAGCGCCAACAAGGTGCTGGCGTTTGTGGTCGCCGGGGTACTGATCCTGGTGAACACCCCCGCCGCCGACATGCGGGCCTGGGCTGCCGAAAGCCAGGCCAACCGGCTGTTGAATGGTGAGGTCGAGGCGGACGCATTTGACTACAACTACCTGCGCTTCAAGCTGGGCGCTTACGGGGTCATGGAGTTAAGAAAGCTGCAGGACTCGGAGTTTGCCAAGCAGAATCCGTTGGTCGCCGATCGCATCGACGCCGTGCTTAAGCAGGACAAACGTTGGCAACACAAGCCCGTGGTGGACAGGAACGATCGCCAGGCGGTGGCGGACATGTTCATGGTCATACCCCGGGAAACAGCCATACCGGAGCCGCTGCTCGACATACTGACAAACGACAACGAGTACTGCCTGAGCTCCCCCAAACAATGCCAATTGGTCAGGACGCCATCCCGCGACGGTGAAGTCTACTGGTTGCTGTTCACAAACCGGTACGGCTCTTACATATCGGGAACTGCCTACAGTGATGACTCAGGGACCATGAAAGCCATCGGACGCGTATCCAGCCCCGGCTGCCATGAGTCCAACGAAGCGCGGCTCAACGAGAACACGAAACTGGCACCGGTGGAAAGCCCGTTTGTGGCGTTCACTGACGGCCAGTGCTTTTACCTCATTCAACCAGGTATCGACTATTTCAGGGGGTTGACGGGCCAGCCGTAAGCTCCGTTCGTAATCCGACAGCGACCGGATCACGTGCTAAACTGGTAGATGTACACATCATGGAACTTTCACTGAGGTGAAGGAGGATACCGCCATGATTAACCAGAAACTTCGGGAATTTCTCGACAGCAATGCAGTGAACTACCGAACGGAGGCCCACGAGCCCACCGTTGACGCTTCGCGAACCGCACAGGCCGCCCATGTACGGGGCCGCGAATTCGCCAAGACAGTGATTGTCAAAGCAGACGGCCGCCTGTTCATGACCGTTCTGCCGTCTACAGACCGCGTACACGTAGACGAGCTGAAACAGGCGCTGGGCGCCAGGGAGCTGGAACTGGCAGATGAGGCTGATATCAATGCCGCCTTCCCCGACTGTGAGGTCGGTGCCATGCCGCCTTTCGGCAACCTGTACAACATGGACGTCTTCGTCAGTGAGCATCTGCGGGAGGACGAGCACATCGTCTTCAACGCCGGTAGCCACAGCGAAGTCATGCGGATGAGCTACCAGGATTACGATCGCCTGGTTCACCCACAAGTGCTTCATTTCTAGGGAGTACAGGGCCGGTGCAGCAACCCGAGCCGGCCCTTATTTCAGCGCCCCCGGGGCTGGGGCGTTGGCTCGCAGGTTCACTCCCTTGTCCCGTCCTTTATCCGCCCTGATGTCAGGTTTCTTTACAGGTTTTGCGACGGAATAGCATGACATGTCGCTGGTTCGTGCTCTTAGAAGGGTTGGTCCATTAATTGCTGCATCTTGAAGAATGGAACTCAGCATCACATCGAGAGGGATTACCATGAAAGGGCTCATGCTGCTCGCAGCCCTGTTTCTATCCATGTCAGCCAATGCCACGCTGATTAGCTATTCATACGATAACACTATCGCAAACCCGCAAGGTTCCCACAGCGCGGTTGGGATATTTACAGTAGACGATCAGAATCGCGGCCTGGTCTCGGCCACGTTTGAGAGTGAACCGGCATCCTTCGAGTGGGAAGGATTTGCGCCGCTGCTGCACGACCAACCCGTTTCGGACGAAGGCGGCTTGTTTGAGAACGGCTTTGAGCCATTTGTTTCCGGTGACTTTGAGTTCTTCCTGTTTTTGGACCTCTTCTTCCTGGAAGCCGGCCAGGATATCTTCCACAACCTTGATAAAACAGCGCCTTTTGAGGGAGCCGGTGTCACAGTTCTAAGCACCGGTGAGACCTACTATCTGACCGGAGGCCTTACCAAGCTCCAAACAATAGACATTCCCGAACCCTCAACCCTGGCCTTGCTGGGCCCTGTACTGATTAGCCTAGTGCTTTCAGGGCTTTTAAAGGGTGGTGCTCAACAGGATGAAGGAACAACCCCGGCTTCCAAATGATCAATGATGCTGGGTGGAACGGCGGTTATTATCGGCGCGATTCTCATTGCGATGGTTGCCGTTGTTGGCATCATAAGGGAACCCGTGTTTTGAAGGCCTCGACCACCGCCTCGCACACCTCATCCTGATCCCGCCCGACACCGGAAACCGTGATATCCGCGTGACGGCTATAAAGTTCAAAACGTTCCTCGAACAGCTCTTCCAGCGACTGGTCCGGTCGACGTGAGATACCGCGCAGGCTGAAATCCCCCAAACGCTGGATGACCAGCTCCAGTGGAATATCCAGGAACACCGCCACGCCATTGTTCTTGAGGTGCTTCATCGCCTTCGAACTGTAAACAGCACTGCCCCCCGTGGAAATCACGTGCCTTTCCACATCCAGACTGAGCAACACCTCTTCCTCAACCGCCCGCAACGCCTGGTAGCCCTCGCTATCCACGATGTCCTGTAGCGTGCAACCGGCGTGTTGCTGGATAAGCAGGTCGGTGTCCACGAAACCGAGTCCGAGGCGCTTGGCCAACAGAACACCTACGGTGCTTTTACCGCTACCCGGCATGCCAGTCATGATGATGTTTGCGGTGGGTGATCTGGTATTCATATCTTCTCCTGAAACTTCCACACGGCCCCCGTGTCAATAGCGCTAGAGCTCCCCGAGGCAGCCAGGCAAATGCTCAAATTCCACAGGTCGCACCCGGCGCCAACCTGTAACCTCGTGACCCTGATGCTCATGGCCTGGGCACTGAGTGGCTGTGCCAGCCAGTCAGCGAAGCCGCCGTTAGCACCCCTGACCAGCGAAGCCTGCACCACGGCCTGGCAGGATGTCGAGCGGCAACTGCAACAGGCCGGCATTCAGGATGCCCAGGATAATCCGATTCCCGGCTACCCCTACCTACGGGTTAACAGGACGCTGGCCGATTTTGACCTCGCCGCCCTTACGCCTGAAGAACGCCATGACTGGTTGTATCATGCACTATACAACGGAGATCGGGCGTTGCGTGTCCGACTCGCTCGGTTGAAAAAACGTCATATGCTCGATCCCGGCTGGCTGATGCACTGCGCCAAACAACAGGTAACTGCGCTGGCGTCCGATTCGCACCAGTGGGCCGACCTTGTGTCCAAGGTGAAGGTACCCGACGCCTATCTGGACTGGCGCCGCACCATTGGCGCCTATCCTCTGATGCGGCCATTGCTGGCTTACCAGGTCCGTAGACTCCAGGCGTCACAGGAGGCGCAGTTTGGCACGCAGACTGACAATCAAGGGGCCCGACAGTACTCGCCAGAACCACCGGAACCCGATCCGACACTTATCACGTCCGTTCTGAGCCATGAACACTCCCGGGACCGTCTTGGGTTACCGGTGTTTTCAACGGAAGAGTCCGGAAAACTGCTGGCGTACCATGCCCCCCATCTGATCATGGCCAGTGACAAACCCTATGACCGGCCAGGAACGCCCCTGTGGAATGACAGCCAGTGGGTGGTAGAACCGCCCGCCCGGGCGTATACGCTGATCACCCGGGTTCGCTGGCAGAACCGATGGCTGCCACAGCTGGTCTACGTATTCTGGTTCGATGAACGTCCCAAGCCCCACCCGCTGGATATCTACGGCGGTCGGTTGGATGGGCTTATCTGGCGCGTCACGCTGGATGAGAACGGGCAGGTCCTGATGTATGACAGTGTCCACCCATGTGGCTGCTATCACCAATGGTACCCCCTGTCGGATCGCCTCCAGCTCAAGGCCGACGCGGTGGGGGACGAAATCATGACCCTGCTGCCTCTCGAAGCGCCAGACAACCAACAGGCCATGTCCCGCCCCATTGTGTACCTGGCCAGTGGTACCCATTACGTTGCCAATGTGAGTTTTTCGGCGCCACCGGACCCGATAACAGAGTCGACACCCTACGAACTGATTCACTATGACCGGCTCCGGGCGTTACCGGACAATACGGGCATGCACCGCAGTCTGTTCCTGCCCAACGGCCTGATCGCCGGCACAGAACGCCTGGAGCGATTTCTGCTCTGGGGCACCGGTGTACTCTCCCCCGGAGCCATGCGCCAATGGGGCCACCATGCCACCGCATTTATCGGCAAGCGCCATTTCGATGATCCGGATCTGCTCAACCGCTACTTCGAGCCGGTATTAAAATAAGTTGCCCACAGAATCTGTGGATAACTGTGTTAGCAACACAAGGATAGGTGCCCCAAAGCGCTTTGGAACGGGCGTTTCAGAAATATGACCGTAAATTGACCGCTTAATACTTCCCGCCCCCTAACTACGCTCTGGAGCCCCCTGAGCTTTTCGGTAGAGCCAGGCCAATCCCAATAATGCAAGCCCCAATCCCATAAAGGCAGCCACCCGCCACAAGCCTTGCAGACCGGCCATATCGATCAGGAAGATCTTGGCAATGACCAGCCCCAGCAAGGCCATACCGGCTTTGTACAGCACTGTATTATTACGCCCGGTGGCGTAGATGATTGCAGCGATGGCATACAGCATGCCCACAACGGAGTATGTATAAAGTTCGCCCTCGGTGATCCCGAACGATAGCCGCATATCACTGCCCTGCCAGAGTTGCCGGATTTCCAGGGCTGTGAATAACAGAAAGCTGCCAGCGGCCACGCAAAGCGACCAGAACCTGGGGACAAGTTCCGGGAACCGGCTGGCAACCACTGCCAGCAGCACCGGCCCACCGTAGGCAGGCAGCAGGATATTGAAGATCGCTGTATCGCCAATGGCACTGCCGCTCCACCAGGGATTGTGCACAGTGACCAGCGAGAGATAGCTCAGGCTGGCAAGGGCTAGCAGAATCCATGAGAACAGCCGGTAGAGCCAGGCCAGGGATTCACTGGCTTTCGCGCGAACGATATAAGTCAGGCTGAGCGCGCCCCAGAGCAGCGTGTTGATCGTCGCTTCGGTGAAGCTGTACTCATGGGCAAAGATGTCGCCGTCGTAGAGCCAGTAACGCATTTCCGAGCCCAGGAACAACACCAGAAGGTGTAATGTCGCCCCTTCCAGCCAGGGGCGGATGCTGTGATTCCGGTTCGCAATCCAGGTGGCCACCGCCGCGCACAGTGTTGCGCCGCCGTAGGTCCACAGTGACCAATGCAAACTGGCATCGTAACTTTGCAGCCACGGATTGAAGGTCAGCCGCGCGACCACCAGGGCCAGCGCTATCTTGAGCAGCAGGTACAGCTCAGGCATGTCATAGCGGCGCGCCAGCCAGGTGAGACTGATGAACTGAACGGACAGGGCCAGCGTGAGTGAGGCTTCACGGAAGACCATCACCGCCGCCAGCGAGTAACTGACATGGGCCGCCAGGATGGCCCAGACCACCCCGCTGCGATAGCGCTCACGGCTTTCCATCAGCCAGGCGAGAACGCCGTACAAACCGCCGAGCAACAGCGTGAACACCGCCCAAAGGGAGGAAGTGCCGTAACCATGCAGCAGCAACCAGCCCAGGATCAGCCACACCAGCGGTGAGAGCATCGTGAGCGACGCCCACCGGCGACGGTCAGGATCACGCACCCAGTGCCACAGGCCGAGCCCCAGGGTCAGTATCGCTGCGGCAATCAGGTAGGCGAGGAAACCACCCTGATGCTCCACGGGCATCTGCACCAGATACACACGGTCTGCCACCTCACGAACCATATAAGCCAGCCAACCGGCAGCGCTGGCCAGCACTGCCGCCCAGGGCAGATACCAGTACACCCCGCGACTCTGGGGCGCCAGTGCCGCAGCCGGCAGAATCAGCAGCCAACTCCACAACAGCGGATTGTCAGCGGCCTGATCAGCGATCGACAATCCCCAGATCGCCAGCAATGCGAGAAGGGCTTCCCACAGGCGTGGCGCCCCCGCCTTCTGGTGTCCCGGCATGACAGCAAAGATCACGAACAGCCCTGCAAGATACCAGGCAGTCGGCACTCCCACTGGCGCAGCGGACAACGTGACCAGCCACCACAACAACGCACCGGCCAGCGTGGAGTACCACAGCCAGTCCCGATAAACGTAGCGCATTAACATCAGCGAACTGAGGGTGATCAGGAAGCTGTACGACAGCACAAAGGCCAGACTGCCATCCTCACCGCCAATCAGCAGAGGCACAAGATAGGCACCGCTCAACCCCATGATGGCCAGCAACGGGCCATGAACCAGAGCAAGCGCCATGGTGCCGAGGGAGACCACCGCAAGCCCTACCAACCCAATCAATGGGCTGATCAACTCATAGTGGTGAACGCCGGCAAGCAACGCGGCATACAGGGTAATGCTGCCGCCCCCTGCCAACGCTGCAAATACCTGATCCGCGCCCCGGTTGCGGCGACGCAGAAACTCCGCGCCCGCATGCAGGGCAAGACCAGTGAACAGGGCGAGCAGCAGTTGTTGTACCGGGCCGATCAGCCCGGCATTGATGGAATGGCTGACCATGAAGATCCCGGCCAGACCCACACTCAGGCCACCAAGCCAGACCATCCAGTTTTCTTTCAGGGCAGCGGTAATGCGGGAAACACGGTCTGGTTCCGGTCGTTCACTGCGCACCACCGGCTGCGCAGGCTCGATCCAATCACTCGACGCGGAATCGGTGGCTGCTGCGACATCTTGCGGTGGCGAAGCCTGTTCAACGGGTGCAGGTTCTGCAGATTCATCATGTTGCGAGGCCGACGCGTCATACTCACGAGCCATCTGGCGCTTCAGATGGGCAACTTCCTCTCGTAAACCCGACACCTCCCGCCCCAGGGATTCAATGCGGGCAGATTGCGAACTACGTTGTCGAAAGGCCAGAAACCCAAGAACTGAGCCGACAGGAACAAGCAAAACAATGCCGGCAACCAGAATGATGAATAATGCTTCCATGCCCCGTTCCCTCGCTAAAAACTCGACAGCTCATCCTGCAGGTCGCGCTTCAGTTCTTCCGGCTCCGTTATCCACAGGGTTCCGTCCAGGCCAGGAAACACCCCAACATCCAGGCCGTCTTTCGTTAAACCCGGCACCCATTTTTTGAAGAAATCCGGCAGGGAAATACTTTTCGGGGTGAGATCCTCGGAATCTTTGCCATACTCCGCCGCGAACGCCTCGCTGGGCCAGACCGGCAGGTGCTCCACGTTGCCATCGTCAGACACGATTTTCAGGAAGCGATTCTCCGCATTCACCAGAATCCAGATCTCGCGCTCTTCGATCACCTCACTCAGGAAGTAGTCGTATCGCTCTTCACCGTCTAGTTCGAGAATACTCTTTAATTCATCATTGTTCATGGATCGACTCGCTGTTGGGCTTTTCAAGTGGTTCGTATGGGAGGTCGATATACCGACAAAGCCCTCTCCATACTTCATTTATACTGTCGAAAGTGCGGAAAATGCTCGCATTGATGATCATGCCATCGAGAGTCACCTGGAAAAAACGTGCGACGCTCGCGGCATTGTCTACCCCCATCGCCAGGAAGATATCTTCCAACATCCTGGCGACCCACTGTTTGTGCTCTTGAGAGATCGCAAGCAGCTCGGAAGACTCATGGTATTCCCCTGTCGCGCGGATAAACATGCAGCCGAAGAAGTCCAGCGAGAAGAACCAGCGGGCGTGCCAGTTGAATACTTCCCTGAGCTTCAGAGGCGCATCGGGAACCAGGGCAATGGCCTCCTCCAGAGATTCCTTGAATTGGCAATGTCGGAGTTTTAGTACCTCTTCAATCAACGTGTCCTTGTTCTTGAAATGCTTATAGAGCGTCATTTTCGAGACATTGGCCACGTCACGAATGGTATCCACCCCCACCGCCTGATAGCCGTGTTCGTTGAAGAGATGAAGGGCCGTGTAAAGGATATCCTCCCGCTTGCTCATATCTGCATCCTATCAATACCACAACGCACTAAGTCTGAATTTGGTTGACCACTGGCTTCAACTACCATAGTGTACAGACCGGTCTGTACACTATGGTAAGGAGATATCCATGCTTCACAAGTTCAAGGGCCCAGGCACCGCTCCTGCCCGCCCCGATTCGCTGCAAATCCTAACAGGGTTGGTAGGAGGTGTCGCCGGAATTGGTGCCACGGCTTACCTTTCCCAGTTGGCAGGCGTTCCATTGCTGATGGCTCCCTTCGGCGCAACATGCGTATTGCTGTTCGCTGCTCCAGGCGCACCGCTGGCCCAGCCACGCAATGTGATCGGCGGCCACCTGATTGCCACCCTCGTTGGTCTGGCAATAATGAATATAGCCGGGGCTGGTGCATGGCAGATGGCCGCGGGGGTCGGAATAGCCATCGCTCTGATGCAGTTTTTCCGAGCGGTGCACCCGCCAGCGGGCGCAAATCCAATTGTCGTGTTAACTGCAGGGATTCAGGACTGGGGATTCCTGTGGACGCCGGTGCTCCTTGGATCCGTCATCCTGGTTTTGCTTGCCCTCGTGATCAATAACGTTGGTCAGCAGAAGCAATGGCCACAGTACTGGGTATAAGTGTGAGCAGTTAGGGATGCCCCTTTCGCGCCCGCAAGGCGGCCTCATATGAGCGACGGGCCCAGGTAGCCGCCTGTTCCGGGTCTTCCATGACATCGTCCGGGGCAAGGTAGTAAGACATTTTGACGGCCTTGCCGCCCTTGTCGTACTCGAATGGCCCCAGGCCCTCGCGCTCGAAGTCGCCCACGTTCTCCCGATCGGCTTTCAGGTAAAGGGCGTCATCGGCCACCAGCGCGAACATCAGGCCGTCATGGTAGATGCCGTAGCCACCAAACATCTTGCGAATGGTAATGGGGCCGAAGTATTGGAAAACTTCGTGGAGGTGATCGGTGTATTCGCTCATCCGCTTTTCCGGTTCCGCATCCTGATAATCCGGAACAGCGCATTCGGTGAGATCCGCTTGATCCAGAGTGCAGCCATTTCTTTGCCCTTGCCGACCGGGATCTCCCGTTTCCTCGCTTTAAGGCCCTTGAATATCACATCGGCGCATTCGTTCACATCCATACCACCGGCGATATCCTCATCTTCCTGACCAAAGGCCTTGCCATCACCGGCCAGCGCATTGCGGGAGATATCCGTCCGGATAAACCCAGGGGTAATCGTTGAAACGTGAATGCCCTGACCTTCCACTTCCGCCCGCAAGGCGTCAAAGAAGCCCATGACGGCGTGCTTGGCGGCACAATACCCCGTACGCTGAGGCACGCCCACCTTGCCAGCCACGCTGGCCGTCACAGCCAGGTGCCCGCTACCACGCTCCAGCATGTGAGGCAGTACCGCTTTGGTCAGCGCGATCTGGCCCATCACGTCCACATCCATCAACTTCTGATAGACCGACATATCGGTATCTTTGCAGAGCGAACGCTGGGACACGCCGGCATTATTAACCAGAAGATCAATGCCCCCAAAGGTATCGAGCACGCGCTGAACCGCCCCCGACAAACCTTCCCAGTCCGTCACATCCAGCGGCAATACCAACACCTGATCAGCCTCAAGGCCGGCCTCACGGCATCGCTCTGCAACCCGCTCCAGCTGACTTTCCCGCCGGGCAGAGAGCACAAGACGTGCACCATCCCGGGCAAACCGGACAGCCAATGCTTCACCAATGCCCGAGGATGCTCCTGTAATCCAGATGGTTTGAGTCGGCATAAATAGTCCTCTTTTATTGTTATTGCGAAGGGTCAATGAGTCCGGAACGCGGCACCAGACAATTCATCATGGTGATCGACACATCCCGAAAAACCGCGTCGGAAGCGATCACCCCCGGGAACGCGTCGTAGATCTCGCGCCGACATGTGGAGGTTCTGGATTCGCCGCGCTCAACGCATTCAGAATACGCTGCGCTCCCCTTCCTCCCACCAGAGGGCTCTTCGCAAAATGCCGGGATCTGAGTCACCACCCAGTCAACAACCTCGCTGCGCTCCGCCCGGTTGGCAGCCAGATTTGTGAAACGGGCGGAATTAACGGGATCTGGCTTGTCGCGGAACTGTTCCCATACGACGAAAGCCAGCGCGGCTGAAACCAGTATGACGGTCGCTTTGGGGAACTGCATAGAAAGGTTTCCAGTTTGATGACATGAGTCCCGGATCATAAGGGTCTTCCGCCCCCGAGCCAAGCCAGAGTACCCGGGACTCAGTTTTCCCCGTCAGTGATGCTCAGTCCCGGCCTCCACCGGTCGGCGGCTGAAAATGCCCACAATAGGTGTGCCATGGGCACGCAATATCGGTTCGATATCACGATGCAAGGCGTGGTACCGGTAAAAAGGCACGCGTGGGAACAGGTGATGAATGGAGTGCAGGTTCTGGCCGAGCCAGAACCACTCCAGCGGCTTCATCCACGTCGGCATGATCAGGCTGTTTGTGTTGCGATAGCGTTTCGCATCCTGATAGGGAATGTGTGGACGATAGGCAAACCAGTACGCCGTGAAGAAGCCGCCGAGCAGGTAGCCCAACAGGATAACGCTGAGGGTCCCGGGCTGATCCACCACCACAACAAAGGCCAGCCGCCAGCCCAAAGAAACCAGCACTTCCAGCCAATAGATGGCGCGATCTTTAAACGATGCCGTACCCCAGTGCTGCTTGACGAAAAAGCTGTTCTGAACCCAGAGAAATTTGATCACTGTCACCACTGCGGGGATCAAGCCCTTTCCCATCCCGCTGACAATATAATCCGGGTCCTTGTCCGGCTGATTGGTGTATCGATGATGAGTGAAGTGCTCAACCCGGTGCGATGCGTAAGGGATCGCAATCAACGGCGCCACCAGGTAGCCACAGAGATCGTTCAGCCACTTCAACTGCTCCTGCCCACCATGGATATTGCCATGCACCGCCTCATGCAAGGGCGTGTAGGACATGTAGGTCAGGGCCCCGAGAACAGGCAAAGCCACCCAGGCTGGTATCACCCCAAAAGCAAACAGCGCCAGATTCAGTACAAATCCGACAAATACGGCGGCTACCAGAACGACCGTGGGCCAGGACACATGCCCCATATAGCGTTTGGCGGATGCAATCGCCTGTTTATTGAGTACGGCAAGATCCTGTGACATTGAAAACCTCCGGATTGGACGTGGGTACGAATGCCAGTCTAATCAGGGCCAGAACAGCCAGACAGGACCGCAATGGCCATTCGGGAGGCATTTATGGCCACGGCGTCAGATTACTGTCCAAGAAGAGAGTGCCGGGGTAGACTTTCCACCATGTCGAACTTTGAAAACACATTGCATCCCGTCGCGATCAGCCAGGTGATGATCAACTTTGCCGCCAGCCGAGGGGTGGATCGCGATACCTGCCTGTTAGGCACAGGCATTAGCGACCAGGACCTGCTGGATGGCGAGGCGCTGATTACCCGGGATCAGGAAATGCGCCTGATCGAGAATCTGATACTTGCCCTGCCTGAGACGCCCGCGCTGGGTTTCCAGCTTGGCCTGCAATACAGCCTTGCGACCTTCGGCATATGGGGTTTCGCCATGCGCACCAGCCGGACCCTGCGGGAAGCGATCGCACGAGCCATGCGGTACCTGCCTCTGAGTACCGCCTATTGCAGAATATCGAGAATCGATGAAGGCAACTGTTTCGGGGTCGCGATGGACGCGCAACCCATTCCCCATCATCTGCGCCCGTTTCTCCTGGAGCGAGATCTTGCCACAGGCCTCAATCTCCTGAAGGAGCTCAGCCTGTCCAGTGTCGACATTGTTGCCCTGGAGTTTCAGGGAGCTCCGCCGGAGCATGCCCAGCGCATCGGACAATTGTGTGGCATCACGCCGACATACCACAGTGCAAGAAACGCCATTGTGGTCCACAGCGATGTTGCCGATCAGCCGCTGTCCACTTACGACTCGCACCTTGTCCGCATGCTGGACGACCAGTGTCGCCGGCGCCTGGAACGTTTGCAGACCAGCGGCCTGGCGGGTCAGGTGCGTCAGAAACTGCATGGCCCGCTGGGCCTGGTCGCCTCACTGGACGAAATTGCCCAGGCACTGGCTCTGTCACCACGCAGCCTGCGCCGTAAACTGGACCAGGAAGGCACCAGCTTCCGCATCCTGGTGGAAGACGAGCGCCGGCAAATCGCCCTGCAATTTCTCGATGGCAGCGACATGAAACTGGAAGAACTGGCCATCCATCTCGGATACACCGATACCGCCAGCTTTACCCGAGCGTTCCGGCGCTGGATGGGTTGTTCTCCGGGAGAGTATCGCCAGACCCAACGCCTTGATAGACTCTGAAACCACTGGAAAGACTCATACACATCCATCGATCGGGCCATGACACAACCCTACTTTCTCGGCTGCCCGCAGTGGCAACACCCTGCCTGGAACTCAAAACTGCCACCCGGCCGAAGCCCTCTCGAGCGCTACAGCAAGGTGTTCAACTGCGTCGAGGGCAACACCACGTTTTACGCCACCCCCAGCCAGGAACAATGTCGGCAATGGCGGGCTCAGGTTCCCGGAGACTTCCGCTTCCTGTTCAAGTTCCCGCGCTGGATTACCCACGACCGGCTGCTCGCTGGGCCCGGTTCTGAGGTACGGGACTTTCTGGACATCCTCACGCCACTGAACGACGTACTTGGCCCCTTTCTCGTTCAGCTTCCGGCATCGTTTGGTCCCGAACACCTGGACAATCTGTGGAGATTCACAGACGCCTTACCCGCGCCGCTCACCTGCACAGTTGAAGTTCGCCACCACGCCTTCTTCAGCAAGGGAGAGGCCGAGAAGACACTCAATCGCGGCCTGCGGGAGCGCGACATCGCCCGTGTATGTTTTGATGGCCGCGCTCTCTTTGCAGCGGAACCGGACAATGAGGTTATCCGGGATGCCCAGCGGAAAAAGCCCAGGGTCCCGGTTCATCTGCTCCCTGTCGAAGCACCCCCGGTAGTCCGCTATATAGGCCATCCGGACCTTCAGGCCAACCGCCCCTTCCTGGCGCCCTGGGTAGAGCGAGTGAGCACCTGGATTGAAGAAGGGAAGCAACCGTTTGTCTTTATGCACATGCCGGACAATAGCGATGCCCTGCCCCTGGCCCAGCTTTGGAATGAACTGTTAAGCAAGCGGATGCCGGGGCTGGAGGCCCTGCGACTTGGCGAAGAGCTGCCGCAGCTGGGACTCTGGAGCACACCGCCCCACCCTTAGCGGCGCTGCCGCCGGCAAGCCGAACTCAAAAGTTCTGATCCTGGTCTGCAACGCTTGGGGCAGTCGTCAGCCGGTATGCGTGAACTTCCAGATCTCCTGGTCCCCACGCCAGACCACTTCCACTTAGCCACTCATCAACCTCTGCCTGTAACGCCACGGCGATGTTACTGCTGCCCGGCGCTCCATACACAATAGCCAGAGTTTTCACACAAGAGTAATCAGCCCACTCGCCATACTCACTGCGTTGGTAGCCAGAAGGCGCGTCAGCAGTAAACCACTTCCAATGCGCATTTTTGGCCATTGCACGGCTCCCCTTAGCCTGCTCTGCCACTGTGAGAGTCTTCACCACCCCATCGAGGGTGGTGAGCTTTTGCTCCAGTTCGGGTGTCCGGGCTGCCACTTCCTGTTCCTCGCAGCCGTAGGCCTGTTCACCTCGGGTAACGGTGTAGAGAAAGTCCTCTCGGCCATGGAACTCATTGGCTTCCGAGGCCGGGGTATCAGCGCTGCCCTCCTCGGGAGTTGCATCAACCACCTGCTCCAGACGCTGGCTCCATAGCCCCTGCACACTGAAGCTACGCTCCTCCCCGGGCTGTGCAAACAAGCCTGTTGCCAACTGAGGCAGGGCGTTTCCACTCTCGCCCTCCCCGCTCTGCGGTTGAGTCACGAAGAACGATGTCGTGGCCAGGCCCGGGCCCACCAGGCCACCGTCAAGACCCGCCTGTTTTACTCGACGGACCAGAGCCATCCGTTCCGCGTCGTCGTATTCATCGTCAGTCATGTCTACCGGGAATCGCAGCGTTCTACCGGCCCCACTCTGCATCTTTTGGATGTAGACTCCCGGTGACCACAGAGAATACACCTGAAGCCCGGCTTCTCCTTCCTCCAGGCTCTTGATTTCCGTGCGGATGTCTTGATAGACCCCGGTGGTGAAAACCCCATGGGAAGCCTCGCGATGCTCAGCCGGGGCCAGGGTTGCTCTCACCCATTGTTTGATACGTGGCTCGTTATCGGAATAGTAGGAACGCCGCTCATTGTTCCATGCCAACAGCTGTCGGGTGAGCCAGCCGTCCAGCCTCTGCTGTACCCTCTTTCGGCCCGTGGCACCGTACTCGTCGCCCTCAAACCGGTAATCCATGCCGTCAGACCAACCGAGACCCTGTTCACCTGCAACCACCAGGTTGCCATCAGCGCGTTCGTGAACCGCCAGAATGGTTCCGTGGGCCTGGGCTGAGTCAAGATGGAATTGCTCACCCGACGGCGTCCGCTTCACCACGACGCCGCTGCCGCCGCCTAGCACCACGCTTCCATCAGTCAGGACCCGACCAGCAAAATACGGCGCTTTACTGACCGACTTGACCTGCTGCCAGTTGGCCCCGGCATCGGCGCTCTCATAGATCTGTCCGCCCTCACCATACACCAGCCATTTGTCGCCGCCAGAGAGTATAAGGATACCGTTCAGGGATCTGTAGCTAACCTGACCCAACGCTTCCCAATCATCTCCGTCATCGCCCTGACGATAGACATTGCCTTCGGACGACACCACCAGCGCCCGGCCTGCGGGTGTTACCGCCACTGCGTTCAGGTCCGACGGACGATAACGGTTGGGCAGAGTCTGCCGGGACCAGGTCTCGCCGCCATCGCTGGTAACGATAAGAAACCCGTCCGCTCCCACAATGTAACCATGGCCTTCGGAACCAAATGCGACATCCAGCGCGACAAAATCCGGACTTTCCAGGCCGCCCGGAGGCCGTTGCTGCCAGTTGAGACCTGCATCGTCACTGAACAGTACGGTACCGCGATGACCCACCGCCCAAAGCTCTTTCCCAGAAGCAGCGCTGACTGCCGTCAGCAACCCGCTTACCCCGCTGTCAACACTCTGCCAACTTTCCCCGGCATCGCTGGAACGCCATATCTGGCCAGACTCGCCCACCGCGATCAGGGTGTCACCAACGGCGGCAATATCCAGAAAGATGTGTCGCTGACCACTCCCTGAAGGCCACCCCGCTGCCTCATCCGTGATCACCGGAGCGGTATCATTCAGAAAGCCGTTCGCTTTCACCCACCACATACCCGACGCCAGCAGGAGGACGACAAGGGCCACAGTCAATATTCGAGAAACAGTCATTAAGTCCTTCCCTGAACGATAAATTAACGCAGGAAGGAGGGCTGCTGCCCCCCGCCCGCTGAATCCAGACTGATGTTCGCTACCTCTTCGCCGTGGCGGTAAGTCACCTTGCGGACAACCTGCCCGTCATAGCCGGTTTCGATCCATTCTCCGTGACGCTCACCGGCCTGATAGGATTCCTTCGCAGTCATTCGGCCGTCTTCCGTGAAGTGATAGTGAACGCCTTCGGGTTTGCCATTGATGTACTGGCCACGATGCAGCACCCGCCCATCGTCCGTGGTTTTGAGATAATCCCCATGGGGTTCTCCATGACGGTACTCAGCGACCTCCCGATGGCCCAGGTAACCCTGCATATTGGCGGGGCCATGGAGCTTGCCGTCACGGTAGTTGGAGAACTCAATGCGCTCACCCAAGACATCATAACTCTCCTGAAGACCATGCAACTCACCGGCCTTGTACCGCCGGGCAACGCGAGACCCATCCGCAGCGGTTTCCACCCAAAGGCCCGTTTTCAGACCGTTCTCGTAGGTGCCTTCCTTGCGAGCGCCATTGTCGGAGACTGTCAGGTGGGGGCCGTGTTTCTTGCCATCCCGGTAATGCTCTCGAATCGTACCGCTCCATCCGGATGTCAGCGCCAGGCCCTGCCTACCGTTCTCGTCGCTTTCCAAACGCTCGGTGAGCTGACCGTCAGCGCTGTAGACTTCCCGAAGCCGATAGTCGCCCTGCTCCTGTTCCCGGAAAGCGAGTTTTCCATTGTCATGAAAACGCTTTTCCGTACGCTCGGTTACCTGCCCGGAATCATCCAGAACCCGGTGGATATGACGTTTTTTGCCGCCGTCCTCCCGGTAATACACATCGTCGCCCTCCGGTTTTCCCCGGTGATTACTGGCCACATAGGTACGTCGCACCTGACCATTGCTGTGGTAGTCAGTTTGCGGCCCGCGCTGGTATCCCTGTTCGTAGCGGTGATCCGTCAGTTGTACACCGTCCCGGAACGTACGCATGACCCCGTGTCGTTTTCCTTCCTGGTAGTGTTCCAGTCTCGTCAGCCGGCCCTGGGCATCAAACCAGCTCTGCTCCCCATGCCGCTGACCGTGCGTATAGTTACGCAGGGACACCAGCTCACCGTCTTCGTACTCCGAAAAGGTGTCGTGATACTTGAAGTGAAGAATGGTGAATTCCTTCACCAGGCGGCCTTCGGCATCGAAGTCCCGATAGGTGCCGTCGGCCAGCCCCCCGCCGATATACTCGCGCTGGCTTTTCAGTTGGCCGTTAGGGTGGTATTCCGTAAAGGTGCCGTGCTTGACCGGGTACAGGTTTCCGCAGTCACAAACTTCGTCACGCGTGACGTAGTGGCCACTGGCTTTTTCCGTGCCATCCTCGAACCACTCCCGGAAGTCGCCTAGCAGCTCCTGCTGGTACCACTCAGGGTGGTGAGTGGTACCCTCAAGCTTCATGGCACCGGAGGCATAGTATATTTTGAGCCGGAAGAGCTCTCCGTCCGGCTCCAGGGGCAGGTCGTAATACGCACTCTTCCGGTGTGAGAGGTTGTCCGGGTCGTAATAGGCGCCGTCACTGTTCAGCCATACCCGCTGGGCGGACTGGACTGAAGTGGCGACAAACAGAAGCAGAAATAGCAGTACAACGTGTTTCATGGTCTCATCCTGGACGTTCGGCCCGTATCCTTACGGCAATGGCGGAAACTCGATATCAATCTGGCGGGATTCCTTCCCGGCCAGAACCGGAAAGGTCACTTCCTCAACTTTTCCCCAGAACCGGATCCGGCGGGAATCCGGCGCTGCCTCTTCACCCTGGTACTGGTCCATCCGCGACAGGATCACCAGCGGTTGCTGGTCACCATTGCGGCCAATCAGCGGGTATTGCTCACCAAAGTACGAACCGGATCGCATCGCCTGTACCCGATCTATATCGTTGTACAGCTGCTCACTGATTTCGATGGTGAACGGATCCACTCTTTGCAGGAACTCGCTGTCATCCACCGGCTCGGTACGCACGTCAATCCGCGTCAGACACTGGGCCTGCAGTGACACCTGCATGTCGTAGAAGAAACGGACGCCGTGATCTGTAGACAGAACCTTCTCGCTGTGGCCATAACCTCCTGCTGATTTCAGGGAAAGGGGGCGACCCTGGTGCTCAAGCGGCGAAAGCAGCCTGACACTGCAGCGATTGTCCCCCTGGTCCGGCATCTGCACGCTCAGGCGGTTGTTCCCCGCGCCCTCGGCTGAAACGCTGTCCATGTCTATTTCGGCGAACTCGAAGGTGGGCACTTTGTATTTATCCAGCACCCGGGTACCCACTACCGGCCCCCCCTTCAGAGTTTTCCCCGCACTTTGCACCGAGAGCACCTCCCGGTGAGGCTTCATTGGCAGAACATGGATCATAAGAGAGCTGATCGGTTCGCGCGTTCTCACTTCAATAATGCGGTCGCTCCCCACCCACTCGTCACCAAGCGGGTGCAGCTCTGGCCGAATGAAGCGGGTAAACGCCATAAAATCGGAATCTCGGTCGGTTGCTTCAAGAAAATCCGAGCGCAACGGCTCCAGCACAGAGATGCTTCGGCGGTATCCAAAATGGGTGATGGGCTCTCCATCGCTCCCCTGGGGCAACGCCGAGATTTGACTCCAGCGACCAAACGCTCCGTCGTCGGCGTGCGTCAGTTTTACCCTGGCCTGCTCGTTAGTCCAGTCCAGTACCTCCGCCTGATATACGCCTGCATCACCAGCAATCACGCCCCCTGACCGATCGATCTCAAACGACACCAGTTCCCCGGGCACCGATAGGGCCAGATCGAGCTCAAGGCGATCAATAGCCTCCAGCTCCTGTGCGGACAACTGGCCCACCTGAAACGGATTCCGATCCCGGGGCTCCTCCGTACCCAGCCCAGCCAGGGCCCCCGGGCGGAATCGCGGATTGACTTCGATGCCAGGCTTTATGGGGTTGTCGTCCTGATCCCACAAGCTCACTCCGTGCAATGACGTAAGCTCAACAAAGCTGTCCATCATAACCTCTTGAGACAACTGCAGGCCGCTGTCCCGGCCGCCTGGACCCGGCGGAAACCAAAGCATGGTGTCTTGCAATCGTGCCAGTCGCTCATCCAGGGCATCAGTAACAAATGGCGGCACCATATAACGACGCATGTCGGGGTCGTCCAGATCGACCGGGAATCCATTCAGAGCATTGATGGCCCAGCCTTCCAGCACCTGATCCGTCACCTTCATCGGATGACCCTGCTGGTACATACTCAGATAGGAGGTAACCTCATAGGTCCGGTCTCCATGGGACTGGCTCTGCCTGACCAACAGCCGGCCCTGCAAAGGCCAACCGGTGGCCCGCTCGAACACCAGGAAGCCGAGGCTACCGGGCTCTTCGTCAGCAACACCAGACTCCCTGAGAGTCACGGTAATCCGCTCCGGTGACAGTGCCACCACCTCATAATGCATGGCCGGCAGCTCAACAGCGCCACCTTCCAGCGGCTCAGACTGCCAGCTTAATCCCTTGCGCAAGGTTCCAGTCGGGAACTCCGGCTGGTACAGGCCCGCCAGCCCCATGGCTTTCCCCAGCTCACCGATGGCTTCGGGAGCGGAATCGGAGAGCTCCGAAAATGCGTCCATATCCGCGAACGAAAATTCCTGTAACTGGCCACGTTCGTCCACCACCTCATTGAGACCGGCACGCATCAATCGGGCGATCAGGTTCTCCTGCTCATCATCGGGATTAATGTCGTCGGTATCGAAAAGCACGCGTCGCCCATTGCCCATCAGCGCATGCACAACCGACGTGTTCAGCGACGCAGCACCATCATCCACTTTTTCTACGCGTGTATTAAGCACGTTTGAAATGGTCAGGGTCTCGGCACGGGCGTACCGGCCGCCTTTCTGGGGCTCAAGGTGAGTTTCGGAGGAAATAACGAAAGTGCGAGAGGTGCCCGGCTCCGGACTGAATGTCAGGCGCTCCTGGGAGAGCCAGACCAATACCCCTGCAGACACTGCAGCAAAAACAATACAACCAAAGCCAATCGCAACCTTGCGAGACATGCTAATCGCCCCTCCGTGGACAAACTGCCAGATTCTTGAGAGCAGCATTGTAGCGTCTACGCCCTGCTTTTCAATGACCCGTCTGATTGTCACTGTGTTGTGAAAATGTAAAGAAGAAGATTCCGGCATGTCATGTTGGGTCCGCGTTCAATATCATACCGCGCTCCCAAAATACCGTAACCAGACAAGTGGAGTGGGTTCATGAAAGGAAAAGTCGGGCTTGTAATGGCCCTGTTGATGATGGCAGGTTGCGCTACTGCTACCGAGGAACTGCGGATCTATACTGAACAGTATCCTCCTTACAACATGACCACCAACGGCCAGCCGTTTGCCCACTCGAAAAAAGACATAACCGGCCTCTGTACTGACGTGCTGAAGGCACTGGTGGAACAGGCCAACCTGGAATACAGCATCAAACTCCGGGATCTCAGTTATGGTCTTAACCGCACCGAACGCCACCCGGACCACGGCATCTATTGCGTATCCAAAACAGAGGATCGTGAGCCGTCATTCAACTGGGTGGGCCCGCTGTCGTCCATCAAGTGGACGTTGTTTGCCGAGCCGGGATCGTCGATCGAGCTGAAGAATCTGGAAGACGCCCGGGAGTACCGGATCGGTGGCTATAAAGGCGATGTCATGACCGGCTACCTGACAGACAAGGGCTTCAACGTGTCTGCCATCAGTAATAATGGCCTTAACGCTCGCCGTCTGGTTCAGGATCAGATTGATCTGTGGGTAGCGGACGGCCTGGCAGGCCCGTACCTGGCCGCTGATGCCTCAGACGTGACCGATCTCGAACCAGTCCTGGTCTTCCGCGAAACCCCCATGTACCTCGCGGTTCACAAAGACACCGATCCTGAGATTCTGCGCGCCCTGAATGAAAGCTATCAACAACTGGTTGAATCCGGGGAAAAGGATACTATTTCTCAGTCTTACGGCTTGTAACAGAGCCGGGCGACGACGAATAGGCCGCATGCAGCTGATTGTCCTGCTCAGCCAATACGGTAGCCATGCTTATGATTGCCCGCGCCATGCCGCGACCCAGATTTAACAGGATAACGCCGAAAGCTTCCGGGTCGCGCTGGTGCAGTTCTATGAACTGAGCGCAGCTGATCTCAAGCACGACCGAGTCCACATCCGCCGTCGTGCTGGCAGGGCGGTCCCTGAGGGCGATCATTGGCACGAAGCCCATGTCGTCGCCCGTTTCATGGCTGCGCGCGAGTGTCCAACCGCCATCATGCCTCGGCATGAAGGTATTAACCCTGCCGCTCAAAACAATATAGAAGGATTCGCTACGCTCACCGGCGCTATAAAGACGTTCTCCGGCGTCGAGCGCAATCACCCGCCCGCCTTGCATCAGACGCAGTATCACCTGGTCAGGAAGAGCGCCTAAAGTGGAAAGTTCACGAAAATAGGCGGGGCCCTGCGCCTGCCAGAATTCCAGGGCATCGATCTCATTCATGCGGCTGCCACTCGGTGTTTCTGGTTCCCTGCTCTTCTGAGTATAGCCTATCGTCCCAGCCCAAACAGGGCTCCGCCGCCCCCGAGATGTTCCCGGAACTCCCTGTTAGTGAGGCAAATGCGAACTGCCACTAACAAACCGAATGTTACAGTTCGTAACCATCGAACTGTGAAGACATTCCCTACCTGGCTCGCACATTCCGGGCACAATCTTGGTCCCCCTTGGCGCAAGGGGTCATCAGGGAGTTTTTCAAAATATTCCTGGCAAAGAACCAACAAGGAAAGGTCATGCAGTCCCCTACCGAACGTGCTTTATCCCAACCTCAGAGCGCTCTTACCCTGATTCTCACCTCCAGCCTTCTGCTGGCTGGCTGCCTGGACAGTGGCAGTGGTGACAACAAAAACGACTCATCCCATGGCACATCTCCGCCGGCGACCTCAACACCGCAGACGACAAGCTCACCGACACTGGACGAACAGCTGCGCAGCGCCAGTCCCTGGCAAGCCATACCGATTCCGGAACCAAACGAGCTGACGACGCCGGATGTCATGGACCTGGAAGACCAGGAAGCCATCCTTGTGGAAGCAAGGCCGGGCCAGTGCCTGTCGAGTCGCAACGACCCGCCAGTACCCGGTAGTACCGTTACCCTCGCAACCTGCAATGGCTCTGCGCGGCAGCAGATATTGCGCGTGGATAAGCTACTCAGCTTGGGCGGGCTTTGTATAAGCGCCCGAACCAATAAACAACCCATATTGGAAGCCTGTACAGCGGGCAAGGCCAGCCAGCAGTTTGAACTCAAGCCGGACGGGGCCATGGGCCTGGTTGGTTCCAACCAGGTGTTTGATGTGACCGGTGACCAGCGTATTGTCACCTGGGCCGCCCACGGCGGGCACAATCAGCGCTTCAGCTTTCTGAGCGACGTTCAAGACAAGGTAGACAGCTACCCGGTAACCGTCGACTTCCCCATCACCGACAGCACCCAAGCGACCCAACAGGCTGAACTGGATGCGCTCAATGCCATGCAGCCACCAGCGCCCCAACTGTATGACCGCAGTGACTTGCTGCATCTATTTGCCGGCGATGTGCCCACCGATGCCGAGCGGGTTGCCATACGCTTTCCCGTGGACCGTCGCTTCGACAATGGAAGCGTGCAGGGCTGGAGCGCGCAACTGAAAAACTGGACTTTCAGCCGCACCTACGCTGCGCCGGGAGAGATTGTCCGCATTCACGTCGAAGATGATAAAGCACAGGCCGAGGGCCTTTTCGCCATTATCAACGTACGTACAGACAACCTCCGCCTCGGACATGGCAACAGCGATGACGAGCTCAAGCGCCCCGGCAGCCTGAGCCTGCGGGTCGCGCTCCAGGCTGGGGACAATTATGTCCGCAATCCCTATGGCGGCAGCATCGTGATCGAGTCTACCGGCAACGATGAACATACTTCCTGGGTCCAGGTTCTCGGCGGCATCCGCCAGCCCTTTTTTGACCTGACGAGCCAGGATCACGAGGACTGGCTGGAAGCTCGCCACCACCCCGCACCCTTTGCCATATTACAGGCCCCGCAAATTGCTATAGGCCTGTACGACCGCGAGCGCTGGGAAGCCATAGACCAACCTGTTGAACTGATGCAGAACTACGAGACGGTAATGGAACTGAGCCGCCACATCACAGGTTTCGACCGTGACGGCACCGGCGTTCACCGCTGGCCGGATGGCCGCCAGTTTCTGGTCCAGGATGTGGAAATCAGCGCCGGATTCGCCCATGCGGGCTTTCCCATCATGGCGCAGCCCGGATTCCGCATCGATCGGCTGTCGGACAGCGTCTTCAGCTGGGGCGTGGCGCACGAAATTGGCCACAATTACCAGCATCAGTGCCTTTCATCCTACCGCTATGGCGTAGAGTCCACAGTCAACCTCTGGAGCAACTACGTTGAAGAGCAGGTGGGACTGCCCGCGCGCATTGAAAGCGATAACCGATACGACAGTGCCATCAGCCGTCTCAACGACGTCAGTGGCTTTAATGATTTCGATGTGTGGGAGAAACTGATTTTTCAGATGCAGATGATCTATGGCTTGCCTGGTCACTGGGACAACTACCGTAACGCCCTGCGACAATTGCGCGAACTCCCCGGGGACCGTCGCAACCAGATCTGCAACAGCGAGCAGGCTCAGTGGGATATCTGGTACGAAGTGATGAGCGAAGTCAGCGGCTATGACCTGACAGACCACTTTAACACCTGGCAGGTCCCCATCAGTCCGGAAGCCATTGGGAGAGTCGAGGCCCTGAGCCTCCCCAATCCGCCGACGGACCTGTCGCAAGTCCGCGGCAGGCCCTATTGAAACGTGCTTCCACTCAACCGAAGTAATCCTGCATCCAGTCAAACAGCGTGCCCACATCCATATCGGACAGGGGCACCTGTTTGAAATCGTTGCCAACCTCATCATCCATAGTCACAAACTGGTAGAGCACCATACCGGGTTGTCCATCGTGCAGGATGAGTGTGATGCGGCGGCGGGTGCGCAGGCAGTCGATGGTCATGACATCGGCGGGGATACCGGAATCCCGCATGCCGCGGCGCACTTCCACCACCGGGTTAATGTGCTGGTGAGTGGCCTGGATTCGGGCATGGGCATCGCTGGCCATGTCGGACAGGGTTTTCAATGGCTCTTCTGACATTGGCCGAGTGTCTCCTCTTGCTGGCTCGCAATATGAAGGGCGTATTCTGCTAGAAGCGTGCCCTGCCCCGCAACAGCACCTGCATGTCGTCGATGCTGTCGTCCCCATCCAGCGGAAAAGCAAAATCCAGGTGCAGCATCCTCTGCACCTCAATCCGGCTCGACGCCAGCCGCAGCCCAAAACCCACGTCTTTCAGCACGCCTTCATCCGGACCGTTGTTCCGGCCGTCACTGAACCAGGCTCGCCCTATGTCCGTGAACAGAACGCCGCCAAGACGAAACAGTTTGAAAGGATGCCAGTCCGGGAAGTAGCGCCGCTCGATCGTCCAGAGCGCCCGCCGGTTACCCTGCTGGTACTCGCTCGGATAACCGCGCAGGCCGGTATCACCGCCGATCAGTAGCTGCTGGTCCACGGTCAGGTTGTGGGCAGCAGTAAAAGACAGATTGGTGTACCAGCTGTTCCAGCGCACCGAACCACCATGGAAGTATTCCACACTGAGTGTCCCCAACAGGTTCTCGACCCGGCTCTCATCGAATCGCCAGGTGCCACTCTGGCTGAACCCGTAGCTGGCGTAATTGGTATCGGTGGTCAGAAGCGCGTCGCGAAAATCCATATTCAGTACGGCGCGGTCCTCGGTGGCACCGAGCCCGGGGGAGGAATACCCCAGTTCCGTGCGCCACACAAAACCGTCCCGCACGTCCTCCACCCGCTGTAGTCGGGTCAGATTCGTCATTTCCCGGAACCGGTTCTCGCGGTAGTCAAAGCCAATCCACGGGTAGCTCACCGTTCGATCTTCCGGTAACACGTCAAGGTTGGGCTCATCCGGCAGACGTTCGAAATCCAGTGCTTCATAGCGGTAGCCGGCCAGCAGCCTCACCTGGCGATCATTGCGCTCCGCCAGCCGCCATCCCACATCGACACTGACGTAGTCGCGGCTGCGGCGGTAATCCGCAATGTCTTCCGCACCCACAAAGCGGGACTCCTCGCGCACATCGTCCACGCCACTCAGTCCAACACGCCAGTTCGCCTGCTCGCTGTAGAACGGGCGTTCCAGGTAGGCACTGCGACCACGGCCATCGCTTCGTCTATCGTAGGCAAATCCACTCTGCCAGTGGGAACCGAAGACGTTCGGATCATCAAAATACACACTGGTTTCGGTGCGGTCGGAATCCCTCGTGTAGGACACCCCCACGCTTTTTCCGGACCCCAGAAAATTCGGGTCCGACAGCCCGGTGTTGGTCGTGTTGTCGCCGCCGGACCGCGAAGCCCCAACGGTGGGCAGCAGCGTCCAGGTGTCCCGCACCAGAACACTCACCTCTACCTCATTGCCGCACACATGGGTCACACCGACCCATGCAGCCGTCAGGTACTCGCGTTGACGGAGGATGCGTTCGGACTCGGCGATCAGGTCCGGTTGGTAGACATCACTTTCTTCGAATACCAACTGGGCGCGTAAAGCAGACTCCCAGGTGGGCGTATTGAGTGCGTTCAGCATCCGGTAGAGAACATTGTCCTGTTCCGGATCACTGACATCGAAAATCGGGCGGCGAACAACACGAATCCGACCAATGCGGGCCCCCTCCGGAATCACCAGGTCACTCTGCCGCGCCAGCTGGTCCCGGGGCTGATCAAGATCAATCGCCTCCGGCTGAACTTCGCTGGCAACACAGTTTTCTGTAGGGGGCTGGGCCCCGGCAGACAGGCTGAGAAGAGATATCCAATAAACCAGCAGGGGGCGACACATTCTAAGCATCATCCAACTATAGCGCCTGTTCCGGCCTGCGTCAGTGACAAGGCATGCCTTGAACTTATAGACATCGGCGTTATCAACTGTTCCAGGTATGTTAGGGTAAATGCTTTGATTTCTGGAACGTCCGGCCCATGCGCATCCGAATCACCCACCAAAGAATCACCATTGCACTGCAGCTGATTCTGCTGGCAGAGACAGTCTTCGCCATATGGGGCCAACGCTGGTTTACCGCGTTCCTGACCGCCATGATCATCGCGATCACGTTCTTTCCGGTGCTATTTGAACGTCGGTTCCGCATACACATCCCGCCAGAACTTCAACTCGCAGCTATCGGGTTCGTGTTCGCCTCCCTGTTCCTGGGCGAGATACGCGATTACTACACCCGATTCTGGTGGTGGGATATGGCATTACATACCCTGTCCGGCTTTTTGCTTGGCATTCTCGGCTTTCTGCTTGTACACATAATGAACGAGACTGAGAAAATCCAGGTCCACATGAAGCCTGGTTTTGTGGCCTTTTTCGCGTTCATGTTCGCCTTGGGCGTGGGTGCGCTGTGGGAAATAGTCGAATTCACCATGGATTCCGTGTTCGGCATGAACATGCAAAAGCCCATGCTGGGTGACCCATCCGGGCTGACGGATACCATGTGGGACCTGATCGTCGATGCCCTGGGCGCTCTGGTAATTTCGGTACTGGGCTGGCGCTACCTCAAGAATCCCGGTGCGCGATCATTCCTGGAACGCTGGATCGACGCGTTCATTGAGCGCAATCCCCGGTTCTTCAGGCCGTGAAGGCACAACGGCCCCGGTCAACAAAACAACAAGGAGCTAACGAAAATGACCACACTGATCGTAGGTTTGGTTCTGTTTCTCGGTCTGCACTCGCTGTCCATCGTCAACGAGCCGCTGCGTAATCGCCTGCATGCCTCCCTGGGCGAAGCCACGTTCAAGGGGCTCTTCTCGCTGGCCTCCCTGATCGGTCTGGTGCTGATCATCTGGGGCTATGGGGCCGCCCGCCTGGATCCGACGGTGGTCTACATGCCACCGGGCTGGCTCCGGCATCTGGCCATGCTACTTCTGATTCCGGTTTTTCCGCTGCTGTTCGCCACCTATTTCCCGGGTAAGATCAAGGCAAAACTGGGGCACCCGATGCTGGTGGCGGTCAAACTCTGGGCGCTGGCTCACCTGCTGGCCAACGGAATGCTTCATGACCTGTTACTGTTCGGCTCCTTCCTGGCATGGGCCGTGGTCGACCGGATCTCCCTGAAACGCAGAGCCCAGCGGCCCATTGCCACACTCCCGGCCAGCAAGGCGAATGACGCCATTGCCATTGTCGGCGGCCTTGCAGTGTATGTGGTGACGGTGTTCTGGGCTCACCAGTGGCTCTTTGGTGTGGCGCCGGTCTGATAAACACGTTCCTGCATCCTGATCAGTGGCGTTGGGTTGAGGTGAGCAGTATTTAAAGACTGTCCGACAGCAGCTCCAACGCATACTGGGCCGCCACCGAATTGCCGTTATCGTCGAGCGCCGGCGACCAGACACAAACGGAGAAGCGGCCCGGCACGATCGCCACGATGCCGCCACCGACGCCACTCTTGGCCGGTAGACCGACACGGTAGGCAAACTCACCAGCAGCATCGTACATACCGGAGGTAAACAGTAGAGAATTGATTCTGCGTGCCAGTTCCGGTGCCACGAATTGCTCGTCCGCCTGTCGCGAATATCCCTCTGCGGCCAGGTAGTTCAGCGCCACCGCCAGATCAACGCAACTCATGTTTAGCGAACAGCAGGCGAAATAAGCGTGGAGCACATCATCAACCTCGTTATGGATGTTGCCGAACGCTTTCGTCAAATAGGCCACCGCGGCATTCCGCGAACGGTGTTCCCATTCCGAGGCCAGAACACTCCGATCGATCAGGATGGACGAATTGCCAGACAGACGCCGCGCCACATCCTGGATGACCTGCGCCGGCGTCGCGAAGGCGCTGACCAATGAGTCGGCAACGACGATTGCACCGGCGTTGATGAATGGATTTCGCGGCTTGCCCCGTTCCGCCTCAAGCTGCGTCAGGGAGTTGAACGGCATGCCCGAAGGATTGAGCCCGACCCGCTCCCAGAGTGCGTTGCCGATGGCGCGTAGCGACAGAGTCAGCAGAAACACCTTCGATATACTCTGGACCGAAAATGACTCCCGGGCATCGCCAGCCGCGTAAACGCGGCCGTCGTTGGTGCAAATCGCAATACCGAAGCGATTTGCATCCTGCTTTGACAGCGCCGGAATATAGCTCGCAACCTGCCCTTGGCCGAGCCGGGTACGCGCCTGTTGGTGAATACCTTCCAGCCACTCCTGCATGTTTTCAGGTCCGTCAATCGTCGATGATTTGCCCAGGCGCGAAGCCATCCTCACGCCCGGAAATTGCGCCAACAGATTCACCGCGTAGCTGCAATGCTTTCAGCAACGAACGGGGCAGCCCTTTGTCGGTCTTCAGGTTCGATCTTCCAGGCTGCGGCGTCGATATCGAGATCGGCAAAGTTGGCGGCATCGAAAACCGGTTGCTTGATACCGGCTTCTACCTGGTCATCGAAATCACGCAGGATCCTCAGTCCTGGCTGCATCAGCATGATCAACGCAAGCAGGTTCGCCAGTGCCAGCAAGCCCATCGTCACGTCTGCAAACCCGAATACGGTTCCCAGGTCGGTAGTTGCACCCCAGCCACACAGGCCGATAACGGCGATGCGGAAAACGTTGAACAGCGTGCGATTCTCTTCGCTAAAGAAGTTGAGGCTGTTCTCGCCCAGGTAGTAGTTGTAAAGAATGGTGCTGAAACCGAAAAGCAGCAGCGCAATGCTGACGAATTCGCGGCCCCACTCACCCACATGACTGGCCAGCGACATCTGGGTAAGCGCCACCCCGCCGATATCGCTGCCCTGGGTCGGGTCGTAGGCGGTGCCCATGAGAATGATTAACGCGGTACAGGTACACAATACAAGGGTATCAATGAACACCGAGAGCGCCTGCACCCCACCCTGGTTTACCGGGTGCGGTACATAGGCCACGGCGGCGACGTTCGGCGCACTGCCCAGTCCCGCTTCGTTGGAAAACAGCCCCCGCTTCACACCCATCAGTATGGCAGCGCCAATACCACCACCGACCGCAGGCTCCAGGCCGAAGGCGCTCTTGACGATCAGCGCCAGCATCGTAGGCACCTGATCGAGATTCATTGCCAGTACGACCACCGCGATCGCCAGGTAACCAAATGCCATGACCGGCACCAGTACTTCAGCCGTCCGGGCAATCCGTTTGACGCCACCAAAGATGATCACCCCGACGGTGATCGCCATCGCGATGCCGGTGTAAAGCACGGGAACACCGAAGGCATCCTCGAATGACGTAGCGATGGAGTATGACTGCAGCGCAGTGAAGCCGAAGCCAAAGGTCACTAGCAGCAGGATTGAATAGACCACCGCCAGCCAGTTCCACTTCTGCCCCAGCCCGCGTGAGATGTAATAAGCCGGGCCGCCACGAAAGGTGCCATCAGGTTCGGCCTTCTTGTAGGCCTGCGAGAGAGTACACTCCAGGAAGCTGGTCGCCATGCCCATCAGGCCGACGACCCACATCCAGAATATGGCACCGGGCCCACCGAGGGTGATGGCGACCGCAACGCCGGCGATATTGCCGCCGCCGACGCGACCGGCGACAGACAGCAGCAACGCCTGGAACGAGCTCAGGTGGCCTTGCTTGTCACGACTGAACACTTGGCCTGTGCCAAAAATTCGAAACATTCGGCCGAAGTAACGAAACTGTACGAAGCGCGATGCGACGGTAAAACCGATACCGACCGCGATCAGCATTGCGATAAGGACATAGCCCCATAGGATGTCGTTGAATAGTTCCAGCATCGGGAACCTCCACGTTTGTTGTTGTGAGTGTGCGGCACCCCTCTAACGACGGTGCCGCCACAGATAGAGCAAGCACTGCGCCAGGCTCGAAGAACTTCCTTAAGCCCTTGTTAAAAAAGAATAAAAAACGGAGATGAGCGGAAGTCGCTTACGTGGAAGGGGTATAACCTGAAGGGGCAAAAATCGACGCAGGCAAACATCAATCTTTAATTATCAATTAGTTACTAATGTTTCGCGAGGTTATAGCAGATCGAAAGGTTATAGGGGTTCAGCCTTCACCATGGCGATCAGGACTGCTGCTTTTTTATTCGTTTGCTCAACGCCGGCTGGGAGATGCCCAACAGCCGCGAGGCAATGGACTGGTTACCCTCGGCACGCCTCATCGCCTCCTGAACCAGCAAATCTGCCACATCACTCAGCGCCGGCAACGGCTCATCAGCAACGAAAACAGAGCGGCGCTCGACGGGCGCGCAAGGGGCTTCCGAATCATTAAAATCAATGGCTCGCTTGAAAACACTCATCGACAACATGCGGGAACGGTGAACGCTCACGGCGTCATACACCATCGCCCGCAACTCCCGCACGTTGCCGGGAAAGGCGTAGTTGGACAGAAGCACCGGCAGTTCACCTGGAACAGCCGGCTTGGTTTTACCCATCTCCTCGGCAGCCTTGGCAAGAAAGTGCTCCAGCAACAACGGGATATCCTGCTTGCGATGCCTTAACGGAGGTATCTGCACATGGTGGGTACGCAGGCGGTAGTATAGATCCTTGCGAAACTCGCCCGCGGCCTGCTTCTTTGCCAGGTCCTGATGGGTTGCAACCAGCACCCTGGCCCGCAGCTGTTTCGGACGGTCGCTACCGAGGGGATAGTATTCCCCCTCCTGCAGCAGCCGCAGCAGCTTGACCTGGGAGGCCATACTGAGATCGCCAATCTCGTCGAGGAACAGCGTCCCTTCCGCTGCCTGCTCGATCATCCCGGCACGCGCACTGTCGGCACCGGTAAACGCACCACGCTGGTGGCCGAACAGGGTGTCCGCGAACATGTTGTCATCGAGCCCGGCGACATTGACACAGACCAGCGATCCCGGGCGTTCGCTCAGGGTATGTGTCGCGCGGGCGATCAGTTCCTTGCCGGTCCCGCTTTCGCCGCAGACCAGGATCGGCTCGCGGCTCACCGCCACCGACTCCAGGTACTGGAACACTGAACGCATACCCTTATCACCAGTGATAATAGGCGCGAAAGCCTCGGGGTAATCCAGCGTGTCATTGAGGACATGTCGGCGCAGGGCCTGGTTTTCCTGCCGCAACTCCTGCAGCCGGATAGCCCGCTTGATACCCTCGATCAACCGGTCCTGCTCGTCGGTTTTGACGAAATAGTCGAAAGCGCCGAGCTTGATACAATTGACGGCTGTTTCCACCTGGTTCAGCCCACTGATGACGATCACACCCACATCCGGGTGCTCCTCGACAATCTGGTGCAACAGCTTTTCGCCACCAATGTGCGGCATGGTCAGATCAAGCGTCACAAGGCCGATATTTTCCCGAGCCAGTATACCCATCACGTCGCGGCTGTCCTGACAACGGTGAATATTGGTGATACCACCGCCGCGTTCCAGTGCAATCCCGAGACTTCGCAGAAACGAGGGCTCGTCGTCTACCAGCAACACACCAAACGTGGGGTACAGGTTCTTCGTCATCGAACGTGGCTCCAGTCGCATCTGAGGATATTCACGGGGTTGTGTCGGAACTTTCAGGCTGCAGTGCCGGCAGAGACAGTCGAACGGTGGTTCCCTCTCCTGCTTTGGAATCGAAGGTCAGTCGCCCCTGATGTTCGTGCACAATACCGGCCGACACCGAAAGCCCGAGACCGGTGCCACCACTCTCGCGTTTGGTGGTAAAAAACGGATCGGTCAGACGGTTCATGACGTCGGGGGCCATACCACAGCCCTGATCCCTGACCTCCAGCAATACCTGGGGCTGCCCCATTTTATCAGTATCGGTATAGGTTCTTAGAAATATACCCTGCTGCGGATTTTCCAGCGCCTGGCAGGCATTCACGATAAGGTTGATCACCACCTGCTCGATCCGCTGGGCATTGCCCCTCACTGCCGGCAGATCCGCACCGTAGTTAACCTCAAAATGACATGTCGCTTTGCGGATTGAATTGTCCACCAGCCGGATTGCGGTCACAACGATGGCGTTGAAATCCGGGATCTCGGTCAGGTCCGTACTGCCGTCGCGGGAGAAGTCCTTCAGGTCGCCAACAATTCGTTTGATGCGTTGGCTGCCTTCCAGCATTTCGTCAAGCATAAGGGGAATCTCATCCCGCATACGCGAGTACTCAAGCCCTCCGAGCATGAAATCTCCATGCTCGCGATAGTGAGCATCAAGTATGTCCAGGCAATCTGCATAGGCGTCCTGTAGCACCGGCAGGTTCAGCAGCAGGAGGCTGCTTGGGTTGTTGATCTCATGAGCGACACCCGAGACCAGCACACCCAGTGACGTCATCTTGTCGGCCTGGATCAACTGCTGTTGATGTTCGCGCAGAGACCTGGAACGGCTGTCCACTTCCCGCTGTAATGTCCGGTTCCAGATCACAATACTGCCCAGGATCAACAGCAGTGTGCCGGACACGGCCGCGCCGACCTGACCGATCAGCTTCCATGGAATGCCGCCATCCTCTTTAAGCGGCCCCAGCCATTCGTCGTAGATCTCCTGATAACGGCCCGTATTCTTGAGAATCGCCACCCCCTCGGAAAACTGGGCCAGCAGATCGGACTGCCCCTTCCTGACAGCATATCCATACGACAACGAGAAGGGTCTCGCCACCGGCACGATGTTGGTCAGGCCCAATTGCTGTGTCAGGTAGAGCGCCGGCAGATTGGCAACCAGCGCATAATCCCCCTTCCCCGAGGCCAGCAAGCGTAGTGCGTCGGCGTGGGTGTCGACAGGAAGCAGCCTGGCGCCGACCTGATGCTCAATCAGGTAATCCTCCATGATGTCGCCACGCTGTACGATGACTTCTTTTCCCTTAAGGCCGCTCACATCGACAACCGGATCGCCACGCCGGGCAAAGATTGATTGATGCACAATCGCATGGGGTGGCGAGAAGTCGAAGACCTTGGCGCGCTCATCGGAATACGACATCCCCTGAAGCACATCGATCTCGCCATCGACAAACCTTTTGCGCATCTCGGACCACTCGCCCAGCTCGAATTTGACGTTGATGCCCATGACCTCGGCAATCGCCCGGGTCAGCTCAACATTGTAGCCAGCGGGCTCGCCGTTCTCGTCGATAAACTCATAGGGAGGATGATAGTGGTCTCCGCCCACAATGATCTGCTGCTTGCTGCGCTCAAGCGGGGCTGCCTCAATCGACAACGAGGTCACTACACACAACAGCAGTGACAACAGCTGAAGCCAACGAATGGCGGCCTGGTCCGTTGAGAAAAACTGCACTCGTTTCATTGTCTGCTTCAGCCCAGTGGAAGATAAAAGGCGCCAGATGGGCAAGATTTCGTTTCAGCCTTGTCCGGTAATCATCGCCTGTATGCCTGCCTGTTTTATGGAGACAGACGGAAACGCAGACTAGCACCCGTCCGGGCTCTCGGAAAGATACTGTACGCAATGGAAAGCGAAGGAGTCGGCAACGGTTGCCCCGGGAGCAGACTCCCGGGGCCTTGTATATGACTTACCGAACAATCATATTGGTTGCTGTCGCGTGGGCATACAGCTTACCTGCTTCATCGCGGAGGTAGCCCTCAGAAATCACCAGCGAACGACCGGCGTTGATGACTTTTCCCTCAGCAATCATGTTGGTGTTGAACGGAATGGGCCGGCACATCTTGATATTCAGGTCGGTTGTACCGTAGCCCTCCCCCGCCTGCAGCACCGTGTGGGTCGCACACCCGGTGACAGAGTCCAGAACCGTTGCGGCAAAGCCACCATGCACCCCGCCCAACGGGTTGGTATGGCTGGCATCCGCCGTGGCAATAAACACAACGCGACCATGCTCCACCTCAGAAGGTTTCATCGGGATGGTCTTGGCGATTCCGGGCGTAGGAAATAAGCCCTCGGCAAATGCCTGCATGATTTCGAGGCCGGTCATCTCTTTTGGATCAATCATCTTTCGATACTCCTTCATTCAATTACGTTCAATGGTCATGCTCAGTGGGCCGCTTTAGCGGCCTCGCCGCCCAGACCAATCATTTCCCTGGTTCGCGCAACCAGATCGGATTCATCCACATCGTTCGGGTGAAAATCCGTCCGGTAGTAATCCAGAAACTGAGGGATGAATATTTTGTAGTGCTGCTGGGCAAAAGCAGCGAACCTGCGCCAGGATTTAAGATTGAACAGCTGGCCATCACGCTTCATCAGCACAATGTGATACACCGTCGACATGGTCGTGATCAGTGCAAGGCTCAGCGTGAAAATGGCAACCCGCGGCAGGTAGGCAGCGAGCCCTTCACCGTAAAGGTACTGGTACAGATCGTAGGCGACCGCCTTGTGTTCAGTCTCCTCAATGCTGTGCCACAACCACAGATTACGAATGGTCTGGTCGTTCATCAGGGTGTGGGTGCTTCTCATCATGGTGGTCACCAGCACGGCGGTGTAATGCTCCAGACCCACCGTTATCAGCAAGTTCCATTTTTCAGGAAACAGGGATTCTATCCCCTTCAGGATAATACCGGTGACGCGCTCCAGAGACTCCGGATCCAGGTCATACTGCTGAGCACTGACATGAAACGCATGATGTTCCTTGGAGTGCATCGCCTCCTGGCCGATAAAAGCGCCAATATCCCGATCCAGTTGCTTGTTGGCTTTCGCCAGGGGCCGCAGTGCACGCACTGAACGTACAAAGTAAGACTCGCCTTCTGGGAAGAGCGTGGATAGCCCGGTGAAATAGTGTGTAAGGGATGGCTCGTTATCACACCAGTACTTTGGCATGTCGTCGAACTCATAATCCATGCGTCGCACCGGGAACGAAGTAGAAGCTTGGTTGTTGGCTGTAGGCATAACGGATGTCCTCATTGCGTTCTAAAATGGAACTCACCGTCACAAACCTATCCTGTGGTACTATTCCAGTCCATACCTTTTTAGAACGTGCATAGCAGTTGTCCCAATCTGAACGACGCCATCACTGACGAGACTGTCCTGAGACAGCGAGGGGGAAATCAGCATGAAATGGCATGAACTTGGAGAAAAAAGCTGCCCGGTCGCGCGCAGCCTGTCTATTCTGGGTGATCGCTGGACGCTACTGATTATCCGTAATGCATTCCTGCGCACCTGCCGATTCGAAGACTTTCAGAAACAGCTCGGCATCACCCGCCATCTGCTTTCGGATCGTCTCAATCGGCTGGTGGAGAAAAAGGTCTTTAAGAAGGTTCTGTACCAGGAAGCCCCAAAACGTTATGAGTACAAACTGACCGAAGCGGGGCTGGCGCTTTACCCGGTCATGCTGGCGCTTACCAAGTGGGGGAACACCTGGATGAACGAAGACGGCAGCCATCCGCAGCTGGAGTATGTCCACAAACCCTGCGGCCATAAAACCAGCCCGGAGTTACGCTGTACGGAGTGCGGCGAAGAAATCCACCCCAGAGACATGATGCCGATGCTGGACGGCGTGCAAGATAACGCAGATCTTCCCCTCGCCACCCCAGATTTCCAGGGTGGCTGAGTTCGATAGCACATAAGACGCTCCGGTCTGATCTGGCGGATCATCGGTCACATCCGGATCACCACATCATCATAGTCAAACCGCACCTTCGCCAGCCCGGCGCTTTTATCGTTGGGGCTCCGATGTCCCAAGGCCACAATCGCTGAGGCTTCAAGGCCCTGCTCTGTTAACCCCAGAACCTGGTCATAGGCCCCGTGATCGAAGCCTGTCATGGGGCAGCTATCGATCTTCAGCACTGCCGCTGCGGTCAGCAATGTCCCCAGCGCGATATAGGCTTGCTGATGCGCCCATTCCCTTTTCTGTGCCGGCGACTTGGAGGCCAGGGCCTGCTTCATGTGCTCGGCATAGCCGGAGACATCGTCGTAGGGAACGTCCCTGACCTCCATCAACTGCTTCACGTAACGATCCACGGTTTGGTCGCCGATGACCGTATCAGCGGCAAATACGATCAGATGGGAGCAGTCCAACACCTTTTGTTGCCCAAACGAAAACGGCAACAGATCCTTCCGCACGGCTTGGGATTCAATCACGATCATTTTGTAGGGCTGTAAACCATAGGAGGAAGCACTTTTCCGTGCCGCATCGACCAGTGTTCCAACAACCTGATTGCTCAGCTTATCGGACGAAAATTCACGGACGGCATAGCGCCAATCCAGAGCTGCATGTATATCCATTAGCCATCTCCTCCGTTTGTTGAAGGGGTACAGAGATCCGTTGGAGTGGCCACTCTATGAAATTGCATAGGTCTGTTAAACGGACAAAATAGAACTACATAATTTCCTTAAAGGAAATAATTGGTGCAACCCTACTCCCAATAGGGTTTGTCACCGAGATGTTGATCGAGATGATCCAGCAACATTCTGACTTTCACCGGCTGTTTGCGCCCTGGCGGGAAAAGCGCGAATACGGTGTACCCGTTCGGTGGAAAATCCTGGAGCAGGGGAACCAGCGACCCACTCTCTATATCCTGCTGCACCAGGAAGCGCGGCAGCAACCCCACTCCGATCCCCCGCAGCAGGCTTTGGCGGATCGCCAGGCTACTGTCGATTCGTAGATTACCGTTCACGGTGACTTCCTCGCCACCCAGCTCCCAGATTCTGGGGCGGTCGTGAAGGGTAAACATCAGGCAGTTATGTCGGGCGAGATCGGCGGGCGACCGGATCTCTGGCGCCCGTTCCAGATACTGCGGCGAGGCACACACGATGTTCCTGGATTTCCTGAGCGGCCTGGCCAGCAGGCTCGAATCCGAGAGCGCACTGCGCACCCGAATCGCAATATCAACGCCCTGCTCTACCAGATCGACCATGCGATCACTGAGCTGCAGATCAATGTCAATGTCCGGGTAGCGGCTCAGGAAGCTGTCGATGGCTTCGGTGATGTGGGTCAGACCAAACGACATGGGCACATTGATCCGGATCGTTCCCCGGGGCTCCGCCTGAATCCCCCTGACCTCCAGCTCGGCATCTTCCAATTCGTCCAGCAGGGCCTGGGTTCGTTTCAGGAAGACCAGGCCGGCATCGGTGAGATTCATCCGGCGCGTGGTCCGGTTGATCAACCGGGTGTCGATGTCCTGCTCCAGGAAGGCAATGTGCTTGCTGACCGTCGCAGCAGTAATGTCCAGATCATCCGCCGCCCTGGTGAAACTGCCCAGTTCCGCGACGCGTCGAAAAATCCTCATGGCAACTAGCTTGTCGGTGGCCACCTCAACTCCTGTATTTTTTCTGATTTGGAATGAGTGTTATTCAGATCTCTCCAATTATCAATCGAATCCATTCCAGCAAACTAATGCTCAGACATTACACACTCACACGCAGGAGCAGATCGATGATGATGGCCTTGAAGCAACACCTGACGTTCCCTCCCCTCACTGTGGTCTGGGGCCTGTTAGTGGCCAATGGCTTTCTCATTGCACTGATGCTGGCCCTGGCGAAAACGGCAACCGCGCAAGGCGTACCGGCCATCACCTATGCCTTCTGGCAAACGCTCATTGCCGGTTCGGTTCTTCTGTTGTGTTCCGCGAAGCCCAGAGCGATGTTCGAAAGACGGCTGACGACCTACTTCCTCATCAGTGGCCTGACCGGAATTGCAATCCCCAACGCCACCGCCTTCTACCTGGTCACCAAGCTGGGTTCCGGCTTCACCGGCATCATGTATGCCCTGCCGCCGATATTCACTTTCCTGATTGCGACAACCATGGGCCTGGAAAAACGCAGCTGGGCGAAGCTCACCGGCCTGTCGGTCGCAGTTCTCGCCTGCGCCTGGATTGTTCTGCAGCGCCATTCAGAGATGCCCCAGGCGAATGTCCTGTGGTTCGCCCTGGGCCTGCTCATCCCGGCCATGCTGTCGATCGGCAATGTCTATCGCTCCGTAGCCTGGCCCGGCGACACAAAACCGATGACACTGGCTGCCGGCACTCTGCTCGCCTCCGCAGCCTCACTTGGCCTGTTCGCTCAGGCAATCGGAACACCGCTGGTCTCGAACGACTTCGGCCATCAGTTCCTGGGGGTCATCATCTTGCAGGGGCTGTTAACTGCTCTAACTTACTTCTGCGCCTTCGAACTCCAGAAACGCTCCAACCCGGTTTTCTACAGCCAGCTCGGCGCCGTGGCGGCCGTGTTCGGATTAATCATCGGCGTGGTGTGGTTCAACGAACAGTACTCATTGAGCATCTGGCTTGGCGCGTTGATAGTGATCGTTGGCCTGAAGATGAGCAATCGCGTGTCGGGCAGATAATGGCAATTTTAAGGAAGAGCCCCCTGGCAGACTCGGTATTCCTAGACAGGTTGCTCCGGCAGACAATCAGACAGGTGCCGCAATTTGTCCGGATTACGCACGACATACACCGCCTGGATTCGACCATTCGCCACATCCAGAGTCATGACCTGGGGCAGCCCATCCTTTTCGATGGTTAACCACCCCGGTCGTCCATTCACGATAACGGGGCTGGCCCAACGCGGGTTTGGCGATGTCGACTTGCGGGCAAGCCCTTCAAAGAACCGGCTGATCTTATCGGCGCCGAAGATCACACGCCGTGCTGCAACCCTCTTACCACCACCATCGGTATGCAGAGTGGCGTTCTCGCTCAGCAACGCTTTCAACGTTGTAACGTCGCCACTTTGGGCTGCGTCAAAAAATCGATCAGTCAGTTGGCCGTGCTCGCCAGGCGTTACCTGATAGCGCGGTCGCGCGGCCTGCACCCTTTTCCGGGCCCGGCTTGCGAGTTGACGACAGCTTGCTTCAGTGCGTTCCAGACTGACGGCGACCTGACCGAAATCCAGCCCGAACACATCGTGCAGCAGGAACGCAGCACGTTCCAATGGCGACAGACGCTCCAGCGCCAGCATCAGGGCGAAGGACACGTCACTGGCCAGGGCTTCAGCGTCCGCCGAAGTATCCGGAGCCTCCAGAAGAGGCTCCGGCAACCAGGGGCCAACATAGATTTCCCGTTGCCGGTGAGCGGCCCGGAGGCGATCAAGGCACAGCCGGCTGGTGACAGTCGTCAGGTAAGCCCGCACGTCAGCGACTGACAGGTGGTCAGCATCGTGCCAGCGCAGGTATGCATCCTGCACGACATCCTCCGCCTCAGTCACCGACCCCAGCATGCGGTACGCGACGCCGGTCAGGTAACGGCGCCAGTGGTCAAACTGGCGGGCCGGCTGTTCCGTCATGGCCTTAGGCTCCTGGCAAAGTTAGTCATGAATCACAGTCGTTCGGATGGACCGCACGAAACCCCACACTGATCCGGTTCCAGACATTAATCGCGCCGATCAGCAGCGTCAGGTCGACGAACTCCTTCTCGGTAAAATGCGCAAGGCCCTGTTCGTAATCCTGGGTCGGGGCTCCGGTGTCTGGCAAGTTGGTCAACGCCTCGGTCCAGGCCAACGCAGCCCGTTCACGTGGCGTATAGAGCCTGGACTCACGCCATGCAGACAACAGGTAGAGCCGTGCTTCGCTCTCACCCGCCGCGCGGGCATCGCTGGTGTGCATGTGCAGGCAATAGGCGCAGCCATTGATCTGGGATGCCCGTGTTTTTACCAGGTGGATCAGGCTGTGCTCCAGCCCACAATCGCGAACGTACGCCTCCAGTCCGGTCATTGCCGCGATGGCGTCCGGGCCGGCCTTATAAGCGTTCAGGCGAATTTCCATTGTCTTACTCCTCTGTGGTGGGTGGAATGATATCCACGGATAGTTTCACAGAGGTAGACGAATCAGCCCCGGCGTTTGTGACATACCGGGGCGTATTTTCTATGACAGGCAAGCGGTGGAGGCTTTAGGCAGGAACCGTACTTTCCGCTGACTCGTCACTTTGCGGTGGGGTCTTTGTCAGCAGAACATCACGAAATGAGAAATAGTAGGCGCCACCAAGTACCGAGCCCCAGACCAGCGAGGTCAATAGCGCCAATACCCCCATAACAATCGTGGAAACGCTGGAAACCCCGATAGCAAACACCGGGACTAGCACCAGATTCATGAACACAACGGCATTCACCGCAAAAAAGAACAACACAAAGAGGTTCTTGAAGCTCGCCCGAAAGCTGTTACCCATCGCTTCCAGCACCCCCTGTCGTGAAACAACCACAAGCGGAATCACATAACAGAAAAGTGCCGCATACACTGCCAGCACGGCAAACCCGCCAACAGCTGTGAAGATCATCATGATCACCGCACCCTGTGGGTTAAATCCACCATTCGTAAAGCCGCCCATACGGGATGAACCAAACATCGAGCCTGAAAACCCGGTGACTTCCATGATCATGTAAACAACAAACCCCAGTACCAGGGTGGCCAGCGCCATCGCGATCATCATCAGAAAGAGTGAAAGAATGGTGTGGCCATTGAACCCTGAAAAAACGTCTAAAAACCGAGGGCGCTTCTCAGCCGCGCCATGAAACACGACCATAATCCCGGCGTTCAGAACAAGACTCACCCAAATGCCGACAACCACAGCCAGCGCAATTGCCACAAAACCACCCCGGGAAACCAGCTCCATAGCACCGAACTGGATCAAGGTCGTTACCACCAGCACGAGAAAGTACGCCGACAGAATCACGGCCCAATTCTCGCGGAGCAAACGGATGGATCCCGAAATCCAGTTAAGGGGCGGGCCAGCCTTTACCTTGCGGGGGGCGGCGGAAGGCGGTTGGGAGGAATAAGATTCAGACTGCGCATTCGACATTGGACGTCCTTGATTTTGCTTTCCATGAATTGTGACCACCCAGGTGGTCGATACGAAACCCGGGACCGTAACAAAACATGCCGCCGGTCAGTGCCCTACATCGCCCTCACCTCTTGTGAGACATTGACCATCCAGTCTCTCTGGCTCAGTACCCGAACATAACTTGCTCAAAGGCCAAACCCGAATAGAGACCGCCCCGCCTTCTCAACAAACGCCAATATTCGCGAAAGCGACAGCGCGACAACCCGAATAGAGCCTCCACAAGGGGATTGCTAGTGTGATCGGTCACCACGACATCTACCGAAAACCTGACGAAATCATACGGAGCATGCTATGACCCAACCCGAGAAACCTGGATGGAGGTGGGGGATATTCACGTTTCGCCTGCCGTTTCTTCACACCCGATTTTACTGGCCGGAGGCATTCCAGGGCTTATTCGTTGCAGCCGCAACCGGCATGGCACTGGTCCCCCTGATGACTGCCTTCTTCGGACTTAGCTTCGAAGAGGCCATCGCCATTTCGATGATCCATATGATGCTTCTGACATCCGCACTGATCGTCTTTGGTGAGCCTTACGCACCCGGCTGGATCACACCCGCCCTGCCCCTGGTTCTGGCATTCGTCCTTGATAGCTACGATGAACCAAGCCAGCGTTGGCAGGCCATGACGGCAATATCACTCAATTTTGCCCTACTCTTGTTCGCTCTTGGCATCAGCGGGTTGGGGAAACGCTTTGTGCTCTGGCTGCCAGATACCCTGAAGGCGGGCATCGTTCTGGGCGCCGCTATTGCAGCCCTGAAGCGGGTCTTTATCGATGACGCAGACCGTTTCCTGCTCCAACAGCCTGTAGCCACTACCCTGGCGTGTGCCGTATGCCTGGTTTTTGCGTTTTCCCTTCCAATGCAACGCCTGAAAGAACGATCCCGCCTCATCGCTCTGATCGGCTCCCTGGGGTTGCTGCCAGGATTCATCATAGCCGCTACCGTAGGGCCGCTGGTTGGTGAAGTGATTTACAACATTGAGTGGGGAGTGATGATCCCGCCGGTTTCGGAGGCCTGGAACAAAGTATCACCGTTCGCAATTGGCTGGCCTTCCCTGGCCATGTTCATTGAAGGTATGCCGCTGGCACTGATTACTTACGTCATTCTCTTCGGCGACCTTGTCACTGGCAATGAAGTCATCAAGGAGGGGTTGCGGGATCGCAATGACGAGCATATCGACATTAATCCGACCAGGTCGCATTTGTCGATTGCGCTTCGGAACGGCATCATGGCACTCTCGGCTCCCTTCTTCCCTACCCAGGGGGCCTTATGGACCGGAGTACATGTCATCATCATGCAGCGTTGGAAGCAGGGGCATCGTTCCATGGGAAGCTTGCACGACGGCCTGATCTCCTACTATCTGATGGGCATACCCCTGCTGTTTATTTTTCTGCCATTGCTAACCGGACTCAAGCCGTTGCTGGGTGTTGCGCTGTCGCTCACTCTGATCCTGACAGGGTTTGCCTGCGCCTACATCGCCATGTCTATTCCCAAAACCAACGCTTCCAGAGGAACCGTACTGCTGGTTGGTACGGCACTGGCATTCTTCGAACCCTGGGTCGGTCTGTTATTCGGTATCGCTGCCACCATGTTACTGGTTGGCTGGGACCGCGATGTCGGAGCATTGCCTCAAGAAAGCTAATCCACTGACTTACTCTGGTCCCATTTTTTTGGCCTCCCGAGCCTTTCGGGACCAGGGTCCCTCCAAAAACCTGAATAGAGTTCTATCCCAGCTTCAGAATGCGCACTACCACGCCTGCCAAGTGCATTCGTTTACCCGAATAGAGAGGAATCAGTTGCTTCCATAGCATTCCTGTAGGGGGTAACCAATGCCCCCGGAACCACAACAACACAACCTTGCAGGTTTACCTGCCCCCAACAATAACAAGGAGTCGAACCATGTTACGCAGTACTGTGACCGCCTGCCTTCTGGCAGCACTCTATTCTTCCCAGGCAAACGCTTTGCAGCCAAGGGACTACCTCCCGCGACCGGATGGCGTATCTGCCATGCAGTTTCTGTACACCAGCACATCAGCCAACTCATTTTATGTGGATGGTGAGAAGGCGGGCGACAACCTGAACCTGGAACAGGATATCGGGGTGTTCCTGCCAGTCCACTATTCCACCTTCATGTCCATGCCCACGATCTTCGAGGCGGTCATTCCTTTTGGCCGTGTAAGCATTGATGGGGCGGATGTTGGCAACAATGCCTTATCCACCTCAGGACTGGCTGACCCCACTTTCCTGGCTGGAATCTGGCCGGTCAGCGACAATGAATCTCAATCCTGGTGGGCAGTAGCCGGCTGGCTGACTGCACCCCTGGGTGATTACGACAACGACCAGCCTCTCAACCTGGGCCGTAACCAGTGGTCGTTCAAAGCGCAGACCGGACTGGCCAAGGGCTTCGGAAAACTCATTGTAGAAGTAATCCCGTCAGTAGAGGTCTTCAGCAACAATACCGATTTTTCCTCCGCAAGCATTACCTTGAAACGCGACCCTCTATACGCGGTAGAAACCCACTTCAGTTATGACCTGACTCCCTCCGTGCTGGTTTCTCTCGATCACTTTTACCTGAAAGGCGGCGAGTCCGAAGCAAGCAACACCATCGTCGAAAATGAGCTTGAGACTCATGCATTGCAGCTGACCACACGTCTCGCAATGGCTGCAAATCAATTCCTGAGCCTTCAGTACAAAAAAGACATCAGTGTGGAGAACGGCTCGAAGACCAACACCTTCAGCGCCCAGTTCACTTTCGGCTTTTAACGTTATCAGCGTGAAATAGAAACAGACATTCAATCGCCTGGAAGTGAGGTCTGGATTCTCATCCGACACAGAGAGTCCAGATTATCCCGGAGCATCTCTACAACGAGGTCAACAATGTTAGGCAGCATGATGGACGTACCGATGAACGTCATACAAATCATCGAAAGAGCGAGCCGCCATCACGGAAGCACAGAAATTGTCAGTGCGCGGTCACACGGTGAGGAAGCGCACCGTTATACCTATGCCGAGGCGTATCAGCGAGTCTGTCAACTTGGCAAGGCTCTTCGAGCACTCGGGCTGGAGCCCGGAGACCGTGTCGGCACTCTGGCCTGGAACAGCCACGCACATCTGGAGGTCTATTACGCCACGGCCGGCCTGGGGCTGGTTTGCCACACACTGAACCCCAGGTTTTCAGCTGTCGACCTGGAATGGATTATCAACCACGCAGAAGACCAGGTGCTGATTGTCGATATCGACTTCCTGCCCTTGGTCAAAGATCTGCTTCCCAAGCTTGAAACAATCAGGCAGGTCATCGTAATGGATAGCCAACTGGCCCCGGCCGCCGACAGAATTCCCGATGCCTTGGACTACGAGGCATTACTGGCCACTGAATCTTCATCCAGTCCGGACTGGGCCACCGTGGATGAACACCAGCCCTGCGGTCTTTGCTACACTTCAGGCACCACGGGCATGCCAAAGGGTGTCACTTACACCCATCGCTCCACTACGCTGCACGCCTACGCCAGCTCACTTCCGGACAGCTTTGCACTGTCGGCACAAGATGCCGTCATGCCGATTGTGCCAATGTTTCATGTCAATGCCTGGGGGCTTCCATACAGCCTCCCGTTGGTCGGTGCCAAGATCGTTTTACCTGGCAGAGCTCTGGATGGTGAAAGCCTGTTTCAACTGATGGAGGCAGAGCAAGTCACCATGGCGGCCGGTGTGCCTACCGTCTGGCTCGGTATCCTTGAACACCTGAACCAGAAGAGCCGAACTTTCTCCTCACTCAAACGCACGGTGATCGGCGGTTCTGCAGCGCCGGAATCGATGATTCGGACGATTGAAAGCACCCACAAAGTCAGTGTCGTACATGCCTGGGGAATGACCGAGATCAGCCCGACCGGTGCAGTGAATACTCCGACCAGAGCCTTGCGGCAGACGGATGAAGAACTCTCCCTCAGCTTGAAAAAGAAACAGGGCAGGGCCATCCCGGGTATCGACATTCGTATCGAAAAGGCAGATGGCACAACTCTGCCCTGGGATGGCAGCTCGCCCGGCCATTTACTGGTTCGCGGCCCTTGGGTCGTGCAGCAATATACTGGTGGCGTCGTTGGCGCCAGATCAGACGGCTGGTTCGACACTGGCGACATTGCCACAGTGGATACTCAGGGATTCATACATATCGTTGATCGAAGTAAAGATGTGATCAAATCGGGCGGAGAATGGATCAGTTCGATTGCCCTGGAAAGCACCGCTTGCGAGCACCCTGGTGTTTTCGAAGCGGCGGTCATTGGCCTGCCCCACCCCAAATGGATGGAAAGGCCGCTACTCATCTGCGTACCGCACCCCAACAGTTCACTTTCACCCCGGGAACTACGCGATTTCCTGGCAGAGCGCCTGCCGAAATGGTGGCTGCCAGACGCCATCGAGCTGGTGGATAGCTTACCCCATGGCGCCACTGGAAAACTGCTTAAAACCGAGCTCCGCCAACAGTTCTCCCACTATTCACTGGCACCAGCTGACAATGAACGCACCGCAGGGGGTGTTTTATGAGTGATATTTTCTCCAACCATTTGCTCACGTCCAGGCACGCCCTGATCCTGGGGCTGCTTCTGGCAGTCCTTGGTAGCATATCGGCTTCGCTGATTCAGTCAGACCTGGGTGATGTGGAGGTAACAGACATCACTATCGCCGCACACAACGGCGAAACCATAAGCGCACTCATGTACCTGCCACCCAATGCCACGGAAAAAACGCCAGCACCGGCGGTCATAAACGTCCACGGTTACGTCAATCAGAAGGAGGTCATGTCCAACTTCAGCATTGAGTTCGCCCGCCGGGGCTATGTGGTGATCGCAATGGACATGTCTGGTCACGGTGGAACCGGCGTTATTGAAAACGACGGTTCCAGAGGTGTGAGCGATGTACTCAAGTACGCTCACACCCTGCCATTCGTAGACTCCAACCATATCGGGCTGGTTGGCCATTCCATGGGAGGATGGTCGTCAGTGACCGCTGCGGTTAATCACCCAGAACTGGTGAGAACGCTTATTGTAGCGGGCTCCGCCCAGGGCGGTCACGAAGTCGAGTTTATGTTAGGCGCACCCACCGTCTCGGATGATGCGAACTTCAATTTCGGGGTGGAATTCGGCAAATACGATGAGTTCGTGGCAATAAACTACTTTGATCAGGAACGCGCCGTTGATTTCGTGGAGAGCCATTGGCTGATGGCCCCTTTCGGAGCCAGCGAACCCGTCATTCTGGACCGAGTCTACGGCGATTTTGCCAGCGGTACCGGTCGCATGGCAACGCAATCGCCGGAGACCCACGCAGGTGTTCACCAATCCTCCGTCGCAATTGCAAACGTTCTGAAGATGATGAACCTGTCGTCCCCCGCTCCCGTGGATCGCGATGAATCAAACCAGATCTGGCCCTACAAGGAGGTGGCAACCTCCATCGCCTACCTGGGGTTGCTGCTCTTCATGTTCGGCCTTGTTGCCCAGCTTTTCAGAACGTCGATGTTCCAGAAGCTGGTGCAGCCAATGCCGACTACCCAGCCGATGCATCCGACGTTGTACCTTGGATTTGCCGGGCTGATCATCGCTGCGGTAGCTTTGCTGATGGTTCCCCTGCAAATGACGGCCATGCACGTGTTCGGCGCCAATAGTCTGTTTCCAATGCTATTCGCCAATACCTCAATCCTATTTTTTGGCACCGTTCAGCTCATATTCCTGGCCCTGTTCGTGGCCTATCGCGTGATCCGACGCTCAGAGTCTTCGAACTTTTGGGTAACTCACGGCCTTTCAACTAACTCCGCAACTACAGAATTTGACTGGCGCTATATCGGCAGGGCCTTCGGTCTGTCATTCCTTGTCGTTGCTGCTGGTTACCTTCTGGTTGCTACGGTATACCAGGCCCTGAATGTCGATATGCGCTGGTGGATGCTGTTGATCCGACCGATGGAGCCCCATCGCTTCCTCTCTGCCCTCATCTACCTGATCCCGTTCACCGCTATTTTCCTGGTTAACGGACTCCTTGCGTTTGGATGGCTTCGGCTGCGGGATTTTGGTGGTGGCATCCAGACCAGTGTTATCTGGAGCAGCGCGTTATTTTTCGTGAATGCTTCCGGTATAGCCATCATCATTGGTATCCAGATGTTCTCGCTGTACACGTACGGTAAGCCCTATTTTGGCGAGGTTGGGTATGACACGTTAATGGTTATTCTCGGCAACGGTTTCATTCCACTACTGGCAGTGACGAGCATTGTATCCACGCTCTGCTTCCGTAAAACCGGAAATATCTACACCGGCGCCTTCCTCAGTGGCATGCTGGCCACCTGGATGATTGCCTGCTACCAACCCTATTGAGCACTAAGCTACGCTCTCAAAAGAAAAGGCCGGGACATAGCTCCCGGCCTTTCTATGACAATCACCCCCTTTCAAACCAACTTAATTATCTTCCCTGTTGAAAATAGGCTTTAGCCAAAACCAGGAGTTCGTCCTTGAGGTTATGGTCAAAGAAGTCCTGATCAAGAACAATGGAGCGATGAACGAGAGACTCCACAACACACTCGATGACATAAAGCATCTGACGTGTTCGTTCCCGTGGCAGACTCTCACCGCTGCTATCAAGAGCGGCTTCCAACAGATTAATGATGGAATGGGACACCCGCTTGTAATGGCGAGGTTTGCTGACACGTCCGATATGTTCCAGCAATACACGTTGCAGCTGTATATGGGATGCATAGGAGTGATGGGTCGCTTCAATAAACACTTCCATGACCCGGTACGCCCCCTGCCCCCTCACGTTAGCGAGATGCTGCGCAATATGACGGAGCATTTGGTCGCAATGGCTTTTCACCAGGCTGGCAACAAGGGAGTCCTTATTGGGAAAGTACTCGTACAGTGAGCCCACGCTCACCCCCGCAAGTTCCGCAATGCGGGTGGTACTGGTTTTCTCGAATCCATCCCGGGCAAACAGGATGGCCGCAGCCTCCAGAATGGAGTCTACCGTCATGATCGCGCGATTCTGCCGCGGAACGCGGCGCGGCCGGGTTTCCTGGCTTATCTGACAGAAGGCCATAGAGGTAACCTCATTTACCAGTGTTGTTGTGTAGTCTCTTCACTGGTGATTCTATGGCCATGCATATATCCAGAGATTGTACATTCTGAGGTTGTCCCGCCGAGAGAAAGAGGTAGGATGAAAAAGGTAGCCTCCCGAACCTTCGTTTCAGGTGGCATCAGACAATGGGACAACAATAAATGCATACCTATTGCAGAAATCTGAAATCGGCCTACATGTACCCGTGGGCGAAACGAACTCTCTTTATTGGCCCACTGCTTTCGCCTGTGACGGTTGCCTATGGAGCGGCAACGCTCATTGTCAGCCTGGGCGACAAATTGCATCTGTCTGATGGCTCTACCCACCATCACGCAATGGCTTTTTTGTTGCCTCCAGGGAAGACATTCTGCATTGATGCGAAGAATAACCCTGTCGCTATTTGTCACCTGGATGTACTGGGCCAGGATTTCGCCGGATTTGTGCGCGAGTATCAACAACTGTCAAAAGAATCCGAGTTTGCACTGCACGAGGAAGACGATTACCGAGATGTTTTCAGCAGCCTTTACAGAACCTCCCCGGATTCCACCGATGCCTATGAGAAGGTGGACAACCTGCTGCGGATAAAACTCGGCCCCCCGCCGGTGAACACATTAACGGATGTACGCATTGCACGGCTGGTTGCTTACGTTAAGGAAAATTTTCAGGAGAATCTTTCCATAGAAAATCTGGCAAATGTCGCGGGTGTTTCCGTGCCCCATCTGGTCGACATATTCAAGGAAACAACGGGAATAACCCTGCGCAGGTTTCGTATGTGGCATCGCATGTATGAATCCGTGCTCTCCGTTGGCCAGGGAGAAAAGCTTACAGACGTCGCCCAACATGCAGGCTTCTTTGATGCCTCTCACTTCACCCGAACCTTCGCTTCTATGTGGGGACTGCCTCCCAGTAAATTGTTCAGTGGTGATATCAGCGCAGGTGTCATACTGCCTTCACGCGACCATTCCGAAGCACCAGCAAACCACCATTGACGACTCGTCTTCGGATCAACCAGGGTCGAGAGGAAGATAAATCGGTCCAGTGTTTCGCGCTTAAAACAAGGAGCGACACATGAGCCATACATTACCCCCAGCCAGACTCGGGTTCCTGTATCCAGGCCATGCGGCGGAAGATGACTATCCTCTGATGGGCGCCATGGTAGAGCCACCTGCCCAGGTCACCCTGATCCACACCGGGTTTCTCGAAGACGCCCACACCGTTGAAGCACTCAGTGAAATGGGCAGTATCGAACGCCTGTCAAAAGGCGCGGAAGCCCTTGCCGGCTCGCAGATTGAGTCGGTTATGTGGACCTCCACCAGTGCCAGTTTCGTGCTCGGCCTGGATGGCATCAGCAAACAGATCGACGCCCTGGAAAAAATGCTCTGTGTACCCGCTTCCACAACAGCAATGGCGTTTGCCCGGGCGGTCAAAGCCATTGGCGCAAAAACGGTGGCCATTGCCGCCACCTATCCGGAAGACGTCGCGCAACGATTCTGCCGGTTCCTCAATCACTTCGATATCAACGTGGTTCACCATGCGAGCCGTGGCATTGTGACCGCAGCCGAAGTTGGTACCCTAGGCAAAGAAGAAGTGGTCAACTTCGCACTGGAGAACACCCGTCAGGACGCTGACGTACTGCTTATTCCTGACACCGCTCTCCACTCTGCCGCCTGGCTGACCGATCTGGAAAACGCTACGGGCAAACCCGTGCTGACTGCGAATCAGGTCAGTTTCTGGGAGGCCCTGCGTTTATGTGGGAAACTGACACCCCAGTCCGGACTGGGCAGACTGTTCGAGGAAGTTCCCACACAATAATGAACAACAAGGCAAAGGTTATGGATTTCGTAAGAACCCCGGATGCACGCTTTGATCGACTGCTCGACTACCCCTTTGACCCACATTATGTGGAGCTAGACGGCCTGCGGATGCACTACGTGGATGAGGGGTCGGACGAAGCCAATCCGATTCTCATGATGCACGGGGAACCTTCCTGGTCCTACCTCTATCGCCACATGATTCCCGTGTGTGCAGCGGCCGGCCATCGGGTGATTGCTCCGGACCTCATCGGCTTCGGCAAGTCCGACAAACCCACGTCCATCGATGACTACAGTTATCAACGGCATATGGAGTGGATGCAGCTGTTCATTGATAAGCTCGAGCTGAACAACATTACACTGGTATGCCAGGACTGGGGCTCCCTGCTCGGCTTGCGACTTGCGGCAGAAAACCCTGACCGCTTCCGCGCCATTGTGGTCGGCAACGGGATGCTGCCCACCGGTGACCAGAAAGCACCAGCGGCGTTTAAGATCTGGAAAAACTTCGCGCTACACAGCCCATGGTTCCCGGTTGGCCGGATCATCAATGCGGGCTCGTTCCGAAAACTGGGCCCGGATGAACTGCGAGCCTACGATGCGCCCTTTCCGAGCAAGAAATACAAAGCAGGAACGCGGGCCTTTCCGCGCCTGGTGCCGATGCATCCGAACGACCCGGCCAGTGAAGCCAATCGTAAAGCGTGGAGCGTCCTGGAGCGCTGGGAGAAACCCTTCCTGACCACCTTCAGCAACGGCGACCCGATTACCCGCGGTGGCGACGCGTACATGCAAAAGCGGATTCCAGGCGCACAAGATCAGCCCCACGTCACCCTCAAAGGCGGTCACTTCCTGCAGGAAGATTCACCGGTGCCCTTTGCCCGGGCGATCAACAATCTGCTTGCTACGTTAGCCTGAAATCACGATCAATTCTCATCAACCAGTCGAGCCCTCAAACGAGGCAACTGGGCTGGGTAGTGTTCCTGGATAAACGTAACCAGCCCCTCACGAACAGCACACCTCAGGTCCCAGTTATTGCTGGAACTTGAGGCGCTCATCAGAAACCGTACCTGCATGGCCTGGTCACTGGTGTCCGTGACCTGCACCGTCGCTAATTTACCGTCCCAAAGATCCGATTTACCCAACAAACGGTTGAACTCCTGTCGAAGCGGCTCAACCGGCATGGTGTAATCCACCCACACAAACACCGTACCGAGCAAGTCGGAACTGTTTCTGGACCAGTTCTGGAACGGGTTCTCAATGAACCATTGTAACGGGACGACCAGCCGGCGCAGGTCCCAGACCCGTAACACGACATAAGTGGCAGTCACCTCCTCCACCCAGCACCACTCGCCCTGCACATACAGCACATCGTCGATACGGAATGGCTGAGTGAGTGCAATCTGCATCCCGGCCAGCAGGTTGCTCAGCACCGGGCGGGCTGCGAACCCGAGAATAAGGCCGCCAACACCGGCGGAGGCAAGCAGGCTCGCCCCCATATGCTGAACCGACTCAAAGGTCATCAGGGCCGCGCCCAAACCAATAATCACAATGAGAATGTTCAGGGCCCGGACCAGGAATCGGGTCTGGGTTTCAACCTTGCGCGCCCGCTTCCACTGCCCCTCAAGCGCCGGGTTCAGCACGACTATGACGTCACCAATGGAGGAAGTCAGCCGGACCGCCGCCCAGGTTAAAGCAAGAATGAGCAATAACGTCGTGAATTGCTGAATTCCGGCCATCCATGGCAAATCGTCTGGCGCCGCATTTAACGCCCCTGTCAGTGCCAGCAGGCAGACCACCACACCAAGAGCCCTGGCTGCAGCATCGAGAAACAATCTCGGCACCGCTCTCGACTCGGAGAAATGACGAACCAGTGCCAGAGCCAGCCGGTAGATTACAAACGTAACAACCACGGCAAGAATGGCCGATAACCCGGGCCATAACCATGCTTTGAAACCGAGCTCAAATACTTCCAATAACAAGCCTCCTTGAGCCCACTGATATCTAACCTGAAAAGATATCCGCAAACTGACTGCCATAGCGCTCAATCCATTCACGCGCCGCAGCTTCAATATCTATTTCACAGCCATCCCGGCAGAGTTCCCTGCGGAAGTGCTCTATCTGACAGACCTGCTCGACCATTTTGCTTTTAAAAGCCTCGGTTTCATCGCTGAACTGGATCCCGACCCTGTACCCCTTGCCACAGCGTCTGCATCTCACAATCTGGCCCGAAATCCGGTAGTCCTGTTGTAGTGAGGGAATCCCCAGCGCGACCGTTTCACCAGGCCGGAGCTTTCTTTTAAGACTGCAGGCCAAGCCACCCTGACTAATGTCACACAAGCTGGCTTCGTCGCCGTGGGAGCTATCATTTGAAAAAACAAGAATCGGGAAATCCGTGGGGTGACGTATAAAGCGCCGCATATGCATTCCCCCTTGCCGCTATACTCCCATGGCGAGCGAAAGCCCGGGACAGGTTTATGGCCCTACCACGGTAACGGGGCCGGTGGCGTGCCTGACTATCTTTTCGCTTACGCTGCCAAGCGTTAGGCTGCGCACCGCCGAGTAACCGCGTCGACCCAGTACCAGGTGGGTGCCGGGGTTGCTGTGTATATACTCGATGATTTCATGCGCCGGATCTCCGCTGAGTAGAATCTCTTCCGCGGAGTCAGCCCGACCACCCAGAGCCTCCTTGGTGGTATCGAACACTTTGCGGCCATATTGTTCCTTGGCAGCATCAACCTTGGTTTGCTCGTAGCCGGCAATCACCAGTGTCTCGGTCTGTGAATAAGGCGACACCGCTAACAGTTTCAGTGGATGACCCGTGGCATCAGCCAGGTCAGCGGCCATTTTTGCCGCGCTTAGCGATTGATCCGAACCATCACAGGCAACAACAATGCTTTGGGTACCTTTGTCCATGACGAGACCTCTTTCCTGTGCATGTGTTATCAGAGTAGCACTGATCTGGAGATCGCAACGTTGATCGGAGTCAACACAAACACTACTACCAGCAACTGGCAGCCCCCATTAAGGCCGCCAGCGGCCGCGATGATGCCGCCTGCCTTCATTTTCTGATGCAATGCCTGCAGGCGCTGAACGACACCTTTCAGAAGGGATAATTAACAGCCGGGCAACGACTCACCCGGCAATCCGGCAAGGCTCTCAGCCGTTCAACCCCAGACTCTCGGCATCCTGCTGGATACACCGGTCCAGCAACGCCAGGTAGTCCGCCTTGGCTTTCACCTTGGTTTCGCGGTGCGCGCGCATGTTGAGCTGCTTGAACTGAGTGGCCAGCGCCCCGGCCCGTTCAAGCAATGCGTCCTGGGGGACCACCTCGTCCAGAAAACCGGCTTCGACGGCACCTTCCGGGTTGTAGATTTCCGCATTCACCACCGAGCGGTAGAAGTGCGCCGGCGCCAGTCGATGACGTGCAATCTCGATGCCTGCATGGTGCATGGTCATGCCTATTGCCACTTCGTTCAGACCCAGCTTGAATGGCCCCTCGACCCCGATTCGGTGGTCCACGGACAACAGGATAAACGCGCCTTTAGCGATCGCATGACCACTGCAGGCACCAATCACCGGCAGGGGGAAGGCTGCCAGGCGACGCGTCAATGTGGAACCGACCTTGACCAGTTCGGCGGCTTCCTGAGGGCCCTTTTGCATCTGTTTCAGATCATAGCCAGCGGAGAATACGCCCGGCTGACCGGTCAGGATAACCACCGCCTTGTCCTGTTCCGCCTGATCCAGTGCGCTGTTCAAGCCCTCGAATACGTCATGACTCAATGCATTAGCTTTACCGTTGGTCAGCGTAATCGTGGCAATTCCGTCGTTCAGTTCATAACTAACAAGTTCGGTCACGGGTCCATTCTCCTGCGCGGCTGGCATTAAAGTGAGTGTTTGGATACACAGTAGGCACAAAGATCCCAGCACGCCCCTTTTCCGTCAAGTTGTTTGCTCTGATCAAACGGGCTGGAACCCCTGACCCAGCGTTCTGATACAGGCCAGGGGCTGATCGATATGGACATAGCGACGAACACCACGTGCTCCATATAGCACAGTGGCTTGATCGCGCCCATGGAAATGTCGCCGTTCAAAGCCCTCCCAGACAGGCGTATTTCAGCTCCGTAAACTCGTCAAGGCCATGGTGGGAACCTTCCCGTCCCAGACCCGACTCCTTGATACCTCCAAACGGTGCCAATTCGGTCGAAATCAGCCCTTCATTGACGCCAACCATGCCATACTCAAGTGCTTCGAGCGTTCGGAAAACGCGACCATAGTCCCTGGTGTAAAAATAGGCAGCCAACCCGGACGGCGTGTTATTAGCCAGCTCAATGGCCTCAGCCTCCGTTTCGAAACGGAAAACCGCCGCCAGGGGACCAAAGGTTTCCTCCGAAGCCACGAGCATATCTGCCGTCACGTCTGCCATGACAGTCGGAGCAAAGAAGTTCCCACCCAATTCATGGGCGTGACCACCAAATAAAAGCCGGCCCCCCTTGAGCAGACCATCATTGATGTGGCTCTTCACTTTCTCCACGGCTGCCGCGTTAATGAGCGGACCAATAGCGACACCATCATCCAGTCCGCTGCCGACTGTCAGGCCACTCACCCGGTCAACAAGTCTCTCCAGAAAGGCGTCATAGACATCCGCCTGCACCAGGAACCGGTTAGTACAGACACAGGTCTGCCCGGCATTGCGGAATTTGGAGGCTATGGCGCCATCCACGGCAGCGTCCAGGTCGGCATCGTTGAAAACGATAAATGGAGCGTTCCCACCCAGTTCCATGGCCGTTTTCTTGACCGTGCCGGCACACTGAGACAACAGGTACTTGCCGACCTGAGTCGAGCCTGTAAACGATACCTTCCGTACACGGCTATCCGTCGTCAGAACATCGCCTACTTCGGCGGGGCTGGAACAGGTAACCACATTTATCAAGCCTTCCGGTATACCCGCCTGCAGAGCCAGGCGGGCCAGGGCCAGCGCCGTCAGCGGGGTAGCCTCAGCTGGCTTGATCACAACGCTGCAGCCGGCAGCCAGGGCCGGCGCGCATTTGCGGGTAATCATGGCCAGAGGGAAATTCCAGGGCGTAATCGCTGCGACAACGCCAACCGGCTCTCGCGTCACCAATAGGCGCTTGCTGGTGTCAGGGGCCGGCAAAACTTCCCCCGCCATCCTTTTGCTTTCCTCGCCGAAGAACTCAATGAACGAAGCCCCATAGGCCACTTCACCACGTGCTTCTGCAAGGGGCTTACCCTGCTCGATTGTCATAATCCGGGCGAGGGCCTCGGTTTCATCCACGACCAGCTCGAACCAGCGCTTGAGCAGCCGGGCGCGCTCTTTCGCTGACACTTTGCGCCACGCTTTCCCCGCACGCTCGGCCGCAACTACGGCCTCGCGCGCGTCTTCCGCCCCCATATCCGCCACCTGGGCAACCGTTTCACCCGTGGCGGGATTGACCACATCGAAATTCTTAGCGCTCAGGCGCCATTCACTGCCAATCAGCGCAGCAACTTTTCCGCCGCTAACGAGATCCAATAGATTCATGGTACGTCCTCATTGATCAACCGAAGTGCGGCATCACCTCTTTGATGAACAGCTCCAGTGACCGCTTCTTCTCCTCGAAAGGCAGCGTGTTATCGGTCCAGTAGCTGTATTCGGTAATGCCCAGCTTTTCGTAACCCTTGAGCCGTTCTACCAGCTCCGAGGGCGTACCAATCATCATGTTGCGGTGCAGGCTGTCGAGAGCGAACTCCGGGTTGTCGGCCACGGTTTCTTCCGATACCGGTTCAAAAAAGCCATCCACTGCCTGCTGGTCATTCTTGAACCACGCCATGAAGTAGCGGTAGAAGCGATTGAGAGCTTCCGCACCGGGCCGCCAGCCATCTGGATCACTCTCCTCATGCACGTAGGTTTGGCGCAGGAACATCAATTCCGGGCGGTCCACTTCCGGGTGGTCGGCACAGGCGGTGTTGAACTTGCGAGCCAGATCGGCCACTTCTTCGTCGCCTTTCATCAGAGCCGTAACCATCACGTTGCAGCCGTTCTTGACCGCAAAATCATGGGAAGCCGGGTCCCGCGCGGCGATCCAGATTGGCGGCAGCGGTTGCTGCAGCGGTTTGGGTACGCTGGTGGTGGTCGGGAAGTTATAGACGTTGCCCTGATGAGCATAGTCGCCTTGCCACAGGCCGCGGATGGCCGGGACCATCTCGCGCAGAGCCTCGCCACCCTCAGAGGCCTGGAGGCCATCGGTCAGGCGATCGAATTCGAACTGATAGGCACCGCGGGCGATGCCGAACTCAAGCCGGCCGCCGCTGATGACATCCAGCAGTGCCGCCTCGCCCGCCAGGCGGATGGGATCCCAGAAGGGCGCGACAAATGTTCCCGCCCCCAAGCGGATTCGCTCGGTTTTGGCCGCCAGATAGGAAAGTTGGGCAATCGGACTGGGCGACGAGGTGAACTGCATGCCGTGATGCTCACCGATCCAGGCCGCCCGGAAACCGCCATCTTCGGCAATCTTCACCAGTTCGCAGAGTTCCTCGAACAGCTGCTGATGGCTCTTGTCGCCCGGATAGCGCTCCATATGAAGGAATAAAGAAAACTGCATTGTAGGATCTCCTCGGTATTCGTCGTTAAGACGCTTCAGATTGTTCAACTGCAACCACACCACCAACCTGCTCACTGGCCAGCGCCTTGAACATGCAATAGCACATCACTAGCAGGACCACGGAGAAAGGCAAGGCGGCCGCAATCGCAGCGGTTTGCAGGGCCTGCAAACCACCGGCCAGCAACAGCACGGCAGACGTCGCGCCCAGGCCCAACCCCCAGATCACTCGGTACGCTTGGGGCGGATGCGGATTGCCCTGGGACAGGATGGTGCAGATAACCAGGGTTCCGGAATCGGCTGAGGTTACGAACCAGGTCACGATCATTAACGTGGCCATACCAACCATGAAACTGGAGGCCCAAGGCACATCGAGAGCTTCGATAGTCTGGAACAACACCTGCGTCACGTTGTCGTTGGCGACCGTCGCCAGGTCGACACCGCCGAACAGTTGAAGGTGAAGAGCAGTGCCGCCAAAGATCACAATCCAGGACATCGCACCCAGAGTGGCTGCCATCATCCCGCCGAACAGCACTTCGCGAATCGTGCGTCCTCGCGAAATACGTGCAACGAACATTCCCACGTACGGGCCCCAGGACAGCCACCAACCCCAATAGAACAGCGTCCACCAACCCTGCCACTGGCTTTCGGGATCGGGATTGGTCCAGAACCCCATTGGCAACAGATTGCCCAGATAGTCACCTACGCTGGTGGTAAAAATGGTTAACAGGAAAACGGTGGGACCCGCCAGGATAAAGAACGCAAACAGGATCATGCTGAGGTGAATGTTCCATTCACTAAGGAACCGGATGCCTTTCTTCAAACCGGACACGGCAGACAATGTAGCTGCCACAGTCACACCCATGACCAGTAACACCTGATTGGTACTGGAAATCTCCATACCGAACAGATTGTTTAGCCCCGCGTTCATCTGTGAGACACCCAGACCCAGCGTGGTGGCCGTCCCGAACAGGGTGGCAAAGATCGCCAGCAGATCGATGGCATGGCCGATCGGGCCGTAGATGCGTTCACCGAGCAGCGGATAGAAGGCTGAGCGAATCGTCAGCGGCAGTCCACGCCGATAGGCGAAATACGCGAGGATGGTGCCGACCAGGATATAGACCGCCCAGCCGTGGAAACCCCAATGGAAGATCGTGACGCGAAGAGCCGTTTGTGCCGCATCCAGGGTATTGGGCGCAATCCCCTCCGTCGCCATGAACGGATTCCCCTGCAGGTGGCTCAAGGGCTCGGCGATACTCCAGAACAGAAGCCCCGTGCCGACCGCCGCGCTGAACAGCATGGCAAACCAGGTGAAATTGGAGAATTCCGGGCGCTCGTCGTCTTTCCCGAGGCGCAGTTTGCCGTAGGGGCTGACAACGATCGCAATGGAAACAAAGAGCACCACATTCACCGTGAGAATGTAGTACCAGCCAAGCTCACTCTCGATGTACTGCTTGACCCCGGTGTAGATCGTGTTGGCCAGTTCCGGCTGCAACACTGTGAACAGCACGAAAGCCGCCACCATGGTGATGGAAGCGATGGCCATCGTCTTATTTACCCCGGCAAAGAGGCCTTGCCCGGGCATACTGGGTTGAGGATTGTGCATTCAGGCTCTCCTGAGTTCCGTCGTTGGCGTTCTTGTTGATTTTCAGCGGCCTGCCGAGCGCTAACGCTCGTTTTTCATACACAGGCCATCTGAGGATCTCTCAAATATCTTGGTATACCATAATACCGAATGCAAATATTTTCTCAGACAGGAAACTTAAAAAATCAAGACGAAAAACATAACCTACTGTTTTTTATTAATTTAAAATTTACAAAGCAAGCTCAATCGGTAGCAGGAATCAGATCTTAACTACTCAAACATTGTCGAAACTCATTTTCTGTATTATGGTATACCAAAACCAAGGATCGCCCGACACACCGGCCAGGTCCGCGCCAAAAACCACGAGGAGAGCGCAAATGAGCTTAGAGATTCGCAAGATCGCCACCTTTCGAGAGACCACCTACATCGAAGGCGGTAAAAGGGGAGACAAGCCCGTAACCATGGTCGGTGTGGCGGCTGTGGTGACTAATCCGTGGGGTGGCCAGGGCTTTGTTGAAGACCTGTCGCCGGAAATCCGCAGTGGCTGTTCGGAGCTGGGCGAACTGATCGTCAGGCACATACTGAACGAAATTGGCAGCGAGCAGATCGAGGCTTACGGCAAAGCCGCCGTCGTTGGTGCTGAAGGGGAGATCGAACATGCATCTGCCATCATTCACACTCTGCGCTTTGGCAATCACTACCGGGAAGCTGTTGGTGCGAAGAGCTACCTGAGCTTTACCAACAAACGCGGTGCGCCGGGCACGTCCATCCAGATCCCGATGATGCACAAGGACGATGAGGGCTTCCGCTCCCACTACATTACCCTGGAGATGCGTATCGAGGACGCTCCGCGCGCCAACGAGATTGTCGTAGCCCTGGGCGCCTCGGACGGCGGCCGCCTGCACCCACGCATCGGCAACCGCTACCAGGATTTGAAGGAACTGGCCGAAGAAGCGGAACAGGCCGGCAACCAGTGAGCTTCAAGGGAGGTCAGATGAAACTCACTGACGCACAAAAGAGCCCCTCCGGGACCCGCTACTGGCGAGTCGGCCGGGGCGCGCCGGTCGTCCTGATCCACGGCGTTGGGCTGGATGCCACCTTGTGGCAGGCCCAGGTGGAGGCGCTTGCCGAGCATTATGACGTGATCGCCTACGATATGCTGGGCCATGGCGAGAGCGCCCTGCCAACAGACGACGCCACACTGGACGACTATGCCGACCAGCTGCGGGCCCTGCTCGACGATCTGAACCTGCCCGCCGCGACCATCGTGGGATTCTCGATGGGCGGACTGGTAGCGCGGGCTTTTGCCTTGCGCCATCCCGGCCGGCTAAACGCGATGGTGGTGCTGTCCAGTGTGTTTGAACGCAATGAGCGGCAACGCGCCGGAGCCCTCCGGCGGCTGGACGAGACCCGTAAACAGGGGCCGACAGCGAATGTAGATGGCGCCCTGGAACGCTGGTTCAGTCCGTCGTTTCGCGACGCTCACCCCGAGTGCATCGCTGCGGTTCGCGACCGGGTAACCAGCAACCACCCGGAAGGGTATTATCGGAGTTACGCACTGTTCGTGACCCAGGACAGTTTCGGACTGGATAAGCTCGCGTCGATCCGTGTGCCCGTGCTGATCGCCACCGGCGAGCTGGACCCGGGATCGACGCCCAAAATGGCGAGCGCACTGGCAGAACACCTGCCCAACGCCAGCGTGCACATTTTACACGGCCAGCGGCACATGGCCCCGGTGGAAGCAGCCAGTGAGGTCAACACCCTGCTGATCCGCTTTCTCGACAACGTCCACAACCATTCCCTGCAAGAGGAGACTCTCCAATGAACCTGGATTCGCTGACGATGTTCATTGATGGCGAGTGGCGGGGCGCCCGCTCCGGCGCCACCTTCGACAGTTACAACCCGGCCACCGGTGAGGTTTGGTGTCACGTGCCGAATGCTGACGAGACCGACGTCAACGACGCGGTCGAGGCAGCGAACCGCGCCTTCGAAAGTCGGGAATGGGCGGGCCTGACCGCCACCGCGCGGGGCAAGTTACTGTACCGTCTCGGCCAGTTGATTACCGACAACGCCGAGACGCTGGCCCAGCTGGAAAGCCGGGACAACGGCAAGCTCATTCGCGAGACCCGCGGCCAGGTCGGCTACCTGCCCGAGTTTTTCTATTACAACGCCGGCCTGGCGGACAAGGTGGTGGGCGAAACCCTGCCGCTGGACAAGCCGGATATGTTCGGTGCCACGGTGCGGGTACCCTTGGGCGTGGTGGCTGCCATCATCCCGTGGAACAGCCCGCTGTACCTGACCGCCATCAAGCTGGCCCCGGCCCTGGCGGCGGGCAACACCATCGTCATCAAACCCTCCGAGCACGCATCCGCGAGCCTGATCGAACTGATGCGTCTGGTGGAAATGGCGGGCTTCCCCAAGGGCGTGGTCAATCTGGTCACCGGCTTTGGTCCGTCCACCGGTGCCGCACTGACGGCCCACCCGCTGGTGCGAAAGATCGCCTTCACCGGCGGTGCCACGGCTGCCCGCCACGTGGTGCGAAACAGCGCTGAGAACTTCGCCAAGCTGTCCCTCGAACTGGGCGGTAAATCTCCTAACATCCTGTTCGAGGATGCGGACCTGGAAAGCGCCATCAACGGCGTGGTCGCCGGCGTCTTCGCGGCATCCGGTCAGAGCTGCGTAGCCGGCTCACGCCTTTTGGTACAACGCAGCATCTACGACGAGGTGGTCCAGAAACTGCACGATCGCGCCGCTGGCATCCGCATCGGCGACCCGGCAGAGACCAACACCGAGATGGGCCCCATCGCCACCGAAGCACAGCTGGAAACCATCGACCGCATGGTCACCCAGGCCAAAGCCGATGGCGCCAATCTGGTCTATGGCGGCGAACGCATCACAGACAGAGCCGGCTGGTACTACTCGCCCACTATCCTGGCCTGTGATTCCCACCAGATGCCCATCGTCCAGGAAGAAGTCTTCGGCCCGGTCGTGGCCGTTATCCCCTTCGATGACGAAGCGGAAGCCCTGCGCCTCGCCAACGATACCGAATTTGGCCTGGCTGCCGGCATCTGGACACAGAACGTGGGCCGCGCCCACCGCCTGGCCCGCGACGTACGCTCCGGCATCCTCTGGGTGAACACCTACCGGGCGGTATCGGCGATGGCCCCGATCGGTGGCTTCGGCGCCAGCGGTTACGGCCGCGAGTGCGGTATCGACGCGGTGCGGGACTACACCGACCTCAAGACCCTGTGGATCAACCTGTCCACAGATCCTATGCCCGACCCTTTCATTATGCGTTAATGCGGGAGAGAACCATGATCGAAACACAAGACTACAAGCAGGTCCTGGGTGCCTTTCCAAGCGGGGTTACCGTGGTTACTGCCATTGACGACGACGGTCGGCTGGTGGGATTTACCGCCAGCGCCTTTTCCGCGGTTTCCATGGAACCGCCGCTGGTATTGATCTGCCCGAGCCTGAACTCGGATTCCTATCCGGTCATCAAACGTATTGGCCGCTTTGCCATCCACATCCTGGGCCAGGATCAGCAGGCCATCGCCTACCGGTTCGCCGGCAAGGGTCGTGATAAAGGCGAAGGCATCGATTGGCACCGTTCCGAACTGGAAAATGCCCTGATCAACGGGTCGGCGGCCTGTCTTGAGTGTCGCATTTGGGAAGATTACCCGGGCGGCGATCACGCTATTCTGGTTGGCGAAGTACAAAAGCTGTGGTGCGGCGGTAACGAGGTCGACCCGCTCCTGTACTGCCGCGGCAAGATGGATCAACTGCCGGAGAACCTGCGCGCCCTGGCGCGCGCCTCCTGATTCACCTGAACGAGGACATTCTTATGTCAGAAGAACGTTTTGAACGCGGCCTGGCCAAACGCCGCCGGGTCCTGGGTGCGGACTACGTCGACCAGTCCATGCGCAACGCCGATGCTTTCAACCAGCCGCTCCAGGAACTGGTCACCGAATACTGCTGGGGAAACGTGTGGCAACGGGAAGGCCTCAGCGACCGTGATCGCAGCATGATAAACTTGGCGATGATTACCGCTCTCAATCGCCCACACGAGCTGCGCCTTCATGTAAGGGGCGCCATCAATAACGGCATGAGCGTTGATGAAATCCGTGAGGTGCTGATGCAGACGGCGATTTACTGCGGTGTTCCCGCCGCCATCGACGCCTTCCGTCAGGCCCGCGACGTGCTCAGCGAAATGGGCGAAATTTAGCCATTGCCTGTACCCAGGAGAAGAAATGCAACGGACCCCATTGGACGACAGCCTCAAAGTCACTCGCAATCAACCGACATTGCGGGAGATGGTGCTCGACAAGCTGCGCCAGGCCATCATGAGCTTTCAGCTTCTGCCCGGCGACCGCCTGGTGGAACGGGATCTCTGCGACAAACTGGGGGTCAGCCGAACCTCGGTGCGTGAAGCTCTGCGCCACCTTGAGGCCGAGGGTCTGGTCGAAAGCGAAAGCAGCCGTGGGCCCCGGGTTGCCGTCATTACCCTGGAAGACGCACGCGATATATACGAGTTGCGTTGCGTACTGGAAAGCATGGTGGTCCAGCTATTCACCCAGAAAGCCTCCCGGCAACAGATGGCAGAGTTCGATCACGCCTGGGAGATCCTCAAGGCAGCCCTGCGCAGCGGCGACACGGTCGCCATCGTCAATGCCGTGAGTGACTTCTACGGCGTTTTGTACGAAGGTGCGGGCAACCGCATCGCCGGACAGTTTCTGAGTCAACTGCAGGCCCGCGTCAACTACCTGCGCGCCACATCGGTGTCGCAGAAGGAACGCTACGTCGACAGCTTCAAGGAAATGACGAAAATCGTCGACGCCATTCAGGCACGGAATCCCGAAGCCGCCCATGAAGCCTGCGTTGAGCACATCAAGGCGGCCTCCAAGGTTGCCCTGGCAGCGCTCGCGGAAAAGCAGGGCAAAGCCGTTGACCCAATCACGCCCCCCCTTAGTCCGGCTCAAAGCCTGCGGTGAGGCAGCCTATGCCCAGGTACTGCACACAATGCGGCAGCGGCCCCCTTTCCCGGGGAGTTCCTGCCGGAGACACCCACGAGCGGGACTATTGCACCGCCTGTGGCGGCATTGTCTACGATAATCCCCGGGTTATAGCCGGCGCCATCATTGAACAGGAGGGGCGCCTGCTCCTTTGCCAACGGGGCATCCCACCTCGCGTGGGCACCTGGACGCTGCCAGCAGGCTTCATGGAACGTGGGGAATGCGTAGAGGAAGCGGCGCGGCGCGAAGTCTGGGAAGAAACCGGCATCGACGCTGAAGTGACCACCCCCTACTCCATCTTCAGTGTGCCGCCCACCAATGAGCTGTACATCATCTACCGGGCCAACGTGCTCGCCTGGAATGATCCCCCCGGTCACGAGACCCAGGCCGTTGACTGGTTTGCCCCCGAGCAGATTCCCTGGGAGCTGATCTTCTATCCAGCCATTCGCCAGATCCTGGAACGCTATATTGCCGAGCGTGCCGGCGGCACCTACGGCATCTACACCGGCAGCATGGAAACCGGCAACATTCACTTCATGCGCTGACCGCCCGGCAGGCAGCAGGCCTCCTGCCTGCCGGACCACTTCACCATTACGGCTCGACGATCTCAACCACTTCCAGATCGAACCCGGACAGCCCCTTATAGTTCAGCGGTGCGCCCATCAATCGCAGCTTGCGAATACCCAGGTCGGACAGAATCTGGGAGCCCGTTCCCACACTCGAATAGCGGATTGACGACGCATCCGGTGGCGGGGTGTTCTGCCGTGTCGCGCGCGACAGCAGGCTCTGGGAGGATTCATGGCTGGCCAGAATCACCACCGCGCCGTGCCCTGCCCGCGCCACGTTTTCCAATGCCGACCACAGGGACCAGGCCCTCGGCCCCTGGTAATCCGCCCCCACCAGGTCGCGCAGCGGGTCTACCGAGTGCACCCGGACCAGTGTAGGCTCCGGCCCGTTGACATCACCCATGGTCAAGGCCAGGTGCGCATCGCCGGTGATCAGATCCTCATAAGTGTGCAGGACGAAATCTCCGTGCGCGGTGGACAACGGTTGCTGACCGGTATGTTCGACAGTTTTCTCTCTCGCCAGCCGATACTGGATCAGGTCCGCAATGGTGCCAATCCTGATGCCGTGGCGTTGGGCAAAGGCCTCCAGATCCGGACGTCGCGCCATACTGCCGTCGTCGTTCATAACCTCGACAATCACCGCCGCCGGCTCCAGACCCGCCAGGCGCGTAAGATCGCAGCCCGCCTCGGTGTGGCCGGCGCGGCTCAGCACGCCGCCGTCGCGGGCCCGCAGCGGGAAAATGTGGCCCGGCTGGACCAGATCCCGGGGGTGAGCATCCGGGGCTACGGCGGCCTTCACCGTCGTCGCCCGGTCCGCCGCCGAGATGCCAGTTGTCACCCCTTCACGGGCTTCTATGGACACGGTAAACGCCGTCGCGAAGCTGGCCCCGTTATTGGCCACCATCGGCCACAGGTCCAGCTGTTCACAGCGTTCCCCGCTCAGCGTCAGACAGATCAGCCCCCGGGCATGGGTGGCCATAAAATTAATGGCATCCGGCGTGACGAACTCCGCGGCCATCACCAGGTCGCCTTCGTTCTCACGGTCTTCATCGTCCAGCAGGACCACCATGCGTCCGTTGCGGATGTCTTCAATCAGGCTCTCGGTCGGGTCGAAATTCATCATGTTCATCACTCTATGGAATCGATTGACACCGTCTTTGGTTCCCTGCAATCTTGGCATACCATAATACCAAATACCAAGGAAAATAAGGAAACCGAGGATGGCAAAAGCCTATTGGATCGCGAACGTCACCGTGACCGCCCCCGACAACTACGCCGCCTACCAGTCACTGGCCCCGGAAGCCTTTCGGGTGTACGGGGCCCGATTCATCGCCCGGGGCGGCCGTAACGACGCCCTTGAAGGCCGAAAAACGCCTCAGCGAACGGTGGTTATCGAGTTCCCCAGCTATCAGCATGCCTACGACTGCTACCATTCGGAAGCTTATAGCCAGGCAAGAAATGCGCGCCGGGATGCGGCGGAAGTGGACATTGTTATCGTTGAAGGGCTGTGACTCTGTCATGACGACGGGCTGGCCCGCGACCCCCTATGCAGTGCAAGGATCGCGGAAACCATTCCCTGTCACCTTCTTCTGGCGCTATAAAACCAAACCTTTTGGCATTCCTCCACGCAACCCAGTGTCATAAAGCCTTAAGCTATCCGCAACACAAACATCACTGTACTGACATGCTCCGACATTAAATTGGCATACACCAAAACTGGTATATACCAATAGGAGAGCCCAAATGTTCATCCGTTACCCGACCCTGCTGGCGCTTAGCGCCTCCGCGCTCATACTCGCCGGCTGCAACGATTCCAGTGAAACTGACTCTCCCCCCGTGAGCGGGGGCAATACGGATACTGAGATTCCGGATAAACCGGTTCAGGTGCCAGCGCCACAGTCTGACCTCAGCCCAAATTTCATTGTCCGGCCATATCTGCAAAACCCGGGGAGCGACACCATGACGGTGATGTTCGAAACCGAGGACAAGCAGCCGGAAGTGTGGGCGCGTGCATTCGGCTCCAGTGATGAGTTCCATAAAGTGAGCGCCGAAGTTCACTCAGGGGATGGACTCGTTTTTCGCAGCCAACTACAGAGCCTGACCTCTGACACGCTCTACGAGTACTATGTACTCACTCACGATGGCGATGGGAACCCGCAGGTCACTGAGCCGTTTGCCTTCAAGACCTGGCCCGACGCCGGCGACAACGTCACCGAAGCCAAGTTTATCGCCATCAGTGACACGCAGTTTGATCGCGAGATCTACGAGGTCGTGCTTAACAAAGTCGTCACGGATGGCTTCATGACGGCCGAATGCGATAGCGCAGACCCCGAAACCTGTGCCGAAAACATCGCCGCTATCACCATTTCCGGGGATGTAGTTCAAACCGGCGGTAACCGCTCCCACTGGCGCGATCAGCTGTTTGGACGCATGGCGGAGATCACCCCTTACGTACCGCTGATTACGGTGCCAGGGAACCATGACTATTACAGCAATGCGGAACTGCAGCTATACCGTACTTACATGTCGCCGCCAGACAATGGCTCGGTCGGCTACGAAGACCACTGGTACTTTCTGGACTACCTCGACCTGCGTCTGATCGGCCTCGACAGTTACCCTGTTTCTGGCGCCCACGGCAGCTTTAACCGAGAGACTCTGGCGGTGCAACGCCAGTGGCTTCGGGAGACCCTCAAAGATGCCGAAATCCAGAGCAAACAATTCGTCATGGGCATGTTCCACCACGGCTGCCTGTCAGAGTTGTGGAATGTCGGCGAGAGTATCGGCTCCTGTGAAATGGTGACCGAACTGGAACAATACAGCGAGAAGACAGGTGCGATCACCGGCCATTTCTTTGGCCACACCCATGCCTACTCGCGCGGACAATCACTGGATACACCTCATCTGTGGCTCAACGCCGCCAGCGCCTCCGGCTACATAGAGCCGCTGGATAACGCCGGGCATCAGAACAACCAGATCAGCGACTACGACACGTTCGAAGTGAGCCGCAGCGAATTCGGTTACAGCGTCCTGACGTATCGCTTTGGTGAGAATGCCGCAATAACCCTGCAACGCAAAAAAGGCGGCTACGACGGTGACACCGACTTCGACATCGTTGATGAAGTAACCTTTGCGGCAAGCCCCAACAGCAACCTGCCGCAAGCGACGAACGGCACCGGTGAGCTCCCCGCAACCGATATTGAACTGGCCATCCAGGTCGGGGCGCCGGAACAGACCCATGCAGTGCACTGGCAAATCTCGGAGGGCAATGAATTCAACGGCACGGTCTTTGATATCTGGGGCAACGACACACGCCGTCAAAACCTGTTCTACGACGAGCCAGCTCTGGTCGGCGGTGACGAGTACCTCGGGTACGACGCCATTGACACCCAGGAAGGCTCTGACATCTTTCGCCTTGATCTGTCCTCGATGCTGACCCGGAAAACGATTCGTCCGGGAGCGGACGATTACTACCGCTGGAACAAACGCTTCTCATCCCAGAACACACATACCTCGTCATACGACGAATACAATGGGCAGCCACGACCCACGCTGAACCTGAAACCCGGCACCACCTACCACTGGCGAGCTCGGGTGCGGGATAACACCATGAATTGGTCGGCCTGGAGCAACACCTACAGTTTCAGTCTGGAAGGCACCCGCACCGCCAACCTGCTGATCAATGGCGATGCCGAGGCTGGGGACCTGACAGGCTGGACACTCGCCAACGGCCTGGTCAGCGCCATCACCGCCGCCAACAACGGCGGGTTTGGCGCCTTCGAAGGGGACTATTATTTTGCCGGACGTGGCTTCGGCCAGGGCCAGCCCACGGAGTGCTGTACGGACATCGCAAGCCAGTTGGTGGACGTCGCTGAATACTCCACGGAAATTGACGCTGGCAAGGCATACGTCGAAATGTCGGCGCGAATGACCACCTGGGCCGGTGACGACAAGCCAGAGCTGCGAGTGGAACTACTGGATGCCAGTGACCAGCCGATCGACTGGGCCGGCTCAACGGCACGCACCTCCAGCACAGTGAAAAGCTGGGAAACGGTCACGGTGGATGGGTTCCTGCCAGCGGGGGCACGAAGCGTCAGGGTCTACATCGGCGGCGAGCGTAAGGCCGGCAGTGACAACGATGTCTATTTCGACAACCTGTCCCTGAACCTGCTGTACTAGTCTCCACAATCGCCAGGGCCTGCACCAGCACGACCTGGCGATTGTGACGCGCCCAACCCTATTGGCAACGTTCAAGGTCGTTGAAAGCCTGTCATAATTGGGCATCAAATGCCTGCTAGTCTTGAACGCTTTGTCTTCCATGGAGTCCGTTTGCATGCCTGAATCGATGCCTGGCACGAAGCTGGCCGCGCCGCTCTATCTGCGAGTCCGCGATGAGATCGCCGCCCGGATCACCCGCGGCGAAATGTCCCCCAACACCCGGCTGCCCTCCGAGCGGATCATTGCGGAAAATGCTGGCACCACCCGCGTGACGGCGAGGCTGGCCCTTTCCCAACTGGAGGCCGAAGGCCGTATCTACCGGTCCAACCGTCGGGGCTGGTTCGTGTCTCCGCCGCGGCTGGTCTACACCCCGGCCAAAGACTACAGCTTTACCGAGAACGTGACCTCACAGGGGCGTACTCCGAAAACAGAGACACTCGACGTTCAGGCCATGACTGCGTCGTCCTGGCTGGCCGCCAGAACGGGGCTGGCGGTTGATGATCCGGTGATAAAACTGCGGCGCAGACGGCATATCGACGGCCGCCCGGTGCTGGTGGAAAGCATTTACCTCAACGCCCGTCGATTACCGGGCATCGAAACCTTCGATTTCAACCAGTCACTCTGGAAACTGCTGCAGGAAGGCTACGGCGTCGACCTGGTGCGCAGGCACATCGAAATGTACCCCACCGCGCTGGTCAATCCTCACGCCGAGGCACTGGGAGTGAGCGCGGGCATTGCCGGCCTCTACGTTACGCGCTGCAGTCACGATGCAAATGGCGGCTTTATTGAGCTGGACGAGGAGTTCTGGCTCCACGACGCGCTCAGCATTCAGGTCGACGTTGGCTGACGTCCGGGACATTGACTCAAACACGATGATAGCCGAATCCTGCCGGGCTTCGGCCCTTTCCTTAACTGTCACGGGCGTGTCACGACACTGCAATGTATCGGGTTTACCTTGGTCGACAGCCATCTGGTATACACCAGAATAAACACCCCCATCAATGGAAGAGAGGAAAGCACCGTGAAAAGCCTGAAGAAAGCCATTGCTCTGACCTTAGGTACCTTTGCCGCATGCGCCAGCGCCCAGACCGAACTGACGGTATACACGGCCGTCGAAGCGGAAGACCTGAAAAAATATGCCGAGCGCTTCAACGAAGATCATCCTGACATCAAGATCAACTGGGTGCGTGACTCCACCGGCGTCGTGACGGCCCGCCTGATGGCTGAAAAAGAAAACCCCCGTGCCGATGTTATCTGGGGCCTTTCTGGTACGAGCCTGTTAGTACTGAAGAACGAGAACATGCTGGAGCCCTACGCGCCGAAAGGCCTCAGCGAGCTGTCGCCAAAGTTCCGTGACCGCGATGCCACCCCGTCGTGGGTTGGCATGGATGCCTACATGGCCGCACTGTGCGTCAACACCATCGAAGCGGAAAAACATGGATTGCCGATGCCGACCAGCTGGAGCGACCTGGCCAAGCCGGTCTACCAGGACCATGTCGTGATGCCAAACCCGAACTCCTCCGGTACCGGGTTCCTCGATGTATCAGCCTGGCTACAGATGATGGGTGAGCAAGAAGGCTGGGCATTTATGGACGGCCTGCATGACAACATCAGCCGCTACACCCACTCCGGTTCCAAGCCATGCAAGATGGCGGCATCGGGTGAAACCACCATCGGCGTGTCCTTCGCCTTCCGTGGCGCACGATTAAAAGATCAGGGCGCCCCCCTGGAAGTCGTGTTCCCGGAGGAAGGTCTGGGCTGGGAAGTGGAAGCCACATCCATCGTGAAGGGCACCGGGAATCTTGATGCCGCTCAAACCCTGGTGGACTGGTCGATCAGCCGCAAAGCCATGGAAATGTACAACGAAGGCTACGCCATTGTTGCCATGCCGGGCGTTGCCAAGCCGATCAAATACTTTCCGGATAACGCCGAAGAGCTGATCATCGATAACGACTTCGCCTGGGCGGCCACTCACCGCGAAGAGATCCTGGCGGAATGGCAGAGCCGTTACGACAGCAAATCCGAAGCAAAATAACGGCCTGATCCCGGCCTGCGGGCAAGTGGGCCGGAATCAACATTTGCAGCCTGAAGGAGTCAATATTCATGAATCAGACCATTCAAGGTAGTCGCCTGGTTGTTAAAGACGTCGGCAAACATTTCGGAAACTTTTGCGCGCTGAAGAACATCAACCTGGAAGTCGGGCCCGGCGAGCTGGTGTGCTTTCTCGGCCCCTCCGGGTGCGGTAAAACCACCCTGCTGAGAATCATCGCCGGCCTGGAACAGCAAACGTCCGGCCAGCTCATCCAGGGCAACACAGATGTTTCCCGAAAATCGCCTAAAGAGCGGGATTTCGGCATCGTGTTTCAGTCCTACGCCCTGTTCCCCAACATGATGGTTGCCGACAACGTCGCTTACGGCCTGCGCAGTATCGGAATGCCGAAAGCTGCGATACGCAGGCGCGTGGATGAGTTGCTGGCGACGGTCGGGCTGTCGGACCAGGCCCGCAAATACCCCGCACAACTATCTGGCGGCCAACAACAACGGGTGGCTCTGGCCAGAGCCCTGGCACCCAGCCCGGGGCTGTTGTTGCTGGATGAACCACTGTCTGCACTGGACGCAAAAGTCCGAAGCCACCTGCGTTCGGAAATCCGCCAGCTGCAGAAACAACTGGGCGTAACGACGATCCTGGTCACCCATGATCAGGAAGAGGCGCTGGCAATGGCGGATCGTGTCGTGGTTATGAACAACGGCGTCATTGAGCAGGTGGGCACGCCCATCGAGATCTACCAGGAACCGGCTTCGGCCTTCGTTGCCGACTTTATCGGTTCCATGAACTTTATGGATAGTGCTGCCGTGGGCGGTCAGCGGGTACGGGTCGGCAACCGGGAGCTGGATGTGCATAAACCGATGCCGGCCGGCCACGACCGTGTCCGGATTGCGATTCGTCCGGAGGACGTTCACCTTCAGCCAACAGGCGCCAATGGCTGGGAAGCCAGCGTGGACACCATGGATTACCTTGGCGCCTTCATCCGCACCGGGGTCACCCTGTCCGGTTGCGGCATGCGCCTGGTGGTTGACGTTGATCCTCGCTCAGCCCGTCAGTTGGCGCTGTGCTGCGGCGCGCGAGTGAATGTGACACTGCCCTCGGATGCGCTTCACTGCTTCGCAGCCTGAATGCACTTTTGTTCCCCAAAAACTGTAGTAACCTGCCCATGATTCTGTCCGATACCGTCCAAAAGTCAGCTTTCTTCTCCGGCATTTTCAAGCGCATCGGCGAGCGCTGGCTGTTTCCGATTCTGTTGCTTGCTGGCTGTGGGGTGCTGACGCTGCTGGTGCTGGCACCGCTGTACACCCTGTTGTCCAAAAGCGTTGAAAACAAAGCCGGCGAATTCGTCGGCCTGGAAAACTTTGCCCGATATCTCGGCTCCGGTGGCATCGAATCGGCGTTCTTCAATTCTCTCTGGGTTGCAGGGCTGAGTACAATTCTGGTGGTTCTGCTCGCTTTCATGGCGGCCTGGGCACTGACCCGTACCCGCCTACCGATAACCGGCTGGGTTCGTGGCGTACTGGTACTGCCGATCCTCGCCCCGTCCCTGTTGCCGGCCATCAGTCTGGTGTATCTGTTTGGCAACCAGGGCATCCTGAAAGGCTGGCTGTTCGGCGCCGAGATCTACGGCCCGATAGGGATCATCATGGGATCCTGCTTCTGGACCTTTCCGCACGCCCTGATGATTCTTCTGACTGCCATGGAGAATGCGGACGGCCGCCATTACGAAGCGGCCACCGCGCTCAAGGCCAGCCCCTGGCGCACGTTCTGGACGGTTACCATACCCGGCGCCCGCTACGGTCTGGTCAGTGCCGCCTTCGTGGTGTTCACCCTGGTGATTACCGATTTTGGGGTGCCGAAAGTGATTGGGGGCCAGTTTGATGTGCTGGCAACGGACATCTACAAGCAGGTCATCGGCCAGCAAAGGTTCGAAATGGGTGCCGTGGTCAGTGTGCTGCTATTGCTACCGGCACTGCTGGCCTTCGCCGCCGACCGCTACGTTCAGCGCAAGCAGTCCGCCAGCTTTACCGCGCGCTCGACCCCCTTTCAACCCACGGTGAACCGTCGCCGCGATCTGCTGGGCGGATTGATGCTGACACCCACCATGGCGTTCATTTTCGTCATCATCGGCATGGCGGTTTACGCATCTTTCGTGACCTTCTGGCCCTACAACCTCGACCTGAGCCTGAGAAACTATCAGTTCGATCTGATGGACGGCGGTGGCTGGGGGGCCTACACCAACAGTCTCCAGATGGCCCTGGGAACCATGGTGCTCGGTACGGTGCTGGTGTTCTTCAACGCCTGGCTGGTTGAGCGTACCCCGCAGCCCAAAGCCACAAAGAGTGCATTCCAGTTTCTGTCTCTGCTGCCGCTGGCGGTTCCCGGACTGGTGCTCGGGCTCTCCTACATATTCTTCTTTAACCACCCGGACAACCCTCTGAACTTCATCTATGGTTCATTATTCATCCTGATCCTCTGCACGGTGACGCACTTCTATTCCGTCTCCCACCTCACGGCGATGACCGCGCTCAAACAGCTGGACAGCGAATTCGAGGCCGCGGGTGAATCCCTGAAAGCCTCGCGCTGGAGGGTATTGGTGACCGTCACACTGCCGCTCTGCCTCCCGGCCGTGCTGGATGTGGCGCTTTATCTGTTCGTGAATGCCATGACGACGGTCTCTGCGGTGGTGTTTCTTTATGGGCACGATTCGCAGCTTGCGTCGGTTGCCGTACTGAACATGGACGAAGCCGGCGACATCGCCCCGGCTGCCGCTATGGCCGTGCTAATCACCCTCACCTGTGCCGGCGCCAAACTGGTGCAGGGGCTGCTCCGGTTCTGGCTGGATCGCGCCACGAAACCCTGGCGCCGGGGGACTGCATGAAGCGCAAACAGGGATTTGGCAGATGACCATCACCGCCACCCTGATTGTCCTGCTTTCAGCCCTTGCCCATGCCGGCTGGAACCTGTTCGGCAAAAGCGTCAGTCCCAGTGGGGCGTTTTTCTGGTACTGCACCTTATGGGGTGCAGTCATCACCTTGCCGGTGTTGGTTTTCTATCAGTCTGCGCTCACGGAGTTTACGCCGGCCATCTGGTGGATGGTGCTGCTGACCGGATTCTTCCAGGCGACCTACCTCAGTTCACTCGCCGCGGCCTATCGCTATGGTGAGATGTCCATTGTCTACCCCCTCGCCCGCTCATCGCCCCTGATCATTCTGTTAATCGGAGCGGTTTTTCTGGGAACGGTTGATCGAATCAGCCTGGCCGCGGTTGCCGGCATTCTGCTGATTGTAGCGGGATGCATGGTTCTGCCCATGCGACATCTGAAAGAATTCAGCTGGTCCAATTACCTGAACCTGGCCACGCTGTTCGCGTTGATGGCAGCCGCTAGCACTGCTGGGTATTCACTGGTGGATGACGCCGCCACCCGCTGGATCCGGGCATTGCCGGGTCACGGACTCAGCCAGGGTGAGACAGCCCTGCTGTTTGTGGTGCTGCAGGCCTGGTCCACGTTAGTGTGGCTGTCCGTGATCATTGCCCTTCAGGCCAGGGAGCGCCAACTGATGCCCGTTCTGGCCGCGAACTGGCGCAGCACGCTGGCCGCCGGCGTTCTGATCCTGGGTACCTACGGGCTGGTGGTCTGGGCCATGGCCTATGCCGACGACGTCAGTTACGTGGTCGCATTTCGTCAGATCAGCATCCCCATCGGGGTGGCCATGAGCTGGTTTTTCCTGAAGGAAACGCTCCATGGCCCGAAAATATTGGGAGTGGTGATCGTTCTTATTGGCCTGACGCTTGTGGTGCTCGGTTAATCGTCGACCATTGACGCCTCCGGGCGCACTCATGCAGCGTCGGGTCCGGGTTAACCGCAACGGGGTGGTCCGCACGTTCCAATAAGGGCAAATCGTTGTGGGAGTCCGAGTAGAACCAGATAGCCTCCGGATGCTCTGGCCGACGGGCCAGCCATTCATCCAGAGCGGTTACTTTTCCCTCCCGGAAAGGTCGTCGCTCGCCAATCTGGCCGGTCAGTTGATCGCCACTCCAGAGCACTTCAATGCCAATTCCGCAGGGAATGTCGAGCTCGTCGGCCACAGGCTCCACCAGGTGTTCGCCCGTGGCCGAAATAATCAGCAGATCATGCCCTTGGGCACGGTGCCACTCGAGCCTCTTTTTCATCGTCGAACAGACTCTGGGGCGAATGACTATCTCGATAAATTGCGCGACCACCCGGTCTACGTCAGTCCTCGACCAGCCTTTGAGAGGGTAGAGGCAAAACCTCATGTACTCTTCAAGATTCAGCGTTCCTGCGTGGTACGCCTCGAGAAACTGTGCGTCCCTGTGCGCAGCACCGCGATCCGGATTGAATCCCCGGTCGCGAAGAAATGCGGTGAAAAGGTTTGAACTGTCCCCATGGATCAATGTGTCATCCAGATCGAATATCGCTAACATTCCGGCCTCCTACTGGTATAGACCAGATGATTCCATAGCTTTATGACAATCAGGTTTCCGGGTTTGCAGCGCTGGTGAGCTAGGCGGGCTTTAACACCTCGCCAAGCGTCCTGATACAAGCCAGAGGTTGGTCGATTAAAGGCACATGGCCGCTGTTCTCAAGCGTCACCAACCTCACGTTGGGCATCAGATCCACCATGGCAGCCTGACCGGGCCAGGGGTACATTTCCGAGCGACGGCCCGCCATCACCGTGGTGGGCACCGTCAGTTCCGGCAGAAAAGAGCGGAAGTCATACTCCCGTTCAGCGTAAGCCCGCATGTGCTGGTACAGGGTGTACCAGTTGTCGACCGGCACCAGTTGATGAGCAACGCCGGGGATGCGCATCAACCGCCCCGCAGCCCATTTCATCCAGCGACGGCTGAGGGCAACTTCCATGAAGTCGGCCAGATCCTCACGAAACTGCAGGCGCAGGGGCCTGGGCAACTCCGCAAACGGCGTCTGCGGATCAATCCTTTCAAGTTTCTCCAGCAGTGGCCACCAACCGCGGATTCTCTGAGGCCCGTGCTCGCCAAAAATGCCCCAGGGCCAGCCCGGGCCATGGGCGATGCGAGGCGACTGATCGATATGAACGTAGTGACGAACAGCACGTGAGCCAAACAGCTCCATGTAGCGCAGTGACGTGCTCGCGCCCATGGAAATGCCCCCTAACCCAACCGGCTCGCCAACGCTATATTCGCGAATCACAGCGTCGAGATCCCGGGCGTGGCTGGTCAGCACACAGGGTTCGCTGCAGGTCAGGTGGGAAGATCCGCCAAACCCTCGCAAATCGGGAAGAACAAAACGGAAGCGATGCGCCAAAGGCAACACAATTGGCAACCAGTGGCGGCTGTCCATTCCAAAGCCGTGAAGCAGGATGATCACTGGACCCCGCCCCACTTCCCTTACCTTCAACCTGGCGCCATCGTGTGCTGTAACTCGTGCCATGTCTGTGTGGACTCCGCCTGAATGAAGGCGCCATTGTCCACATGGGAATGATCGTCGCCATGGGTTGGAGGGCCAGAATCCGGAAAACGGGGCTGGCTGTTTTCTGGTTCAGTAATTCAGTTTAATCGTCAGATCCAGGTTTCGCCCACCATACGAAAAGCTGGCTTCCTCGAACGAAGGCGCACTCATCGAAACCGTTGCGCCGCTTGAAAAACCGTAGCCTTCCGTGGGCACCCCTAGCCAGTTAGTGGCAAGCTTCCCATCCATATTTTCATCATGAATCACGGCCAACGCATAGGTTCCCGGGGGGATATCCAAAAAGTTGCAACGGGCCTGCGTATCCCGGATGGCTATCATCGTGATATTGGTCGCGGATTGCAGAAATTCAGTAGGGAAACCCTCTGGTGATTCGAAAAGCGCGCAAGCTACCGTCCCTGTGCTGTTTCTGATGTCCAGAATTCTCACGTGAATTCCGGGGCAGGATGGTTGGGCAAAGACGATGGCGGGAAGACTCGCAAACATCAGCACTGTCCAAAATGCGACAGCCTGAAACCCCATGGGAAGCCGCTTCACCGGATGCCAGACGGTGCGAGCCAACACGACCTTCCGATTGGCTGACTCACTCATGGCCTTACTCCTCATAGCTCTGATGGCAAGTGCAGCAAGGAAAATTTACGTGTTTCTTTTATTTCAGCGTAGACAGCGACGAAACCGCCGTCCAGATTTGTGTTGAACCTGTTCAGCGATCAAGCGAGATGACCCGGTCACAGCTTTTCTCGATGAGCTCCGGATGATGGCTCACAAGCATTACCGCACACCGGGTTTCCCGGGCTATATTGACCAGCCAATGGGTGACATCCCGTGCCGTCATGGGGTCCAGCCTGGAGGTCGGCTCATCGGCGAACAGGAACACCGGGTCCAGAATCATCGCGCGTAGTATGCAGAAGCGTTGCAACTCGCCTCCGGACACGCCGTCAGCCTTTCGATCCAGCAGTTCGTCCGTAAGCGCAAGCCGCGTCATCCAGCTTTTAACGACGCCTGAACTCACGCCATATTTTGCGACCACATCCTGCAACAGTACCCGCAACGTAACCGACTGCGAGACCGCCGCCGTCGGATCCTGATAAAGCTTCTGCCAACGGTGGGCGGGAGTCTGCTTCAGCCGCGTCACGCGTCCTGCCAGCGGCGCGCGCAACCCCAGCAACGTGTCGCCCAGCGTGCTCTTGCCGCAGCCACTGTCGCCCACCACGCCAATTACCTCTCCGGCGTGCACGGTCAGTGACAGATCCCGCAGCAGGGCCCGTTTTCCGTGCCCTACCGAGAGACCTCTGGCTTCAATCACCGGTGACTGGTCGATCTGTTGTGCGGGGCGATCCGGCCACTGGCTCGGGTCGGCTGCCATCAATTCACGGGTGAAAGTATGCTGAGGCGAAGACAGGACCGTCTCGCACCGCCCCTGCTCCACAATCTGACCCTCTTTCACGACCATCAGTTGGCCGCCAATTTGTTTCGCCACCTCCACATCATGAGTGATGGTCAGCAACGCCCCCTTCGCCGATTGCACAAGTAGCTGTCGCACCACCTGGTCACGACGGGACACATCCAGGCCTTTGGTAGGCTCATCCGCCAGCAACAACGGGGCACCGCCGGCCATGGCACAGGCAATCGCCACCCGCTGAGCCATACCTCCCGAGAGCTGATCCACCCGCTTTTCAGCACTGGATTTAAGGCCGAGCTCCGCCAGCGTTTGCCGCGCCTGTTGCCGGGCTTCAAGTGCCCCGCGACCGCACACAAACCGATAGGTTTCCGCCAGTTGGTTCACACTCGTCATCAGTGGATCCAGGGCATTCCATGGTTCCTGGGGGAGCATGCTGAGCTGCCGCCCCCACCACTGCCGACGGGACCTGGCCGGCGTTTCCGAACCGAACAGCCAGACATGCCCCCGGCTTACGAGGGAATCGGGAAGATTCCCCATGATGGCCTGGGCCAGCAGGCTCTTACCTGATCCTGTCTGCCCCAGAATCGTAAGCCGCTCACCCTCCCCCAATGCAAAGCTCACCGGAGCAACCAGAGTACGGGAGCCGACATGAACCGACAGGTTCTCAACACGAATAATGGTCATGATTCGCCCCTCCCTCCGATCAGGTGAAAGCTGAGAATCAACAGCGCCAGAGCGATCAACGGCTGGACCAACAGCCAAGGGGCATCACTGTAGTAGGGAAAATGCTCCACAATCATCAGACCAAGCTCGGCAGTGGGCGGCTGGATACCAACGTAGACAAACCCGAGCGCAGCCATCATGAGAATGGCGTTGGCAGCGCCGAACGCGGCGAGTGTCATTAACTGTGGTGCGATGGCCGGCCAAAAATGACGCTTGAATCGATACCATTGGCCAAAGCCAAGCAACCTGGACGCCTCAACCTCCGGCGAGTGGGCCAATCGTTGAGTGATCACCCGGGTTACCCGGAAATATTCGATCCACTGAATCAGTGAGATGGCCAGGTAGAGCATCCAGAAAGACCCTGGCGAAATCGCCGCGAACAACAGCACCAACACCAGTCCGGGCAGGGCCAGGATCAGCGTTGTCAGCCCATCAAGCAACCGGTCCAGCCACTTCGGACCGATGGCGGCCGCAACCCCGAGGCTCACGCCCAGAAACGCGGCTGTCGCGACGCACAGCAAGGCCATGGTCATTGAGCGCTGCAGGGCATCGGCCAACCGGACCCACATATCCCGACCAAAGTGATCCGTACCAAGCCAGTGCTCGGCCATCGGTGCCGCCAGGATATGGGACAGGTTCTGCGCACTGGCGTCCACGCTACTCAGGGCCGGGGCCATGACGGCATAGAACACCAGTGATGACAACAGGCCAATACCCAGGGCCTGGCTTACGGACGGCTTTAACTCACGAAGCCTCAACTGATTGCCCTCCCGCGTGGATCAAGGAAATGGCAGGCAATGTCCACCAGCGTATTGATGATCACAAACAGAGCGCCCATGGCCAGAGCCGCCCCCTGAATCACCGGGATATCGCGGCCAAAGACCGCATGGGCAAGGCCGTGACCAATCCCCGGCCAGGAAAAGAGCGATTCAATCATCACCATGCTTTCCACCACCGTGATCATCTGCACCCCGAAAAATGCCACAACCGGAGCCGACAGGTTACGCACGCCATGGCGAAGAAAGGTACGTCGGGCTGACAACCCCTTGGTCTGGGCGAACTCATAGTAGGGAGCGTTGATCACTCTGATGGTTTCATTGCGGATTACACGACTGGAGATGGCAGCGAGGCTCACCGCCAACGTCATCGCGGGAAGAATCAGGTGCTTCGGTTCACCAAAGCCTGCGACCGGCAGCCAGTTCAGATTCAACGCAAAAATCATCACGGCGATCAGACCAATCACAAATACCGGTACTGCCCGAATACCGGTTGAGAGCGCCAGGGTCAGCTGATCCAGCCAGCCACCCCGGAAGGCGCTGGCCGTACCGACGGGAATCGCAATCAGTGCAGACAAGACGACACCGGCCGCCGCCAGCACCAGCGAGTGACCAAGCATGTGCCAGATTTCCCCGGCCACGGGCAGGCCACTGACCAATGACGTGCCCAGATCCAGAGAGGCCAGATCCACCAGCCACTGCCAATAGGCATCCCAGGCACCGGTATCCAGGCCCAGCTCCTCACGAACCAGTTCAGCGGCCCGGGCATCCACCGCATCCATGCCATACCGGCTGGCCGCAATCCGATACGCCACATCGCCGGGCAGGGCCCGCATCATGACAAACGTCAGTGTGCCAACACCCCAGCACACCGCCAGTAACTGCAGAAGTCGTTTCACAAGCAATCGGCCCATGGTTACTTCCAGGCCAATTCGTTAAGGAAGAAGCTGCGCTCGTAGGGATCAAAACGGAAGCCCGTCAGGCGCCGGCTTACCGATGTCTGCTGCACATAACTGGCAACAGGAATCAGTGGTTTGTCGTCGTAAACAGACTGTGCCACGGCCTGAGCCTGCTGACGGTAAACCGCATCGTCGGATTCCCGGATCATGGAGTTCAGCGTTGCCTGGATGGTAGGGTTCGACCAGTTCATACTGCCCCAGTCACCACCCTTCCCAGACCCGAAATCCCGAATCATGATCGCCAGGGGGTCGGCGATGGTGCCATAGTTGCGGGCGATAAGGGCCACTTCCAGAGAACCGTCCTGATGGCCGGCGGGAATACTGCTGGAGTTGGTTATATTGACGTTCAGCTTGACTCCCAGCCGTCGCCATTGATCCTGAACAGCGGTTGCCACGGTTGTCAGTTCCGGGCGATCGGCGTAAGTGATCAGGTCCAATTCGAACCGGTCGCCATTCTTTTCCAGCCACCCTTCTGCATTTTTTTCCCAACCCAGGCCGGCCATCAGCGCTTCGGCCCGGGCCAGGTTGAAGCCGGCTTCGCCGGTGTCCAGGTGCCAGGCCCCCATATGCGCGGGAAACAGTTGAGTCGTGCCAGCTCCCGGCGTGCGGAGTATCGCCGTTGCTATGCCGCTGCGGTTAATGGCGAGGCTTAGTGCCTGACGCGCGTCCCCATCCGACAAGTAAGGGTGCGCCAGGTTCAGTTTCAGAGCCAGGGTGCGCGGCAGCTCGGAGCGGACAACCTGAAGATTCGGCAGGCGCTCCAGCATCGGCACGGCGGCCGGATCGAGCCCGAACACCAAATCACCCTGACCACTGCGGGCCTGCAATACCCGGGCCTCCGCGCGATGCCCCGTCAGATAACGGGCGTATTCAACCTCTGCGACCTTACCCCAATAGTCCTGGAAACGCTGAACAACCAGGCGATGCGGTACCGCAATTTCGTATACCTTGTAAGGTCCGGTGCCGATCAGAGCTTTCACGCTGCCCTCTTCATCGTAGGCCCCGGGAGCGAGCATAGCGGTGGAATAGTTGGCAAGCACCCCACCCAGAGGACGATAAGGTTCGGCCAGGGTGATCCGGAGAGCTCGCTCCCCCACCGCCTCAATCCGTTCTATCGGCACGCCTTGCAACGCACCCGGCCTGGTTCGGGCCAGATTGAGGTGTTCCGCAACCACCCCGGCCGTCATGGGGGTGCCGTCGTGGAAGACAACGCCCTCCTGCAACTGGATATCCCAGATCCGATTGCCCTCGCGCTGCGACCACTCCGCTGCCAGCCCCGGTATCAGCCGGCCAGTTTCATCAACATTGAACAGAGTTTCCAGAACCTGCATCCGGGTAAAGATATAGCCGCTGCGCGTGGGATCCAGGCTGGAGAACTCAAAAGCGGCCTGGATATTCACAGTGTTGGCAGGGGTTGGCTGGGCTTGGGCTACAGAACCGGACAGAATCCAGAAAAAGCCCGGAATAAGCAGAATGCGGCAGAACCAGGACATGTTGACGAGCGCCTCTTTAAACGGGAACGAGGCGACGAATGATATGTTATAACATTATCAAATTAAACCACCGAAAGTCGAAAGCCATCGCAGCCTTCGACATCTACGTATAACGAGGCCGCTCCGCTGACTCCAAGGCGCTATTTCGCCATGTGCCCCACATAGGCTGCGATAAAGGCGGTTTCCTGAAAGATCTTCAAGCCGGTCTCGGCGAAAGGAATCGGCAGCGGATTGGCTGCCAGCGTGGACTTGATCTGCGCCGGCGGGAGCAACCTGACCTCCAGCTCACTACCGTCAATCAGTTGAATGGCTGCCTCCAGCTTGAAGCTGATGGCGCCACCGGCAAATTTGCCTTTCGGCATCCGCTCCTTGATCACGACACGGGTCACCCCGTGCTCTGCCATCAACTCAGCAAACGCCGCCTGGAACTGTTTCAGGTCTTCCCGGGTGTGGTGTTTGTTCAGCGACAGTTTTCGCACCTTGCACTCCGGCAAGCTGAACTGCCCCCGATCCAGGTTCAGCATACACACCACGGCATCGCTGCCGGTCAGCTCCACTCCGCAAATAATCATAGCGTTCCTCTCTTCACCTTCGTCACCTTCATCAACCCCATCGCCCTCAGCCACAGCACTTCTTGAATTTCAGGCCACTGCCGCAGCTGCAAGGGTCATTGCGGGAAGGCAATTTCGCCGTGGTAACGGTCGCCGCTTTGTTCAGGAGCGCGGTCAGTTCGGCAATGGATTCAACAGCGCCCTCACGATTATCAACCGTAATGTTCGCATGCAGTTTGGCTTCAGCCACCCGGGCTTCGATCTCCTGCTTGCGAGCCTCACTGGTCACCACCAGCGTTAGCGGGTACTTCTTGCTGCCACTCTTTTTAATGGCCTTGGTCTGAAAGCCACCGTGAGCGGTGTGGTGCTGGCGCGCGTCCTGCCGGCCTTTGTAAAAAAATTTGTCTGACATGCTGAGATCCTGATGATCGGAAGAATACCCTGGCGCTCCATGGCGACCGCTGGGCGAAAACGTTTTAGCATGCTTACGGGATTGGTTATATAGCCAGGAGCAGAAATTCAATGTGGCCCGTTCTGAAGGTGCGTGGGGCCGTTGGAAAATGGCGGCATTCCCAAGTTTGGTCCAGACTAGAAGTTTAAAGTAAGTATCAGATTCGACAGGGTGTCGGGAGCCAGCGATGATAAGGATGCATGGAGAGTATCGCCGGCATTTGCGATCCGGGATCAGGGTCCCGGTGATTCTGAGTTATGCCAATCACACCATTGAAACCCAAACACTGGACATATCGGCTGGCGGGTTACGCCTGAAAAGGCCGGATCGGGTGTATATCCGCCCCTGTGAGGTCATTGACGTGGACTTCCCCGGCAAGCCCGGTATGAAGGTAACGGCAACGGTGACGCACACCGGCAGATCTCACATTGGTTTGCAGTTCAATCGCAGACGTTTTTCCGAAAACGAGCTGAGCAAGCTCTATGGCACCGCCCCCACCTGGCAGCGTCTGACTGCCAGAAGCAAACGTGCACTCTGGAGAAACAGCCGCCGGTTTGCGGTGTTTCTGGCCAATACCTATCTGCGCACCTTCGTTCACGCCCTGGCCAGACCGCATTTCCTGTTCGCGGTGTACGGCAACAAGCAGCAGGTAGGCTCCTATTTTACGCCCGGCATGGCAAAGCGTATGCCGCCCAATATAGTGCTTGGCTTTATTCGCAATGCAGACATGAGAGGCCTGCTGGTCGCGTCGCAGTTTCTGGAGCATGAGTTACAGGAAGATCCCGAAAAAGTCCGGCTTTACCTGGATCAATTGCAACGGGACTACCCCGATGTGCAGCGGATTGCCCTGGTTGGACGACTCCCCAACTTCGCCATGAAAGCAGGGATCGAAATTAACGAACCGCTGGTGGATGGGAGCCTGGGAACGAGGTACATGATCTGGGACGTGGCGCGGCAAATGCGCGAGCGCCCCCAATACAGCCAGCAGACCAGCATTGTCGTGCTGGGAGGCGCCGGGCGCATCGGCAACGCAGTGTGTCAGGATCTCACCGGCATGTATGACAAGGTGATCGGCTTTGACCCGCGCTATGAGGAAGACAGGGAAATCACCACCGAACGGGGGACGGTATTGCAGACCTCCTCTTTGGCCTATCTACAGGACGAAAAGCTTTTCATCGGTTTAACCCATCATGGCGATGCCATCCTGGAACTCCAGCAGCACATAAGCCCGGGAGCCCTGATCGCTGATGACACCCACCCCTGCATCAGCCTGACAGCCCGGGAACGCCTACGGGTGCGGCAAATCACGGTGGAAAAGGTGGTGTTGTCCCACGAAGAATTCCTGATGTGGCCACGCATGCCAGCCTGGAACAACCGGGATATTCCCGGGTGTTTGGTCGAGGCACTGGTCCTGCTTCGCCAGCCGGATGCGGGGGAAGGCGATTTCTCCGCCTTTTGTCAGGAGGCCGAGTTTCTCGGTTTCACCGGCCGCCTGATCAGTCCCCTGGACGAATAGGAAGGCACCATGGCGAAACTCCACAAATGGTCAGCGGGATTCGTTGTGATATCCCTTTTATTCGCTATTACCGCCAGTGGCAAGGAACTGACAATTCAGGATGACGCTGTCCGTTTCAGCTTGAACCACCACATCGAGTACTTTCTGGACAAAGACCTGCCCCTTGATCAGATCCTGCAACGGGAACAGTGGCATAAAAAGCACAATGACAGCGTATTGAACCTGGGCTTCACCGGCCAATCAGTATGGCTCAGGACATCCCTGACCATCCCGGAACCGTTGACCCGCCAGTGGTACCTGGTGATTCCATATCCACTTCTGGAGGAAGTGGATCTCTACATATTGCGTGATAAACAACAGCCAGCAATCTACCACACCAGTCGCCAGGAGACCGAGAATCAGCGGGAACGGGCCCACAGTTACCAGGTGGCCCTGCCACTACCGCGTGACCTGAACGGCCAGGTGGAATTATTCCTGCGAGCGCGATCGGCCACGTCACTGCAAGTGCCGCTCGAGCTTTGGCGTGAGGACCATCTGCTGAATCGATTTTCACTGGAGAGCCTCTATTGGGGAGCCTATTTCGGCGTTTTGTTTGCCCTGGTGGTCTACAACCTGTTCCTGTTTCTCTCTATCCGGGATTCAGCCTACGGCTATTACGTGCTGTACATCGGCTCGATCAGCCTGCTGATGCTCTGCATCTCCGGGGTCGGCAGCGCCTGGATCTGGGGCGGGCAGCCGTTGCTGACCCGTTATGCCCTCCCCATCAGCACTGCACTTGTGTCTCTGTTTGCCTTGATGTTCGCACGCAGCTTCCTGAAATGGCAGGAAATATCTTCCCGCTGGGATCGCAGCATGAAGATTGCGGCCGTACTGGCCGGGTTGCTGATCGTCTACACATGGGCTTCCCCCATACACGGTGCGCTGTTCGCGGGCCTGCTGGGCACGCTGGTGATTGTGCTGCTCATCTCCGTGGGCCTGGCGGGTCTGAGAGCCGGCGTCACCATTGCCCGTTATTTCGTGCTGGCCTGGACTACCTTTGCCCTTGGGACCGCCCTGTATTTACTGAACGTCTTCAACTTTATCCCGGTGAACGTCGTCACCAACCATGCCATGCAGGTCGGCTCTGCCGCCGAGGTGCTGCTGCTTTCGTTCGCGCTCGCCCATCGCATCAAGGACGAGCGGGCACGCAAATTGGCCGCACTGCGAAGGCAGCAATTGGCCGAGCGACAGGTCCGGGATCTGGAAATGCAATCCCTTGAACAGGCCATGCACGATTCGACCACCAGGATGCCCAATGCCTCCCTGCTCAATCAGCAGTTACAGACAATGATGAGCCAGAACAAACAGGTCGCACTCACACTGGTCCACTATCCACAGATCAAGGACATTGCGTCCAGCATGGGCCACAGGCTGGCGGAAGAAATGTTTTGTCAGTTGATGAATAAGCTCAACCATACGCTGGCCGGGCAGGACGGTGTGATCTGCCTGGAAAGTCGGCAACTCGCCTACATTGCGATTCCCGAATTCGGATCAGCGGCATTCCTGATTGACGTCAAGCAGTTGGAGGGCCCACTGGAGCCCTTGATCAACCAGATGGTGGGTAATCATGACATCTCTGTCCATTCCGTCAGGCTGCCTGTGTTCATGAACCTACACTGCGGCGTGGCTGTTGCACCGGAGCATGGCGACAGCGCGGAGATTCTGTATCAACACGCCTCGGCGGCACAGGACCGCAGTGAATCAAGCAAGGTTCCGGTGCAGGTCTATAATGACGAGATTTCCGATTTCGCGCGTCGCCGCCTGAATCTGGTGACGGCCTTGCCGCCGGCCATCGAAGCGGGCGAACTGGAGCTTTACCTGCAACCGCAAATGAACAGCACCGGCCAGGAGCTGGTGGGCGCGGAGATACTGTTGCGTTGGCACAGTCCGCGCTTTGGGCCAGTGCCCGCCGGGGAAGTGATCGAAATCGCAGAAAATGCCGGTTTGATGGATCTGCTATCGCGCTACATCGTGACCCAGGCCTGGAAAACCATGCAAACGCTGCAGGAACGACAACTGAACATTACCTGCAGCATCAACCTGTCGGTTCAGAATCTCACCAACAGCCACTTTGTGTCCTTCGCACTGGCGGGAATCAGGGAACACGGCATTCCAATGAATCGCGTGATCTTCGAAGTGACGGAAACCTCCATGATGCACAACATGGACGCAGTGATCGGGTCCCTGCTTCAGATTGCCAACAGCGGCTGCATGATTGCCCTGGATGATTTTGGCACGGGCTACTCCTCCCTGGCCTATCTGAGCCGCCTGCCCATCCACGAGCTGAAAATAGATCGTTGCTTTATAAGCCAGATGGCTTCCAACGAGAATGACTTGAGAATTGTCCAGAACACCCTGAAACTCGCACGCACCCTCAATCTGGAAGCCGTAGCCGAAGGCGTGGAGGACAATAGCACCAGGGAGCTTCTAACCCAGCTGGGCTGCCACCGGCTGCAGGGCTACCTGTTTGCCAGGCCGATGCCGTTGGAGAAATTCTGCGATTGGGCAACGGCGCAAACGACGAACTGAAATGAGGTACTTGCCGTTGATAATGAACGCCGGTACAGCCGAGACGCCGGCCTTCTGGTAGGTCGCTTCATCTTCCCTCACAGCACCAGCGTACAGGTCAGAATCAAGCACCGGTCTGGCTTTCGTTAAGTCATCTTGTTCATGGTGGCTCCTATGAATAATCGGGCTGCTCGCGCACAATTGAAGGGTCACTTACTTCCAAGCGGACGCAGGATAATCACAGCCATTTTCCAGTGATGAGACCAGGTGTTCTCCCTTCAAAACGTTATGACAGCAGCCAACCCTAAGAGACCTTGAGCTTATGATCAAAGCTTTTGCCGTATCCAACTACCGCAGCCTGAAAAACATTGTCTCTCCCCTATCTGGCCTCAACGTGGTTACCGGGCCCAACGGGTGCGGCAAATCCAACCTGTACAAGTCGCTGCGATTGCTGGCCGAAACTGCGAAAGGCAATCTGATCTCATCGATTGCGCGGGAAGGAGGGCTTGATTACACCTTCTGGGCCGGGCCCGAGAAATTCACCCAGGGTATGAAAGACGGCTCCTCTCCGGTGCAGGGCTCTGCCAAGACACAAAACACCCGCTTGAGGCTGGGCTTTGTGGGTGAAGACTTCGGTTACGCCATTTTACTGGGGATGCCGGCGCCCCAGGGATTTGCGGGTTACCAGGACCCGTCCATGTTTCAGTTTGACCCCGAGATAAAGCGTGAATGCATCTGGGCAGGCGACGTCTGCCGGCCCAGCAGCTGCCTGATCGACCGGATCGGGCCCGTGGTGAAAGTGCGCTCCGGCCGCAAATGGGAGGTCTATAACGCCCACCTCAATACCTACGAAAGCATTCTGAACGAAATCAGTGATCCGGTTGCCGTGCCTGAGGTCCATGCCGTCCGACAAACCATCCGCAACTGGCGCTTCTACGATCAGTTCAGAACCGATCCGCAATCCATCATCCGCACTCCGCAGATCGGTACACGCACCCCGGTGCTTGATCACGACGGCCATAGCCTGGTGGCCGCCTTGCGGACCATACACGAGATTGGCGACCGGCAGGCCTTGTATGAAGCGATTGAGGATGCGTTTCCCGGGGCCACCATCAATTTCGAAGCAGACTCCGGCAACCGTTTCCTGTTGCAGTTTCTGCAGGATGGGCTGTTGCGCCCCTTAAACCAGGCGGAACTGTCAGACGGCACGCTTCGTTATCTGTTGTTGGTGGCAGCGTTGCTCACGCCCAGACCGCCTTCCCTGCTGGTGTTGAATGAGCCGGAAACCAGCCTGCACCCGGATTTGCTTCCGGCCCTGGGGCGCCTGATTATCCGTGCCTCACGGGAAACCCAAGTGTGGGTGGTGTCCCACGCGCCACGCCTGGTTGCCACTCTGGAAGGGGACGGTGACTGCAACTCTATTGCGTTGAATAAGAATTTGGGCGAAACGCTTATCCTGGGTCAGGGACTGCTGGATGCGCCGCCCTGGCAGTGGGCGGATTAATAGCGAGGAACACGGTGCTACATTGCCTGCAGGCGGAACAAGGCAATCTTGTTGATTTCGCTCAGTGCGCGCTGGAATTCCTGCTCGGGGGAGTTGTGCATGCGTTCTTCGAACGAGGCCAGTATCTGGTGTCTGTTACTACCTTTTACGGCCATGATAAAAATGAAGCCAAACTTGTTTTTATAGGCCTCATTAAGCCTGACGAAGCGCGTAAACTCTTCCGGAGTACACTCCTGAATACCTGCACCCGCCTGCTCGGAAGTACTCGAGGCCGTAAGCTCTCCACGCATAGCAGCTTTGCCTGCCAGATCCGGGTGAGCATTGATCAAGGCCAACTGGGCTTCCCGATCCGCGTTGAGAAGGATGTTTGACATCCGCTCGTGCATGACTTCGATCTCGTCAACTTTTTCATCCACGCCCATGTCATAGGCCTGCTCTGCTACCCATGGCGAATGCTCATAGATGTCAGCAAAAGCTGCAACGAAGGCCTCTCGCCCGAGGCTGGATGGAGTCAGGGTTCGAAAACGGCTCATTCTTTGCTCCTGATATCTGAATGAATAACGCCCGGTCAGCCTGCATCGAAAGCTGGCACCCGCACATCGTATACAATATTCATAGAATATATGATGTTTCAACCGCCGGCAATTCTTTTGTGGGTCCGGAGAAATCCTGGCCTCAACACAGGCCATGGCCACTGAGCCCAAGCCTGGCCATCACTTAAGCGTGCGATAACCAACCCAACAAACTGAATACAAAACTAATTATAACTGTATCCATAAAACGACAGTATGTGCTATGCTTTCATCAGGTCTTCGTGGCCAGGGGCAGGTTTTTCAGTACCAGTCGTGCCTGCCCCGCTGTTTCACACGCCTGACTTACACACTCGATTTGCCTCAGTGTGTTTTTACCCGCCTTCAGGCGGGTTTTTTTTAGGTGATTACGTGGCTCGATCAGGTTCGGCTAAACGGCGTCGTTTCTCGTATACTATTCAGAATCAGATTCTGTACTTCCACTACCTCATTCGCGAGATATTATGAACAAACAAGCGCAACCCACCAAAAGCCCGAACCGAACCGGAAAAAAACGGACCGGGACGACAAGCGAGACGATATACGCCCACATGTTCGACGCTATTCTTGAGCATCGCCTGGCACCCGGCACCAAATTGAGTGAGGAAGCGTTAGGGGAAATTTTTGGTGTCAGCCGCACGATTATCCGGCGAGAGTTGTCGCAGTTGGCACATGAAGGTGTCGTCTCCATTCGCCCTAACCGGGGCGCGATGATAGCCAGCCCGAGCGTGGAAGAGGCCCGTCAGATTCTGTACGCACGGCGCCTGGTTGAACGTGCTATTACAGAGTTAGCGGTCCAGAACGCGACTGAACAGCAGCTCGATGAGCTGCGGGACATGGTGGTGGAAGAGCAAAATTGCTTTGCTCGCGGGGATCGGGGTGCGGGTATCCGCCTGTCAGGCGAATTCCATCTGAAATTAGCGGAGGCGGCGAACAATACGCCCTTTATCGGTTTCCAGCGCAGCCTGGTTTCTCAGACCTCGCTGATCATCGCCCAATACGAAAAGGGCACCCGCTCCCATTGCTCCTATGATGAGCACAATCAGTTGCTTGATGCCATATCCGCCCGTGATACTGACAAAGCGGTGTCATTGATGATGCATCACATGGATCATATCGATGCAAAACTGAACTTTGATGACGACAGTGCAACCGATGACTTGCATGCGGTGTTCTCGCACATAGGCCTTGCCAAGGGAAAGGCCCGTTCCAAGCAATAGACGCGGTTAGCTTTAGATCGTGTTCCGAGTTTCCTCATACGGACCTTGGGAGCACCAGTAAGGCGCGGAAATCATTGACATTGGTACGAGTGGGACCCGTGACGATCAAGCCATCGAGCGCCTCGAAAAAACTGTAGGCGTCATTACCGGCGAGATAATTCGCAGGGTCCAGCTTCAGGGCTTGAACCCGGGACCAGTCGTTAGGCCCGAAAATAGCGCCGGCGTTATCCTCGGAGCCGTCGATACCGTCCGTGTCGATGGCCAGAGCGTAAATATTGGGCGCACCCTGAAGGACCGTGATCGCTCCCAGGAGGTATTCGACGTTGCGACCTCCGCGCCCTTCGCCGAGCACAGTGACACTGGTCTCGCCACCCGACAGTATCAGGAGCGGTTCTTTGACTTCTTTTTGAAGCTTCAAAGCTAGTGCCGCATGATCACGCCCCAGCTCTCTCGCCTCGCCTTCAAGATCGTCACCCAACACACGTACGTCCACACCGGCTAACTCTGCAGCAGCCCCCGCTGCACGAAGCGCATCACACGCCCTGGCCTGAACCACGGCACGGTCACGCTCAAATTCAGGCGAGTGCGGCTTGGGCGCGGTATCGTCGCTGACCAGATGACGACGCACAGCATCTGGAATTTCGATCGAATACCGTTCCAGTATTTCCAACGCATCGAGTGGCGTTGTCTCGTCTGGCAGGGTCGGTCCTGAGGCGATCAGCGTAGGATCGTCGCCGGGCACATCGGAGATCAGATAAGTAACCACCTCCGCCGGATGAGCTGCGGCAGCCAATCGCCCGCCCTTGATGCGCGAGAGATGTCGCCGCACCGTGTTGATCTCACGAATCGGCGCCCCACAACGCAACAGTACTTTGTTGATTGCTTGCTTCTGGTGCAGCGTCAGTCCTGGAGCAGCCAGCGTCATGAGCGCGGAACCACCCCCCGAAATCAAGGCAATGACAAGATCGTTCGCGGTAAGCCCGGTCACTGCATCGAGCATACGCTGAGCCGCCTTCTCGCCCAACTCGTCAGGCATCGGGTGGGAGGCTTCCAATACCTCGATGTGCCGACAATCAGCGCCATGACCGTAACGAGTGACGACGAGGCCGGAGATTTCGGCGTCGGGGTAGTTATCAGCCCATGTGCGCTCAAAGGCTGCGGCCATGGCAGCGGCAGCTTTGCCGGCTCCGATCACTACCGTGCGTCCGGATGGGCGCGACGGCAGCTGATCAGGCGAAAACAGGGTGTCAGGATGTACGGCGGATACGGCAGTTGCGGCCAGCTGTTTGAGCCAGGCATTCACTTCTGTCGGATCGTCAAAAGACAGCGAACTGGACGGGGCGTTCATTAGCGGCTCCTCGCAACGGATAGAAAATAAAGAAACGGGCCGGCCCGGCAGCGCGCAGCCATGACAGACGCCGATACGACGTCTGTCATGGACCATCAGGATGCGCCGGCTGCTGCCGGGGTGACTGATTAGCTGCCGATTTCGTGGTCAGCCAGTTTTTCCAAAGCCCTGACAATGCCTGCGTGATCCCAATCCGCACCATTGTTGGCTGCACAAGCCTGGAACAGTTGCTGGGCGTTGGCCGTGCCAGGCAGAGACAGGTCAAGGGTGCGCGCGCTTTCCAGGGCCAGGTTGAGATCCTTCTGGTGCAAGCGAATCCGAAAGCCCGGCTCAAAGGTGCGATTGATCATGCGCTCTCCATGCACATCAAGTATCTTCGACTGGGCCAGACCACCCAGCAGGGCCTCACGGACTTTCGTCACGTCTGCCCCGGCTTTTGAAGCAAAAAGCAGGCCTTCAGCAACCGCCTGGATCGTCAAAGCTACAACAATCTGATTGGCAACTTTGCAGATCTGACCGGCGCCGTGCTCGCCAATATGGGTGATCGTCTTGCCCATGACCTCAAGGACTGGCAGGGCCCGGTTAAAGCCTTCGGTGGAGCCGCCGACCATGATGGTCAGCGTCGCGTTAACAGCGCCACCCTCGCCGCCGGACACTGGGGCATCGACGTATTCACCGCCGGCCTCGGTGATGCGCTTCGCGAACGCCTGGGTTGGGATCGGCGCGACAGAGCTCATATCGATGACCAGCGTGCCTGGTTTGATGCCTTCCACGATCCCCGCTTCGCCAAGCAGCACTTCCTCCACATCGGGGGTGTCCGGAACCATCGTGATGATAATCTCCGCCTGTTCGGCTACCGCCCTGGGGCTATCAACCTCTTTCATGCCCTTGGCGGCCAGACCTTCGTCCAGAGTGCCGTACTTAACGTAGGTCACCAGCTCGTGGCCTGCGTCCAACAGGTGTCCGGCCATGGGCCGTCCCATAATCCCGAGACCAATAAATCCAATCTTGCTCATAATCCTCTCCTTACTCACTTTTGTTGTGGTTTGGCTCTATCGTGCGCTGTCCAGCCAGCCGAGCCCCTCGAGCGTCGTCGCTGCTGGCTTGTATTCGCAGCCGATCCACCCCTGGTAGCCCAGGCGGTCAAGATGGGCGAACAGGAACGGGTAATTGATCTCTCCCGTACCGGGCTCGTGGCGACCCGGATTGTCGGCCAACTGCACATGGCCGATGCTTGCAAGGTGCGTCTCCATGGTTCGGGCCAGGTCGCCCTCCATGATCTGCATGTGATAGATGTCGTATTGCAGCTGTAAGTTGTCGCTACCCACTTCTTCGAACAACGCCAGCGCCTGCTCAGTCCGGTTGAGGAAGAAGCCGGGGATGTCGAGGGTATTGATTGGCTCGGCGAGCAACAGAATGCCTGCCGCTTTCAGCTTTTCGGCGGCATATCGCAAATTGCCGACCAGAGTCTGACGGGCCTGCTCTTCGCTAACTCCCTGGGGTTTGATACCCGCGAGGCAGTTCAGCTGCTTGCAACCGAGAACGGTGGCGTAATCAATCGCTTTCTCTACGCCTTCCCGAAACTCTTCAACTCGATCCGGATGACAGGCAATACCGCGCTCGCCGGCGGCCCAGTCCCCTGCCGGAAGATTGTGCAGCACCTGTGTGAGGCCGTGAGCGTCCAGCCGCTTTTTGATGTCTACGGCAGCGTAATCGTAGGGGAAGAGGTACTCTACTCCGCTAAAGCCTGCCGCCGCGGCGGCCTGGAAGCGATCGAGAAAATCCTCCTCGGTGAACAGCATGCTTAAATTAGCTGCAAACTTAGGCATTTTGGGTCTCCTACTCGTCCATTTTTAATGCTTCGCCCCCTGACCCTGATGCGTTCCCTCAGGCCGGGGGCGGGTGATTGCGATGCTTAGGTCAGACTGGCAATTGAGGTCGGCGCATCGGTTACGTTCTCAACCAGGGCTTCGAACTCGTTGACACCGTCAAGATCGGTGCCCATAGCGATGTTTGTGACCCGTTCAAGAATGATCTCGACCACCACCGGCACGCGGTGTTCGCGCATCAATTCGCGCGCCTGCTCAAACGCAGGGCCAATGTCATCGGGCTTGGTGACCCGCAACGCCTTGCAGCCGAGGCCTTCGACAACCGAGACGTGGTCGACGCCATAGCCGTTTATCTCGGGGCAGTTAACGTTCTCGAATGCCAACTGCACGCAGTAGTCCATGTCGAAGCCGCGCTGCGCCTGGCGGATCAGCCCCAGATAGGAATTGTTCACCAGGACATGTATGTAGGGCAGGTTGAACTGTGCCCCGGCAGCCAACTCCTCGACCATGAATTGGAAGTCATAGTCCCCGGAGAGCGCGACGACCTCAGCCTCGGGATCGGCCCGGCATACGCCGAGGGCCGCGGGAATGGTCCAGCCCAGTGGCCCGGCCTGGCCGCAGTTGATCCAGTGCCGCGGCTTATACACGTGCAGGAACTGCGCCCCGGCAATCTGGGATAACCCTATGGCGGTGACATACCGGACGTTCTTGCCGAACACCTTGTTCATCTCTTCATAGACGCGCTGCGGCTTCACTGGCACGTTGTCGAAGTGAGTCTTGCGCAGCAGGGTCCGCTTGCGGCTCTGGCACTCCTCGGCCCAGGCGCTGCGATCCTTCAGCTTGCCGGCAGCGATCCACTCTTTGGCGACTGTAATGAAGAGTTCCAATGCCGCCTTGGCATCAGAGACAATCCCGTAGTCTGGCCCGAAGATACGGCCAATCTGGGTCGGTTCGATGTCGACATGGACGAACTTCCGGTCCTTGGTATAGGCGTCAACGTTACCTGTGTGGCGGTTCGCCCAGCGGTTACCGATACCCATCACGAAGTCAGAAGCCAGCATCGTTGCGTTGCCATAACGATGGGAGGTCTGGAGCCCCACCATACCGGCCATTAACGGATGGTCGTCGGGAATCGTCCCCCACCCCATCAAGGTCGGAACGACAGGGGCGCCGGTAAGCTCGGCAAACTCAACCAGGAGGTCGCTGGCATCCGCATTAATGACGCCTCCGCCGGCAACAAGCAGGGGCCTGTCAGCCTCGTTCAGCAGGGTCAGCGCTTTCTCGATCTGCGCCCGCGAGGCGGCCGGCTTGTAGGCTGGCAAGGGTTCATAGGTGTCTGGGTCGAATTCAATCTCACTCATCTGCACATCAATAGGCAGGTCAATCAGGACCGGTCCGGGACGGGAGCTGCGCATCAATTGGAATGCATGCTGAAAAGCGCGAGGCACCTGAGCCGGCTCAAGAACGGTAATGGCCCATTTGGTAACCGGTCCCGCAATGGCCTGGATATTCACGGCCTGGAAGTCTTCCTTATGCAGCTTGCTTCGCGGCGCCTGCCCAGTGATGCAAAGAATGGGAATGGAATCGCCGGTGGCCGAGTACAATCCGGTGATCATATCGGTGCCAGCAGGTCCGGAAGTACCGATACAGACGCCAATGTTGCCGGCTTTTGTGCGGGTATAGCCCTCAGCCATGTGGGAAGCCCCTTCCACGTGGCGGGCCAGGACGTGGTCAACCCCTCCAACCTTGCGCATGGCGGCATAGAACGGGTTGATGGCCGCTCCTGGGACGCCAAACGCAATATCTATCCCCTCTTTCTTCAAAACGTGAACGGCAGCTTCTGCTGCAGTCATGATAGTCATGGTGTTTCCTCCGAAATAATGTTGTTTTTGTAGTTGAAACAGTCCTCGTCCCCAGCCACTGGATCAGTTCGTTTGGCTGAGGAGTACTCGCACCTCCAACGGATACTCGTCGCAGTTGTTCCCCGAACCGCCGCGATCGACAACCAAAAACTCCCCTTCCCGATCCAGCACTGACTGAACTGCGTGCCAGGTACCGGCTCGGTAATTCACCCCCTGCAGACCGTCTGTAACAAAGGCGCGAACCTCATCAGGGCTTATCGTTTCGCCTGGCGGCGCCACAACAATCAGAAAGCGCTCCCCGTGTAAGGGCATAAATGCCTGACTGCCTTGCGGGTGGCGCTCAAGGAAAGAGATTTCCAGGGGTAACGTCACCGGTTGGCTGACGAAGATACTCACCAGAACCCTTGCCTCGTCGCCGAAGACCTCGACTTTCGCCAAATCATGGTGGCGCTGGGTGCGCCCTCCATTGATGGGAAAAGAACTGGCCGTGCGCCTGTCAATGACATCTCCGAAATCGGCAAAGGCTTCGGGGCTCAGCGGTTGTGCCTGGAGTTCCAGCATAAAAATGTCCTCGTCTCAGCTCAGCGGGAACCGAATCCGCCAAGTTTCATGTGCCGATTGACGTCCTTGTAAAGCAAGTAGCGGAAAGGGCCCGGACCGCCGGCGTAGCACGCTTGCGGGCAGAAGGCGCGAAGCCACATATAGTCACCCGCTTCGACTTCGACCCAATCCTGGTTGAGGTGGTATACAGCCTTTCCTTCCAGAACGTAGAGGCCATGTTCCATCACATGAGTCTCGGCAAAGGGAATGACCCCACCGGGTTGGAAGTTGACAATATTGACGTGCATGTCGTGGCGGATGTCCTGGGGATCAACAAAGCGTGTCGTGGTCCAGCGCCCCTCGGTTCCCGGCATCTCAGTGGGCGTTACATCATTTTCATTGGTTACAAAGGCCTCCGGCACCTCGATACCATCCACCTCTTCATAGGCTTTTCGCACCCAGTGAAAACGCAGCGGAGTATCCTTTTCGTTGTATACCTGCCAGGAGGTCCCCGGCGGGATGAAGGCGTAGCCGCCCTCTTGCATCCGGTGCTGATGGCCGGCAATCGTCAAGGCCATCTCACCCTCAACCACAAACAGAACCCCTTCCGCGCCAGGGTCCAGTTCTGGCCGCGCGCTGCCGCCTCCCGGGGACACTTCCATGATGTACTGGGAAAAGGTCTCGGCAAATCCGGACAGCGGCCGTGAAAGCACCCATAGCCGGGTTTTATCCCAATGTGGCAATGCGCTGGCGACGATATCCCGCATCACGCCCCTGGGAATGATCGCGTAGGCATCGGTAAAAACGGCGCGGTCAGACAGCAACTGAGTCTGGGGTGGATGCCCGCCAGCGGGAGCGTAATAGGTATGTTTGTTCACAGATCGGTTGCTCATTACTGCTCCTTGGATGAAAACGGGGAGTGGTGTTCAGCCCAGTGGCGTGCAATATCCACACGTCTCGTAACCCAGACACGATCATGGGCTTCTATGTGATCGAGGAATCGTTGCAGGCCCCGGAAGCGCCCTGGCCTGCCTATTAGCCGGCAGTGAAGGCCGATGGACAGCATCTTCGGCGTATCCCCTCCCTCGGCATAAAGCACGTCGAAGGCGTCTCGCAAATAGCTATAAAAGTCCTCTCCCGTGCTGAAGCCGTGGGCAGAAGCGAAGCGCATGTCGTTAGTATCCAGGGCATAGGGCACAACCAGGTGAGTGTGCATTTCGCCCTGGCTATCACGCTGGGAGGTCCAGAATGGCAGGTCGTCCCCGTAGTAGTCGCTGTCGTAGAGAAAGCTTCCTTCGTCCAGCACCAGGCGCCGGGTGTTCTGGCTGTCGCGACCGGTATACCATCCGGCCGGCTTCTCACCGTAAAGGTTCTGGAAAATTTCGATCGCTCGGCGCATGTGCGCGCGCTCTACGCTTTCCGGCACGTTCTGGTAGTGAATCCAGCGCCAGCCATGGCAGGCGATTTCGTGGCCCAGCTCTTTGAAGGCATGGGCAAGTTCGGGGTGACGCTCAAGCGCCATTGCCACTCCGAACACCGTCAGCGGCATCCCACGGCGCTGAAACTCGTTCAGCACTCGCCACACCCCGACCCGCGAGCCGTATTCATAAATGGACTCCATGCTCAGATGCCGACTGGAATAGGCTTCGGCCCCGGCGATTTCAGACAGAAACTGCTCCGAATGGGTATCACCATGCAAAACGCAGCTTTCTGCGCCTTCTTCATAATTGAGAACGAACTGCACGGCGATACGGGCCCGGCCAGGCCAATTAGCCTGAACCGGCGAGGAACCGTATCCAATCAGGTCCCGGGGGTAGTCATCAGGGTTAGCCGGATTCATCTAGCAACTTCCTTCTTGCGCTCTGGCTGGCAGGCTGCTCGTGTCTGCATCCCTGCCAGCGTATGTTGTATACGATTATTATAGTACATTGTATCCATAACTGGCGCAACATTCACTCAGCCCAGTTTTTGATAACTTCGCGCTCCTCTTTGGTCATGTTCGTCGTGTTGCCCAAGGGCATGTAACCATTCGCCACGACTTCCTTGATCTTGGCTTGATGGCTGAGAATCTGGCTAACCGCATCAAACGCAAATCCTGCCGGCGGTGCTGAAAAACCGGGATGCTCAGGCTGTTTGGAGTGACAGCCCAGGCAGTGCTGTTCGATAGCTGCGCCCACGTCTTCTGCCAACAATGGTTCGCTCACTTCAGGCTCCGTACTGGCTCCAGTGTTTGCCTGCGATTCAGCTACCTGTGACTCCTCTTTCTGCGCCCCAACCGTAGGCGCCGCTGCCCAGACGGTCAGCAGGACCAGCACGCCGCCAGTCACCAGGTAACCGGGCTCGGTTCTGCCTGTGTGCTTCAGTACAAAAAACTGGCGGATGACAGCTCCGGCAAAGATGAGCAGCGACATAACCAGCCATGCCTGAGCCGATGTATACGCAAAGGCATAGTGGTTGCTGATCATTAACAGAACGACCGGAAGCGTGAAGTACGTATTGTGGACGGAACGTTGTTTGCCGCGCTTGCCATCAAGCGGGTTGGGCTCCTCCCCCGCCTTCATGGCATTGACCATTCGGCGCTGGCCCGGAATGATCCAGAAAAAGACATTCGCGGACATGGCTGTCGCCATCACGGCCCCGGTCAAAAGGAAAGCGGCACGACCGGAAAAAAGCTGAGTACTGAGATACGCGACAACCACGACCATTACGCCGACCGCAATACTCAGCATGCCGTCCCGCTCCATGCTGGGACTGATGCGTTTGCACAGCTCATTGTATACAACCCAGCCAAAGACCAGGAAAAGCAGCGCAACGACGTTGGCCTGCCATCCGCTTAATTCAGCAGCCCATTTCCAACTACTGTTCGGGTTAACCAGATAGAATTCCGGATTGACCATGTAGAGTATGACGAATAGCGCGAAACCCGACAGCCAGGTGGTGTACGATTTCCAGAAAGACCAGTGCAGGTCTGCCGGCAAGGTACCTGGGCTAGTGGCGTACTTTTGGTTGTGATAAAAGCCGCCTCCGTGCACGGCCCACATCTCGCCAAAGACCCCCTTCTTCTTGCAGTTTTCGTCCTGGGGCGGCTTGAGGCTGTTATCCAGCATCACGAAGTAGATTGACTCACCAATCCACGCAATTGCCGCAATCACATGAAGCCACCTCAGCATTAAATTCCCGAAGTCCAGAATGAAAGCTTCCATAAGCCTGTTCTCTTACTGTGCTGTTGTATTGATTGATTATGAAAATACTCAGCTACCGCGGTAGGTGGAGTAGCTGTAGGGTGAAAGCAAAAGGGGCACATGGTAGTGCTGTGAGGCGTCAGCCACGCCGAAACGCAATGGGATTACATCGAGGAAACGCGGCTCGGCGGCTTCAACGCCCTGGTGCCTGAAATAGTCACCGACGTGAAAGACCAGCTCAAACTGGCCTGCCGCAAAGGACTCTCCCTCAAGAATGGGAGCGTCGCAGCGGCCATCATCATTGGTGGTCACTTCTTTCAGCAAGGTGCGTGACTGGCCCTCCAGTCGGTAGACCTCAATACGAATACCTTGCCCGGGGCGACCAAGTGAGGTGTCCAGAACGTGTGTGGTAAGGCGTCCCATAAAACTCTCCTGTAATAGTGTCAGAAGTGGAATTTGACCAGTGCGCTGATAGCGTTCTCTGTATCTATGTTCGGACTACCGAATTTATTGCGCCAATAGGAGTACTCTATCCCGGCATACAACACACCGGCGTTTCCCGTGAAATGGCCAAGATCCAGTTTGAACTGAGGATTAATGTGTAAGTCAGCACTCTGACCGCCGCTTACGCCTGACGAATAGTCGACGAAGCCGTCGAAGAGAAACGCAGCGCTGCCCAATGTGAACGGCGCGCCCCATGTCACGGTTAATTGCCAATCATCTGGCGTATCGAAATCCGTGTTGTTTTCGACGTAGTAAGCGTTCGTGTTGAAGTACTGGAAGCCAGGGATATCCCAGCCCAGCCCTACCCCGTACATGTAATTGTTGGCCCCTACCCCACCATCAAACTCATATTGGGTTGCCAGGAAAACGTCTGTTACCGGCCCGAAGCCCAGGTCCTGGCCGCTAAGCCAGCTCAAGCTCAAGCGTGGCGCAAACTCCCCATAAGTGTTGTCACCGTTACTTGAATCCCCCTGAACCTGATAGCGATCAATGAAGAAGAACGTATCCCCCCAGTTATGGGCCGTTACGTTTTCGAAGGTAAAGACAGTCGCAGACTCTTTCCGGGAGCCAAAAATTTCATAGTCGTCACTGTAAAGGAGCGAGACACTGGAGCTGCCGAAAAACTTTTCAGCATGGACAGCCGGGGTGAAAGCGAAGAAAACACAAGTCATCAGTAAGACTTTTTGCAACAACTTCATCTTGCTACCTCTCATTGTTGTTTTTTAGGTGGTATGGATATCGTATAGAACTGAATAAGCATCACTTTGCGGCCGCACCTGGCCGCCGATTCGGGTCATCAGTGCACCTTTCGCTCACAGGAAGGCAAACTTGGCGATAAACACCACGCACAACACATAGAGGCTAACGGAGACTTTTTCCCGCTGTCCGGTGAGTAGCTTCAACGTGGCATAGGTAAGAAAGCCCAGTGCAATACCATTGGCGATCGAGAAGGTCAGAGGCATCATCACCACGGTAATGATTGCCGGAATAGTGTCGGTTATGTCTTTCCAGTCAATGTGAGCCATGCCGCTCATCATCAACATGGCGACGTATATCAGCGCGCCCGCAGTAGCATAGGCCGGGATCATTCCTGCCAGGGGGGCAAAGAATGTCGCCAGAAGAAACAGCACGCCGACTGTCACAGCCGTCAGGCCGGTACGGCCGCCAGCGGCCACGCCTGAAGCGCTTTCAACATAGCTGGTCACGGGCGGGCAACCAATAAAGGCCCCCGCGACACTTGATGTGCTGTCCGCTTTAAGCGCTTTGGAAAGGTTCTCTATCTTGCCGTTCTCACCGACCAGATGCGCTCGGTGCGCGACGCCCATCAGCGTTCCCGCTGTGTCGAACATGTTCACGAAGAGAAACGCGAGGACAACGCTGATCATGCCCACGTTGAGCGCGCCAGCAACGTCCATCGCCAGCCATGTTGGCGCGAGGCTCGGCGGGGCGGACATAAGACCGTTGTACTCCACCAGCCCCATGCTCCACCCGATCGCCGTCACGCTCAGCATGCTCAGCAGGATTGCGCCGAAGACGTTGCGATGGCTGAGCACGGCAATCAATAGAAAGCAGATTGCGGCAAGCAGTGCCGGAGGTTCACCAAAAGACCCCATCGTAACCAGAGTTGCGGGACTGTCGACGACAATCCCGGCTGTCTTCAGGCCAATGAGCCCGAGAAACATTCCGACCCCTGCCCCCATGGCAAAACGCAGGCTCATCGGAATGCTGTTGAGCAACCATTCACGAATACGCGACAGACTCATAATCATAAAGAGAATGCCGGAGAGGAATACGGCACCCAGGGCAACCTCCCAGCTATGGCCCATCTCGCCGACCACGGTATAGGTGAAGAACGCGTTGAGCCCCATGCCAGGCGCCAGTCCCACCGGCCAGTTGGCATAAAACCCCATGAGCAGACAGCCGAGAGCCGCCCCGAGACAGGTGGCAACGAACGCAGCACCATGATCAAGGCCGGCCGCGGCCATAACATTCGGGTTGACGAAGATAACGTAGGCCATGGTGACGAACGTGGTCAGGCCTGCCATCAGCTCGATCTTGACTGAGCTGCCATGCTGGCTGAGCTTGAAGATGCGTTCGAGCCAGTCCGTTCTCGCTGACGCTCTGAGTGAGCGTTTCTGCTGATCGATGTTTTCCACAAGGTATTCCTCATCATTGTTGTTTTCTATCACCCAGAGCAGAACTCTTGAGGCAGGTGATGGCTGATCTATCCCCATCTGGATTTCCTGTCCCACAGGTCAGGAAATGACATCTTCGATTATGCGTTTGTATACAATAATTGCAACACAATTCTTATAACGATTGTACACAAGAGAAAAGAATAAGCGACAGATGTACGGCAGGCGTGCAAACTCAGCGGGAACAGTTCCGTATTCAGTCGTTGATCCGATCGGGTGTCGGACCTCTATTGCACCAGGCCCCTATCGCCGATGAACAGATACACCGGCGCTAAAGGTCTCCTTCACCACACGGTCATCTCCAAGGATCATAAGGGCGAAGAGCTTTTCCTCCAGGCTCCTGGCGCGGCTCAGGCGGCGGCTGATCAGGGGCGTGGCATCGTAATCCAGCACCACAAAGTCCGCCTCTTTCCCGGGGCGCAAGTTGCCAATCCTGTCGTCGAGGTAGAGGGACCGGGCTCCGCCCAGGGTAGCGAGGTACAGGGCTTTAAAGGGGTCCAGTTTCTGTCCCTGCAGTTGCAGCACCTTGTACGCTTCGTTAAGGCTTTGAAGCTGGGAAAAACTGGTGCCCGCTCCCACGTCTGTGCCCAGGCCAACGCGCACACCATGTTCCTCCAGGCGTGCCAGGTCGAGTAAACCGCTACCCAGAAAAAGATTGGACGTCGGGCAAAAAGCAACCGCCGAGCCAGTGTCACCCAGTCGCTTACACTCTTCATCGTGCAGGTGGACACCGTGGGCAAACATCGATCGCTCGCCGATCAGGCCATGGTGGTCGTATACATCAAGATAGCCATCCCGCTCTGGAAACAGCTCCTTAACCCACTCAATCTCCTTCCGGTTTTCAGAAATGTGGGTATGCATATACAAGCCGGGGAATTCTTTAAAAAGCTTGCCAGCGAGCTCAAGCTGCTCATTGGTGCTCGTCGGGGCGAAGCGGGGCGTCACCGCATAGGATAAACGTCCTTTTCCGTGCCAACGCTCGATCAGATCCTTGCTATCCGCATAGCCTGATTCCGCCGTATCGACCAGATAGTCCGGGGCGCAGCGGTCCATTAACACCTTGCCCGCAATCATCCGCAGGTTCAGTTTGGAGGCCTGCTCGAAAAAGGCATCCACCGATTGCTTGTGGACGGTTCCGAAAACCAGGGCCGTCGTGGTTCCGTTCCGCAGCAGTTCGCTGAGGAACAGGTCGGCCTGGGCACGGGCATGCTGGGGATCATCAAACCGCCCTTCGCAAGGAAAGGTGTAGGTTTCCAGCCAGTCCAGCAACTGGGCGCCGTAGGAACCTATTATTTCCACCTGCGGATAATGTATATGAGTGTCGATAAAGCCCGGGGTTATCAGGGCATCGGCATAGTGGACGACGTCGACGTCAGGAGACAGTGAAGGCAACAGGCTTTCCGCCCTGCCAATGTCAACGACAATACCGTCCTCGACCACTAGCAGGCCGTCTTCGAAATACTCGTAGGACTCTTCCGCGCCCACCAGACGCGGGTCGGCAATGCTGTGGAGGACAGAGGCACGGTAGGCTTTGCGATGGGACATGGTCACTCTCGTCAGTTTTGTTGTTGCATTGTTTTTTGCTGTCGCATTGTTTTTGTTGTCGGCGACTGGATTGAGTGTACTGAAGAGAATTTAAACAGGATGGGCGTTTCGGTCAACAAAAACTGACCAATAAGTCAGGAATTTTCAGTACTTCAAGATTGGGGAGGCAGGCAACAGCGGCAGGCCGAGCCTGATAGAGGTACGTTCGGGACTGATCGAGTGCGCTATTCAGAACCTGTCGATTCGGCAGGTTGTCCTTGTGGGATCTCCAGGCCGCAACCGCGCAGAATGACCGACGTCAAAAAATCCGCCGCATGCTTATAGTCACTCTCTGTGTATTCGCACTTGTCCTCAATAGCGAGGATTTGGACTTCAAAGTCGGCGTAGTGTTGTGTTGACGACCAGATCAAGAGGATGAGTTGTACCGGATCCACCGGCGCCATTCGACCAGCGTCTATCCACTGCTGAATGACGTCTGCTCGCGCCCTCACCCATTCCCGCATGGTTGTGGACAGATGATCTTTAAGGACCGGCGCCCCCTGAATGATTTCCAGAGCGAACAAGCGCGACGCCAGTGGATGAGTCCTGGATAGCTCTACTTTGGCGTGAATGAAGCTGGCCAGGGTTGTGGCAGGATCGTCTTCTGGCTTTATCTTCGAAAACATTTCATTCCAACGCCCCATGATGTCATCCATCAACGCATAGTAGATGCGCTTTTTATTGCTGAAATAGTAAAGCACGTTGGATTTCGGCAGACCTGCCCTATCGGCAATGTTCTGAACAGTCGTGGCGCCGAAACCGTTCAAGGCAAACTCGTTTTCAGCTGCTGCCAAAATACGCTCACGGTTGCGTTCGCGGATACGGCCAGGGCGCACTTTCTTGCTTTTGCCACCTGAGGAAGGCGCACGCTTTGTTTGGGGAGCTTCTAATTCAGTTTGATTGGTCATGGTGTCGAGTAGGTTCGGATTAGGGCATCGAGGTCCCGACGATAGCTGATCTGTGCACGGCAATCAAAGAAACAGCAGCCGCACAAAAAACTGGACTATTTGGTCAGGAAAATGTAAAAAGAATAACGGTCCCAAGTGACGCTTGGCATCCGTTAGGCGGAACTGCCTGCGCAATTATTAAAACAAATCAAGGGCTTGTGTCGATCTCTCGTAGGCTTGGTCTCAGCAGGAGAAAAGCAGAGCGAGACCGGTGCAAGTGCAGAAGAGCGGGAAAATTTGTGATCAAATTCTACTTGAACGGCCAACTACAAAAACTTAACCAAGTCGACCCGAATCTAAGCATCCTCGACTGGCTGCGCACCAAAATGCGCCTGACAGGCACAAAAGAAGGCTGCGCCTCTGGTGACTGCGGGGCTTGCACCGTTGCGATCGGCTCGCCCGACCCTATGCAGTCCGGACAGCTCCGCTACGACAGCGTGAACAGTTGTATTGCGCTCGTCGGGAGCCTGCATGGCAAGCATCTGGTCACCGTCGACGCGCTAACGCAGGAGCCGGCCCATCCGGTACAGAAGGAGATGGTGGAGTGTCACGGCGCCCAGTGCGGCTTCTGCACGCCAGGCATCATCATGTCGCTGTTTGCCCTGCATACGGAAAGTGCGGCAAGCGGCTCCGCGCCCGGCGACGAAGCCTTATTGGAGGCGCTGTCCGGGAATCTTTGCCGCTGCACGGGGTACCGACCAATCATCGAGGCCGGGCGCCGGGCCTGTGTTCAAACATGGGAACCCGGCACGGGTAACGCCGTCCTGAACCGCGGCAGTGCGCTCAGTGGTCCCGTTAACGCGGACTCGGGCGCTCCCGGACCCGGTCCTGGCGGTCCAGCCTGGCTGCAGAATCCCGAAATAATCGCCGATCTGCTAAGCCTGCAGGGAAGTGCCGGCGAACTCGCTGACGAACAGGGCTATCGATACGACGCACCAGCATCCCTGGACGCCCTGCGCGGGTTGCGTCAGCAATTTCCCGAGGCAAGGATGATTGCGGGCGGCACCGATCTGGCTCTCGAAATCACCCAACAACTGAAAGACCTCAAGCACCTGATCGGTCTGGGTGGCATAGAAGAACTCCAGGAAATCCATGAGGACGAGGACGGGATTTACCTGGGAGCCGGAGCCACCTACCGCGCCATGTTCCACAAGCTCGAAGGGCGCTGGCCCCATTTCGGACCGATGCTGGAGCGCCTGGGATCACGCCAGATCCGCAACCGCGGGACTGTCGGAGGCAATATCGGGAACGCTTCACCTATCGGCGATATGCCTCCCGCACTGATTGCACTGGGAGCGGAGCTGGATCTGGACAGCGTCGATGGCACCCGGCGGCTTCTCCTGGAGGACTTCTTTCACGGTTATAAGCAGACCGATCTCCAACCTCACGAATTCATTCGCGGCGTCTGGATTCCGAACCCGGCGCCCGACGAGAAGTTATTCATCTACAAAGTCTCCAAGCGCATCGACGACGACATTTCCGCCGTACTTGGCGCATTTTGGCTCAAGCGTGACGGGGAGCTGATCAAAGACTGTCGGCTGGCCTTCGGCGGAATGGCGGCGACGCCAAAGCGGGCGAATGGCGCGGAAGCGGCGCTTCGCGGGCAGCCCTGGAACGATGCCACGGTCGCTGCCGCGATTGCGGCGTTGGAACTCGAATTCGAGCCCATGACCGACGTGCGGGGGTCCGCTGCCTACCGCCTGCAGGTGGCAGGCAATCTACTGCGCCGCGCGTTTCTGGAAAGCACCCAAGACACCACCCATACACACCAGCCGCTCATGGTGACTGATTATGCGTAAACTCCCCCATACTTCGAAGCCCACCACAACGGCGGAAGGGCTGACCGGCACCCAGGCTTTTCACGACAGCGCCTGGAAACACGTTCGAGGCCAGGCACGCTATATAGACGACCTCCCGGAGCCCGCGGGGCTTCTGCATGCAGCCGTTGGCCAGAGCACGCATGCCCATGCCCGTATCACGGCAATGGACCTCAGCGAGGTTCGGGCCTACCCCGGCGTAGTCTCAGTCATGACCGTCAAGGACGTGCCAGGCCATACCGATATCGGACCGGTCTTTCCCGGCGATCCTGTCCTGGCTGGCGATTTGGTTGAACACGTGGGTCAACCGTTGTTTGCCGTTGCGGCAACGAGTCACCGTGCGGCCCGGCAGGCGGCTCGGCTTGCGAAAGTCAGTTATGAGCCCCTTCCCGCAGTGTTGACGGCTGAGGCCGCGCTTGAAGAGCAGCTGTTCGTCCGTCCCGGACACACCCAGCAGTGTGGTGACCCGGACAAAGCGCTTACCGAAGCGCCGAATCGCTTGCAGGCTCAGATGCACGTCGGCGGACAGGAGCATTTCTATCTTGAAGGACAGGCGTGTCTGGTAGAGCCGACCGAAGACGCGGGCGTGTTTGTTCATACCTCCAGCCAGCACCCTTCCGAGGTGCAAAAGCTGGTGGCGGAGGTCCTTGATCTCCCGATTCATGAAATCCAGGTAGAAGTTAGGCGAATGGGTGGTGGTTTCGGCGGTAAGGAAACCCAGGCTGCGCCTTTAGCCTGCATCGCAGCACTGCTTGCCCGGCGCACGGGGCGGCCAGTCAAATACCGGATGGCGCGCTTCGACGACATGGTACAAACGGGCAAGCGACACGATTTCTTCAATACCTATGACATCGGCTTCGATGACGAGGGCGTGCTGCAGGGTGCGGACATCGTGGTGGCCGGCCGCTGTGGCTTCTCACCCGACCTGTCCGATGCCATCGTCGACCGCGCAATGTTTCACGCAGACAACGCCTATAGCCTGGGTCAGGCACGAGTCGTTGGTCACCGCTGTAAAACCCATACCGTTTCCAATACGGCCTTCCGCGGCTTCGGTGGTCCTCAGGGCATGATGATCATTGAGCGGGCGATGGACGACATCGCCCGCCATCTCGGCGTGGATCCGCTGGACGTCCGCAAGCGCAACCTGTACGGCCCTGGCCGTGACGTGACCCACTACGGCCAGACCATCGAGCAGCACGTTTTACCAGAGCTGATTGACACACTCGAGACCAGCTCGGACTACCGTCAGCGTCGTACTGAAATTTCCAGGTTCAACAAGGAGAATTCGGTACTAAAACGTGGTTTGGCGCTGACGCCTGTGAAATTTGGCATTTCCTTCACGGCAAAGCACCTCAACCAGGCCGGCGCATTGGTGCACGTCTATACCGACGGTAGCATTCATCTCAATCACGGCGGCACCGAAATGGGCCAGGGGCTGTACATCAAGGTGGCTCAAGTCGTGGCCGCGGCATTCCAGGTAGACCTGGACCGGGTGAAAGTGTCCGCGACACGTACTGACAAAGTACCCAACACATCACCGACGGCCGCATCCTCAGGCACCGACCTGAACGGTATGGCCGCTCTGGATGCCTGCGAGAAGATAAAGCAGCGTCTGGTCGACTATGCCGCCGAAACCTACGGTGTCAGCGCTGATTCGGTATGGTTCGAAAACAACCAGGTTCATGTCGGCGAGCAGCAATTTGGCTGGGCGGAATTCGTGCAGCAGGCTTACATGGCACGGGTATCGCTGTCCTCCAACGGATTCTACAGCACACCCAAGATTCATTATGATCGTGCCACCGGTCAGGGTCGGCCCTTTCTTTATTTCGCCAATGGCGCAGCCTGCGCGGAGGTGGTCGTTGATACCCTCACCGGAGAGTACAAGGTCATGCGGGTGGATATCCTCCACGATGTGGGCCAGTCGCTCAATCCGGCCGTGGACATCGGCCAGATTGAAGGGGGCTTCGTTCAGGGCATGGGCTGGCTGACCACCGAGGAGCTGGTTTATAGCGACGAAGGTCGGCTCTTGTCCAACGGCCCGGCGACCTACAAAATCCCGGCCGTCTCTGACGCCCCACCGGATTTCCGGGTAGCACTGCTGCCCCACAGTCCAAATCGGGAAGCCACTGTCTTCCGCTCAAAGGCGGTGGGCGAACCGCCCCTCATGCTGGGCATGGCGGTATGGTCTGCGCTGCGCGACGCCGTCTCGAGCCTGGGGGACTACCGCTACAGCCCGCCCCTGGATACGCCTGCGACGCCAGAGCGGGTTCTCCAGGCTATCACTGCAACTGAGCGTTGGGTCGCAACACAACCCACGCCAGCCCAAGGAAAAGCAGCGCAAGGGGAAGCGACATGCAAGAACGCCTGACCTGGATCCAAGCCGTTGCTGACTGCGAGCGTCGTGGCCAACCCTATGTATTGGTTACGGTGCTAGGGGTAACAGGTTCTGTTCCGCGGGAGCCGGCCAGTAAAATGGTCGTCACCCGGGAACACAGTTACGACACCATCGGCGGCGGTCACCTGGAATACCGGGTGATCGCCCGTGCCCGCGAGCGCCTGGCAAACCACGAATACAGCTACGAGCTGGCGCATTTCCCCCTGGGCGCCAGTCTCGGGCAGTGCTGTGGTGGCAGTGTGGCCGTGCTGCTGGAAGCCCAGACGGGAGGCGATGCCCGCCTTGTGGTCTTTGGTGCGGGTCATGTCGGCCAAGCCCTGATGAGCATCGTGGGTGAGCTGCCCTGGCAGATCACCTGGGTCGACTCCCGAGCTGACAGTTTTCCGACTGAGGTCCCCGCCAACACCACCGTCCATTGTACCGACGATCCGGTTGGGGATGTCCCGGACCTGTGCAGCAACGCCCATGTGCTGATTCTTACCCACAACCACGCGCTGGACTATGACCTCTGCCGGGCGCTACTAGAACAGGATGAGGTGCTTACCATTGGCCTGATCGGTTCGCAGACCAAGGCAGAGCGCTTCCGCCAGCGCCTTGGTCACCGCGGGTATGCTCAAACAGATATCGACCGTATTCGGTGCCCCGTCGGGCGTAGTGACATCCCGGGTAAGCGGCCAATGGAAGTTGCGGTGTCCATTTCCGCCGAACTCCTGAGTCTGGTCGCCTCCGATTCCGCGGCGAAGCCATCACGACGGGGGCTTTCCTGGGGTGCGCTCAAAGCCCTGACGAAGGAAGCGAACCCCGGCGAGGCTGAGGTAACGACGCACCAACCGTGACTCAGAGGCTAACCTGAAACTGGTGCCGGTCCCGGGCCGGCGCTCGGCAGAGCGCTGGCCCGGCAAACGCTCCGCTGTTGCCACTCCTATTTTGATTACAATTTTTCTTGACAATTAATACATAACTGTATGACATTGTCATGAAACAATGTATACAAAAATAGAGCTGACAGCATGACCGAGATAGGCCACAGATTATGGATTCGCAATCCGCTTGCCTGCACTGACCCAAGCGCTGCCGGGGGCATTGTCGTCGCAGGGGCAAGAATTGTGGAAAAGGTGGCCGGGGGGCAACAACCTCGCCAGCCCGTAGATGAGACCTTTGACGCATCAGAGCATGTCCTGTTACCCGGCTTGGTAAATACCCACCATCACTTCTACCAGACACTGACCCGTGCCTATTCCCCGGCGCTCAATAAAGAGTTATTTCCCTGGCTGACCACACTTTATGATGTCTGGGCCAATCTCGATGATAGCCAGATGGCCCTGGCCAGCGAATTAGCCATGGTCGAGTTGCTGATGTCGGGATGCACCACCGTAGCCGACCATCACTATGTCTTTTCCGGAGCGCTGGTAAACGCTATCGACTGCCAGGTCGAAACCGCGCAACGTCTCGGCGTACGCGCGGCCCTGACTCGCGGGTCGATGAGCGTAGGACGCGACGATGGCGGCCTGCCGCCGCAGACAGTGGTGCAGGATGAGCAAACCATTGTCGATGACAGCCAGCGCCTTATCGACCGTTACCACCAGCGTGTTGACGGAGCCATGACCACCATTGCCCTTGCTCCTTGCTCACCGTTTTCAGTAAGCCGGGATTTGATGCGTGAGAGTGCACAGCTCGCAGAGGGAAACGACGTTCGCCTACACACGCACCTTGCCGAGACTGAAGACGAGACCGCTTACTGCCAGAAGCTGTTCGGCATGCGCCCCCTGGATTACCTCGAGGACTGCGGCTGGCTAACCAATCGCACGTGGCTGGCTCATGGCATTCATTTCAACGACGGGGAGATCCAGCGCCTCGGTCATGCAGGCACTGGTATAGCCCACTGCCCCTCGTCAAACATGGTTCTGGGCTCGGGGCTGTGCCGCACCCTGGAACTTGAAGCCGCAGGCGCACCGGTTGGGTTGGCGGTCGATGGTTCAGCCTCGAACGACCACTCAAACCTTGCTTCGGAAATGCGTCAGGCACTGCTTCTGGGGCGCTTGCGTTATTCCCCGAGTGACGTGACCCACGAGGCCGTAATCCGCTGGGCAACAGAAGGCTCGGCCCGATGCCTGGGACGAACGGACATCGGCGGACTGGAGCCTGGCCAACAGGCTGACCTGGCACTGTTCAAACTTGATGAGCTGCGCTTCTCAGGCGCAGAGAATCCATTGGCTGCATTGCTGCTGTGTGGCGCTCACCGCGCTGACCGGGTCATGGTCGCCGGGCGCTGGAGAGTTACCGGCGGTCAACCCTGCGATATCGATCTTGATGCGCTGATGGCACGCCATGACGAGGCTGCCCGCCAGCTTAGGAGGGCTATGTAGAACCATTGGTAGCCGACCGTCAGGAATTCCTACAAAAACAACATCAGGAGAGACCCATGACCATAAGCACATCCGAAGGGCTGGACACCCGGCCGAGCGAGAATTACAGCACCACCGCCAGCGCCCGCGACGTCAATTCCATGCCACCATTGAGTCGCGCGATACCCTTGGGCATCCAGCACGTTCTGGCGATGTTTGTTGGCAACGTGACAGTGCCCATCATAATCGCCAGGGCAGCGGACCTGCCTCCCGATCAGACCGCTTTTATGGTTCAGGCGGCGATGTTTGTTGCAGGCGTCGCCACTCTATTGCAATCGCTGGGCGTCGGGCGAATCGGTGCTCGCCTTCCAATCGTCATGGGGACCAGCTTCGGATTCGTACCAGTCCTCATTCCCATCGCGGTCGGCATGGGGCTGCCTGCCGCCCTGGGGGCGGCGCTTTGCGGAGGCGTCGCGATGGCACTGGTGGGACTGTTTCTTCCCTGGTTTCGATTTCTGTTCCCGCCAGTGGTGACCGGAACCTTTGTCGTTATGCTGGGCATTTTGTTGATGCCCGTTGGCCTTGCCTACGCTGGCGGCGGTTTCGGCGCATCGGATTTCGGCGCTCCCCACCATCTGGGGCTGGCATTTCTTGTTCTTATCGTAACAGTCGGTCTTCATCAGTTCGGCCGAGGTATCTGGAGTGAAATTGCCCCATTGGCCGGCTTGCTGGCTGGCTTCGCCGTCGCCACGGCTTTTGGCTATGTGGATTTCTCCAAAGTGGGCAATGCAGACTGGGTGACGCTCCCCTCCCCGCTCAGCATTGGGCTCGAGTTCCATATGGCGGCCATCATCCCCGTGGTGCTGCTGTCACTGGTGACCGTTGCCGAATCCATTGGCGACATAGTGGGCACCACTGCGGGCGGACTGAATCGTGAGCCCACCAAAAAGGAGCTCTCCGGCGGCGTAATGGCCGACGGTATCGCCAGCGTGTTTGCCGCCATTTTTAATGCTTTTCCCCAGGTCAGCTTCAGCCAAAACGTCGGCATGGTCGCGCTGACAGGCGTCGTTAGCCGCTATGTCGTCGCGATCGGCGGCGGATTCCTGATGTTGGCCGGTCTCCTGCCCAAACTCGGCGGCCTCGTTTCCAGTATTCCGAACGCCGTACTCGGCGGCGCGGTGCTCATCATGTTCGGCATGATCGCCAGTGCAGGCATCAAAATGCTCAGCGGCGTCCCGTTCGACAAGCGCAACATGCTGATCATCGGCACCTCTCTCACAATCGCGGTGGGTTTGCCGGCGCAAGAGGGACTCTACGCCAACCTGTCTGAGAACCTGCAAGCCATGATCGAATCCGGTTTGATCCCCGGGGCCATTACCGCCATCGCGCTGAACCTGATCCTTCCGAAATGCCCTGAATCAAGGAGAACACAATGAAGACAAAACCGGTACTGGACCTGACAGACGTCAATCTGATTCTTGATGCGGCTCAAAAAGAAGCCGAAGCCAACAGCTGGCCGGTGACCATAGCGGTGGCTGACGACGGCGGCTATTTGCTGGGCCTGCGCCGGCTGAATGCAACGGCACCATTCACCGCGGCTGTCGCTACGGAAAAAGCCCGTAGCGCCGCCATCGGCCGGAAAGAAACCCAGGTCTTTGAAGACATGATCAACAACGGGCGAAATGCGTTTCTTTCCGCACCGCTTCAGGGGCTTCTCGCCGGCGGCGTGCCGGTGATCCTGGACGGTCAGGTAGCCGGGAGCGTGGGCGTCTCCGGCGTTAAGCCCGACCAGGATGTGCAGATAGCCAAGGCCGGCATTGGCGCGATCACCTGATCCTCGAAGCGCCCTGAAAAACCGGCTTTCATGCTGGGTATCGACGCAACCGCCCTGGAGTATCAATGAGCATTCGTCTAAAGCTAATAACAGGAATGGGGGCAGCACTGTTTGCCAGCACTTTAGTGTTGGTTGCCCTCAATATCTTCCAGATGCGGGAGCTTCTGGATCGGTACCTTCTCAATTCAGCACTTCCGGCCAGCCTGGAGGCCATAGCAAGCTCCGTTGAGCGAGACCTCCAGGCCCCTATCACGGCCTCGCGCTTGGTTGCTGAGAACAGCTACCTCAAAGAGTGGATCAGCGACCGCGAGCCAGAGCAAGGTCTCGCGCCTGCAACCCGTTACCTGGAAGGCGTACGGCACAGCCAGGAAGCCGCTTCTGCCCATTTCGTGTCAGTGGAAACGGGTAAGTACTACACCCACAAAGGCATCGACAGAGTAGTGACCCGCCAGGAGGACTCCTGGTTCTACGATTTTCTGAAAAGCGGCGAGAGGATGGAGCTTTCGCTGGACGTGGACAAAGCGACGGGCAGGCCCACCCTGTTTATCAATGCGCGCATGGAGGATCGCGGCGAAGCGGTAGGGGTAACCGGGATCGGGATCGGGCTTGATCAGATGGCTGAACGGATCAGGGCGTTCCGCTTTGCCGAAACCGGTATCGTGTACCTGGTGTCTGCAAAGGGCCAGGTCAACATACATCCAGACCTGCAGCAAACAGACCAACCCCTATCGAAGGTTATTTCTCCAACGTCCGCCGAAGAGTTGCTGGAAGGCTCGACATTCCAACTGACCGAGTTTGATCGTGAGGGCAGTCGCTACATCGCCGCCAGCTTGCCTCTGTCGATAACGGACTGGCGCATCGTAGTAGAGGTTCCGTCTGCCGAGATCTATGGCGAGGCAAACCGTGCCAACCAGATCTCGTTACTCGTTGGCGTCCTCGTTGCCCTCGTTTTCCTGGGCATCATAGCCCTGGTCGCCACCCGCATGACGCAACCACTCACAAAAATTACGCGAGCACTGACCGAAATTGCCAAAGGTGGCGGTGATCTCACCCAGGAACTGACGGTCGAAAGCAAAGACGAGCTGGGCCAACTGGCGGATGGGTTTAACCGCTTTGTAGGGGCTCAACGAGAGATGGTTCGGGGTCTTTTAGAGACAGCGGTCCGGCTCAAGTCATTTGTCGAGCAAACCTCCACCGTCATGTCCGCCAACACCGGCCGAGCCAAGGAGCAAAGCAGCCTGACGGACTCCGTTGCCACGGCGGTATGCGAAATGGAAGCCACGGTTCAGGAAATTGCCAGAAGCGCTACGGATACTGCAAACCAGCTGGAGCAGGTCGGCAAGAGCGCAAATGATATTCGTGAAGGTATGTCTCGTTCTATCGCTCAGGTCGGGGGAATGGCGGATAATATTCGCGAGTCAGCCTCGGCGATCCAACAGCTGGCTGTGGAAGCGCAGGATATCGGGCAGGTGATTGAAGTGATCAATGCCATATCCGAACAGACCAATTTGCTGGCTTTAAATGCCGCTATCGAAGCAGCCCGGGCCGGCGAGCATGGTCGTGGGTTCTCCGTAGTCGCTGACGAGGTTCGCAGCCTGGCACAGAAGACGCAATCATCGACCCAGGAAATTCGAACCATCATCGAACGTTTGCAGGAGGGCTCCGAGCAAGCGGTCAAGGCAATGGCCGCCAGCGAGAAAGCGACCGAAGAGACCGTCAGCACCTCTGCAAGCATGGGCGAAGCTCTGGACAGCATAGGCGAGAACGTAGACCGGATTGTCGAGATGAGTCATCAGGTGGCTGCGGCAACCGAGGAGCAAAGCTCCGTCACTGAGGACATTAGCTCCAACGTTCAAAACATCTCTCATCTCAGCGCCGGTTCAAGCGAAGACATGGTTGCAGCCAGCCGTGAGATTGACGAGTTACGTGCAATGGCACAAAAGCTTGAAACACAAATGAAAGCTTTCCGGCTCGACCGCCAGCGCTAATGAAGGAATGAGTCGGTCGGAATGCAGCTCACCCAACAATTATAAGGAGCCATCATGAAACACATACTCGCCTGCTTGCTGTTTGCCTTATCGGCCCATGTGGCTGCGCAGACGTACGTGGTTGGAGTGGAGAAAGGAAGCTTCATTCCCCATTACGGGGTTGATGAGCAAGGCCAATATCGCGGCTTCGCCCGTGAGCTACTGGACTTGTTCGCCCAATACGCCGGAGTGACATTCACCTACAAACCATTACCTGTCGATCAATTAGTGCCGGCCCTGGCCGAAGGTAAGGTGGATTTCAAATATCCGGACCATCCCGACTGGGCCCATTCGGCTCAAACCGCTGATCGGATGAGCTATAGCCAACCCATTGTAGAGTATGTGGACGGCGTTCTGGTGACCCCGCGGCGCGTTGGCCGGGATCCAGATCATCTGAAACGGCTTGGCCTCGTCGATGGCTGGACGGCCAGGGGGTACCAGGAAAAGATTGAAGCCTCACAGATACTCGTGGTGCCCAGCGACAGCCTACCCGAGATGATTCGCCAGGCACTGCTGAAGAATAGCGATGGGGTTTACTACAACGTGGTGGTCGCCCTGCATTATATCAATAATATTCGGGCCAGACCGGGCGTCCTCGTATTCGATCCAACTCTCCCGCATACCCGGAGTGCCTATCGGCTTTCAACGATAAGGCATGCCGAGTTGCTACAGCGTTTCGACAGCTTTCTCACGGAGCGCCAAGAGGAAATAGCCGCTCTTAAGGACAAGTATCAGGTAGAAGCCAACATTGGATCCGAATACTTCGGCATGGAGAAATGGAAAGTGGACTTTCTCAAGCGGCAAAAAGCGAAAGACGCCAGTACTTCTTCAGAGTAATCTGGGGGCAACAGGAAGAAAAAAGCGGATTCAATACCAGGAAATCAACTCAGCAAGCACTCTTTGGCTTCATTGATACGAGCTGCCAGATAGTTACTTCCGCCATGGTCCGGATGCATTTTCTGCATCATCCGGCGGTGGGCCTGGATGATCTCTTCCCGGCTGGCACCGGCCTCCAGCCCGAGGATACCCAGGGCTTCGCTCTCGGTCAGAGGACCGCCGGCGTTTCCACTATCACCGGATTCCCCGCCGCCAGCGCTGGCCTCGTCGTCAGCACGCCAGGAATCCCCAAATCGGCGGTCGAGGTAGGTTTCCAGCAGTCGGGCAGAGTCCTCGTCATGTTCCCGGCAATATCGTAACAGCTCGATAAACTCGCTCTCGCCCAGGTCCGCCAGCTCTCGCCCCTCCATGGGGCCTTTCAGGATCTTGCCGCTCATGGTTCCGGAGTCATGGTCCAGGCTCATATCAAGGATATCGCTGGAAACATGGGATTGGTTGCCGGGCTTGGCTTTTGCGTCGCCCCTTCCTGCCCCCGCCATGCGTCCCATCAATAGCGATGGCAGCACCCGGCGCAGCAGCGGGAAAAGAAAGGCCAACAACACAAACAGAAAGTGCAATCGGCCGGTCAGGGCCAGCACAACCACCATCCCGATACCGGCAATCAACGCCAGCTTGATAATGGCCGGTTTGCGTTGGCTGGGCGGCTGGTTGCGCAGCCAGACCCACGCGACAACCGACAATACGATAACCAGCAGTGTTACTAGTGGCACTCAGATACTCCGGGCTCACCGGCCCATTGATGGATTGAAGATAATTGAAACAAGCGCTATCGGATCTGCCGGGTCAGGCGCTTCACTTCCGGGGAGCTGTGGCTGGAAAAGTCCTGCAAAGCCTTGGCTCCCCCGGAAGCATAGACCGCAACAGCGGCCATAAGATCCTTGAGAACCTGCGGGCTGTTACGATCAAAGGGGGCGTAGGCGCCTCCGGACAGCTTACTCACCTGCTGGAACACCGCCCGGGCATGGGCATCGGCGCCCTCATGGAACATGAACACCGGCGTTCGCAGCATGCCCAATTCGCCAGCGGTATGGCAGAGTTCGTCCACCGGCTCCTCGCAACAATCCCCGATAAACACCACGGCTTTGACGGCCTCTGCGCGGGTTTCTTTCACGGCGTGGGCCAACACCCGGCTGATCTGGGTGTGGCCACCCAGGCAGGAAACGCCGTTCATCAGGTTCAGCAACTGACCGGTCTCGGTAACAAATCCTGTAGCCTTGAATTCGCCAAAGCCACGGTAGTAGCAAAGCTGAATGGCCAGGCCGCCCAAATCCCGGGTCGCCATGAACAGTTCACTCTGCAAGTGGCATGCTTGATCCCAGGTTGCCTCCCGGCTTGCGGTCGCGTCCAGGGCGAAAATCAACCGGCCCTGCCCGCCCCCCTGCTTTGGCAGCGTGCGGACCTGGTGGATAAACTGGTCAATAGACTGTTTATCGGATTTGGTGCGTAACTCTTTATCAGACATAAGCTTCTTAAAACCACCTGAGCTGGCTCAACCATTCGCAGCCTTAAACCAACTATAAACCCACATCGGAGGGATGTTCAGCAGTTCCAACGTACAGCTGGCAGGCGCCCCCATGATCGGATCAGTAATCCAGGCCACATCCCGGCGGAACTGATAGGCAATGAACCGCCCGTCCTCGGCTAAATTGTCCTTCACCGCCTGCGCCACCCGGGTAGCAACGGATTCCGGCATTTTCGAGAAGGGAATGCCAGAGATCACCACATCCGGCTTCCCCATATCGTGCAACGCCAGAATCTCTGCCATATCCTCAGCCCTGCCCAGGTGGTTGGTAAAGCGCGGGTCTGCGATCTCACCAAGCAGCTCATGAAAGTAAGGACTCAATTCGATTGATAGCAGCTGCGCATCCTGAGCAAGGTGCCGCAGAAACGTTCGCGTGGTACCGCCGGTACCGGGCCCCAGTTCCACGACCCGCCTGGCGGCAGACAGGTTCGACGCCTCGACGATTCGCTGCTCCAGGAATCTCGAACTGGGGATCACCGATCCCACCTGACGCGGTTCCCGCAAGAATCCACGGAAGAAAGCCGCCGGACTTGTTCTCCGGTTTGAATCGCTCTTCGGGCCGCTGCGTTCTCCTACCATAGCGCTATCTCAACCTTGCCGCCGGGATCGTTAATCGATTATAGCAGTGCGACCTGTACACAACGCAGTCAAAAGCGGAAGCCCGAAAAAATGCGAAGCTATACTGGAAGTGATCCCCGACACCCGGGACGGACGCTAGTCGTGTGCATGGCGTTGCCAACGATATTGTGGGTAAGCAAGTCTGAATACCTCTGATGACTGGGGACAGTATTACGTTCACGGGGCATTGTTTTCAAACCATAGGTCGTGCGACTTCGTGGTTATTCCCTCTGGTGTTTTTTCTGGTAGCCGCCCTGGCCCTGACGCGCACCGTTCAGGCCTCAAGTGATGTCTACCTGCTGTACCGCCAGTGGCAGCCCTACGACTGGCCGGACGATGTGCCGTCGGCCACCGAGGTGAGCCGTTCCCAGCGTGGACTGGGCTGGCGTCGCCAGGGTGCTGCAGGCGCGTTCGGCGTTGATTACGACTATCAGCCTCTGCGCATACGCACCGGTGAACCCGCGCACAACGGCCACTTGCACCGGCTGACCTTCGGGGGTCACTGGCAGCATCCGCTTTACCGCGTGGAAGCGGGGGCTGGCCTTGCCGGTACATCCAATATGTTCAAGCATCAAGCATTTCATAGTGATGTGGTGAATGGCCGTGTGGCGATGTTCCGGGCAGTAAGTGAGGACTCGCCCCTGAGCCTTGGGGTCGGCGGCGATCATCGCTTCGGTTCTTTCCGCTGGCTTCCCAGGGTGCGTTGGGAGCACGCGGGGGATAACGGCCACTGGCTGATGGACCTGCCGGTCATGCTGCGATGGCAAAGCCCCGATGAACGCTGGGAACTCCGACTGGAACGCGAGGGAGATCGCTGGGCCACGCTTGATCCGGCTCGGGAGGTCAAAAGCGCGCTCTATCTGCGCGAGTGGCGAACGGAGCTGACGTACAGGATCGGCTCAGGTGGCAGGTTATGGCCAGCGCTCGTTCTGGGCATTGGCGCGAGCGTGGACACCCGTGTCCGATACAGGGATCAGGACGCAGGTACCCTGGATCTACGTCTGGGCGATTCCCTTTTTGGGAGTGTAAGGCTCGGCTGGTAGATCGGTTATCCACCAAAGGCCGATAGCCTGCCTTGTGGTACGGCCGCAGAATCCGTTAGCATCCGACCTTGATTTGATGGAACTAAATCAGGCCCGTTTGAAAAGGACGTTCATGGTAAAACACTGGCTTTCCGTACTGTGCTGTGCCCTTGCATTGGCAGCTACATTTGACGCTATCCATCGAATAGCGCTGATTTGGAACACCCAAGATATCCCGGATCAATTTTTTTCCCGCACCATTACCGCGGATAACGTTGCAACTCAGCGGGAATGCAGGCGGGCGGGCAACCATCGCATCTGTCGATACCAAGCCTACCTCGAAAGTGAGAATGGCCAACGCTACAAAGTGTACATGCGGCCACTGCTCGAAAAAGGCCTGGACAGGATTTACAGAATACCAGAAGGCTCCGAAGTGAAAGTGAGCACCGATGGTCCCCACTTGTACGCCTTCGAAATCATCGATGCGAAAGACCAAACAGTACCGGTAGCGCAACTTCCGCTGTCGGAATTCGAAGAATGGCGATCAAACAGCTTATTCAGTGCCGTCGGCTTTCTCATTCTTGATGGGCTCATTGTTCTTTTGCTGCGGCGCAAAGTCTCGTCAATGTCAATTGACGAGACCAGAGCATTTGTAAAGTTTACCCTTGCAGCGGGAGCCATCCTCTTCGGCTTCCTGTACTTTTCCGCCAGCGACCTGCCTCAACCCGAAGAGATGCACAAACGAGAAATCATCTTCAGCCACATCTCAAGAGAATCAGATTGCCCGCTGGTCTGGCCAAAACACGTCAGGAACACCTGCGATTACACCCCATACCTTGTTTCGACGACCGGAGAGCGCTGGACCTTCGGACACGGGTACAAGCTAGCAACTCTGGCTGTCAGCATGCCGGCATCCGGCACAACTCTTTATCTCGACACGTTTAAACCCGGAGTTTATCGGATACAGAAGGCACCTGATTGGGCAAAAGAACAAACAAAGCCAATGAGTTCGGAATGCAACACCCGCCTTGTACCCGTTGAAGACGAGGGAGTGGTGCATTGGGTCTGTAAAGGTCAGCGCTATCACCGCCCCGCAGATCATGATCAGAAGAAGAGCGCATTTTACGAGCTGGCCAACCGAAAGCTATCCAGCAGCCAGGAAACAGAAAAAGAACGGCGAATCACTGTCCTTTCCTACGATAATATTAAAGACCATCACGAAATTTTGAGTCAGAACAAGCGGTTTCTCACAGGAGCGCTTTTCTTCGTCATCTTTATCGTGGCGTTCTCAATATTACTCTTACGCACGTTCTGGCCAGGAAAACCGGATGGGTCGGCCAGTCGATAGAGCTTGAAGGTTGAACACGCCCCCAAGGAATCATGCGTGAGCGACTACCTCACCCCGTAGCTGGCATAACAACGGGGAACTGGAGAAGTCAATCTGGGCAGATAATTGCGCCCGCCATGGTCAGGCGGGCCAATAAAGCGGTACCTGGTAAACGCTATAGATTTGCCAGTGCCTCAGGCACCGGCGTATCGCCGGACACCACATCAAAGACGCGGTTAGTGGTTGTATCCGAATCCAGCACCGCCAGCAGTACGCGGGCAACATCCTGCCGTGGAATCTTACCGAAATCCTCAAGCCTCGCACTCACCGCAACCTCGCCCGTACCGTCATCATCGGTCAGCTGACCCGGACGAACAATGGTGTAATTCAGGCCGCTGTTCTTCAGGTGCTCATCGGCGTTGCGTTTGGCACGAAGATAATGGCGGAGTTTTTCCGGCCCCTTTTCCGGCTCTTCAGCCCGCATACTGCTCACCATGATAAAGCGCTTTATACCCATGGCCCTGGCGGTATCCACCAGCCGGATAGCACCGTCCTGATCCACATCGATGGTTTTATCCGGCCCGGTATGAGGGCCTGAGCCAGCGGTAAAAATGACCGCGTCGCAGCCTCTCATGGCCTCGCTGCAGTCCTGTTCCAGATCGCCCAGCACGGTTTCCGTAGCGCCCAGCTGCTGCAACTCCGGCCCCTGCCCCGGGTGCCGAATCAGGGCCCGCGCCTCGTGATCGCTGTCTGCCATTTCCCGCAACAAGTGTTGCCCGATCTGCCCGTTGGCTCCTGCAATGAACACATGCATGGCGGCTCTCCTGGTTAGCTGTTTGGCGTGAATATCTTTTATAGCTGAGTGCGCTACGCGCACAATTCAAGGTACCGGTGACCTGAACTGCGTTATTTTCTCAAACCAAAACAACGCTATCCGCTATAAAAGTGCCTATGGGCCAGGACAAAAGCAAGATAAAACAAATCCCGCAATCCGAGCCAAGACAAGCATTCTGATCCAGCTCTACAATTTTTTACGTCGGAACACCGTTACCACGAACCCAAGCATCAACAATCGCCTAATAGCTACCAACTGACCTGATGGTCCATAGAGGGGGATTCCTAAGCCCCCCTGTGCAGTGCCTAGCAGGGCTACCTGCACGCCCAAATATACTGATAGATAATCTAATAGGTCTGAAATGAGCAGTCAGTCAACAGCCTCTTCCGAGAGTACTCTTTCTCATCGAATGCAGACAACAAGCAGTTCCGCAATAAGGGACCTGCTCAGGCATTCCAAAATCCCTGGTATGATTTCACTGGCAGGAGGGATACCCGCACCAGACCTTATAGATACTGATGGGCTTGAGTTGGCCACTGCCCGTGCCCTGGAAAGCGCAAAAAACGTCATCTACCAGTATGGACTGACCGAAGGAGAACCATTCTTAAAGGAAGAAATTGCCTCTCGCATGGTAGCGCAGGGAATCAGCGTAGAACCAGACCATATCCTTGTGACGACCGGCTCGCAGCAAGCGCTCGACATTGTAGCCAGAACCTTTCTTGATGAGGGTGATAGTGTGTTGGTTGAAGAGCCAACCTATCTGGCTGCATTACAGATTTTCGATATGGCAGGAGCCAACACAGTAGCGTTCGAAGGTGATCAGCACGGTATTGATTTCAAACGATTGGAATCATTGGTTGCCAAGCAGCGCATTAAACTGATGTATCTGGTTCCGAACTTCAGTAATCCAACCGGCAGAACCCTATCACTTCCTGAAAGAACGGATCTTGTTGAGTTTGCTATCCGTCATGACATCCTGATCGTTGAAGACGACCCGTACGGTGAACTCCGATACGATGGAACACACGTTGCGTCACTCTTCGAAATAGCCGAACAGTCATTTAACTCAAAGAACCGGGTTATTTATATCTCGTCATTTTCAAAGATACTCGCCCCTGGATTACGCCTGGGTTGGTGTATCCCCCCGGAGAACTATTTCCACCTTCTATGTCGTGCCAAGCAATCTATGGATCTTCACAGTAGTACGCTATCGCAATATATTACGGGTTACTATCTGAAAAGCGGACGTCTTGATAGCCGGCTTCCACTTCTCAAAAAGGCCTACAAATCCCGGCGCGACGCACTGATCAACGCTGTTTCAGAGCATTTGCCAGACACCTTCGAGCTTAACGTGCCGAAGGGCGGGATGTTCCTTTGGGGACGATTTGCGAACGAACTGGATGCATCACTCGTTCTTCAGCAAGCACTGAGCCATCATGTGATGTTCGTTCCGGGGAAGTATTTTTATAGCGGAACACCAGACTTAAGTTCGGTTCGCCTTTCGTTCTCAACGATCACGCCCTCCCTGGCAGGCGAAGCTGTTAAGCGGCTTGCGATTGCGATCCAAAAAACGGAGCAACGACAAGCTTAGGAGTAGCGAAAACACCGACCATTTTAAACGGAGTTTTTATGGGTCTAAAGCAGTTCAATTTCCAGTGCGAAGATGACCGACAACAACTTCTTGCCAACAATGATGGCAGAGGAAGCCGTGAGTATGGGTGGCAAAGCATTTTTTTCGAACGGGTAGAAAAAGATCACTTTGAAACGATTGAGCATTCCTTGAGCGGTCATTACTTGATGGTGAAGCTCAATTCGGTCGCTAAGGCAGATCGACGCGTAGATGGTACCGTCCGAAGAGAATCGCAAAACAGGGGCTCTGCAGTGTATCTGCCCCACAACTGCCCTCACCAGGTCAGTTATACATCGCCATTGGGCAAACTGCTGTTGATGACCATCCCAGATTGGCTTGTTTCAGGCGTAGCAGAGGAAATGGGCGTTAGCCGTTTCCAGGGGCATCCTCTGTTTTTCAAACAGAACAAACTGCTTCTGGAAACCGCTTTGGCAATCGACGATGAAATACGGAACGGTAACCCGCATGGCCCGATGTTTGCCGAGTTCTATGGCAAAGCGCTAGCGGCTCAGATTATCTGCGAAAATACAAAGAGCACGCGCACCGATGAAACGCCCAGGTCGCCCCTGACAGCCGGGCAACTCCGCTGGCTCAACGAATATATTGAGGCTAACCTTCCCTACCGAATATCGGTTGACGACTTGGCTCGGCAGGTAGCACTAAGTCCTTTTTACTTCTGCCGCATATTCAAAGTCGCTACAGGTACCTCACCCCATGCTTATATCCTGGAAAAGCGCCTGGAATATGCACGCCAGTTACTCCAACGGGAAGAGCACTCCATTTTGGACATTGCACTTTCGTCCGGCTTTTCCGACGCCTCCAACTTTTCGAGGCAGTTCAAAAAGTCCACGGGGCAGACCCCATCCTGTTATCGTAGAGAACTTAATAAACAATCAATTTTCATCAAAGGCCAAAGTAATTATGGCCCTGGCTTATCCTTGTCGTCGCCCCCGGAAAGCTCCGGAACCGACTGAACAAAAGCGTTTTCTTCCGTGGCATAAGTAAACGGCTCGCCCGCCTCATCCTGAAGCTGATGATCGTACGCGGCCTGGAGGCCGGAGTCTTTCCCTGACTCTTCGTCGGACCCTTGTTCAATGTTGCGCGGGTACAGTGGCGACAGGAGTGCCACCACGATGCCGATCGCGGAGAACATGGAAAACGCATTACTGTAGCCAAAGCTGTCCACCAACATGCCGACGACGGGTGAACCGGCTGCCTGACCGAGCGAGACCGCCATGAATGGCAGTACCGGCCCCATAGAAAGCCGGCCCGGCAACAGCCGGATACCTGTCATCAAATAGAGCCCCGTCAGACTCATGTAGGCCAGGCCAAAGACCAGTCCGGAAAACGCCGCAAGCACCAATTGCCCGGGACTGGCCGCCAACAATGCCAGGCTCGCGGCCAGCATCATCAGCATCAGTGCCTGAGTGATGGGCGGGTTGTTTCGATCGGCCAGGTCCGCCACCACAGCCCCCCCGAGCCCGGCGGCACCCACCGCCAGCCAAAGCCACCCGGTTGCCGCGGGAGGCAGCTCGCCGAGAGTGACCACAAGATCGGGCGCAAAGATCCAGTAAGCAGAGGAAACGAAACCCATCACAAAGGCAAACAGCGAGAGCCTGAACAGACGCCACCACTGCAGCGCGCTGATGGGAGGCGGCGGCGCCGCGTTCGACGGAGTGACCCGGGACACCGAGGGAATAACATACCAGGCGGCGAACACCCCGATAACCGCAAGAACGGCAAAAGACATGTACGCGTAGCGCCAGATACCGGCCATAAACAGAACGGCAGGTACGGCGACCATGACACCGATACTCGTACCGGCATTCATTACAGAGCTGACGCGGCCGTGTACGGAACGATCGACCAGCACCTGCATGGCAGACGTAAGCGCCGGCATCATCAGGCCGGTACAGATGCCGCAAGCAAACACCCCCACCCCGAGCGACAGGGCACCAGAGGACTGGCTGATCAATGCCAGACCCACCGCTCCGAATACACCGGACAGCACCGCCGTGTTGCGGGCACCAAGGCGCACAGCAGCCACCGGTGCAACCGACGTAGCCAGCAGGAAACTGATGAGCGGCAGTGCACCGATGATACCGACCAGATAGGGTGTCAGGCCAAGCTCTGCGCGGATGGGCGGTACAAACAGACCAAAAGCAAAACGCGCAAGCCCGTAACTGATCGCAATCAGCAATGCGCCGAAAAGAGCAAACCCTGTACTCGAGACGGACTTCACAATACGTTCTCCAACGGTAGCGCGCTGAAAACCCGTCATTCCAGAATAGGAGTTGTTATTGCCAGCATCAAACTCTTTTGATTGTTGTGGAAAAGATCTGTCCCCGCTCCTCAATATCGGCGTAACAAATCCCGGTACAGACGATTATTCCAGTCCTGAACAATGATCTGAGATCTGAAAAGCTCCCACAGTTCCCAGGCATAGACGATGGAGAGCAGGCATACCCCAATCAAAACCCAACCGGACATGAAGAGCCCCACGGCGATCAGCAGGGAACAGAGATTAATCATCCCTCTTCCCCAGCGACGTAAATAGAAGTGGTGCAACCCAACGACAAAAAACCAGTTTAATACAGCGTAAGTGTCCGGATCTTTGATCGCTGTCCTGGCACGCTGATAGAACTCACTCTTTTGTTCGTCCGACAGTTCGCGGATGGCCCGGCGAAGAGATTCCTCTTCGGAATCAACGTCTGCTTGTCTCAACATACTCAATATCCCGTGGAACGGGCTCCAGACATTTGCATATGGCATCAGGCCTGTTGCACCTGCGAAGACGGCTCCACGTCAGTTTCAGTCCAGGGAAGAGGCCAAAGCGTACAATGGCCTCTTCGGAATAGGCTGAACAACTCGGTTCAAAATTGCAGTCGATTCCGAACCATCGGGTTCCGCCCCCGGTCTTTCGGTAAAAACGAATCCCTTTGAGTGCGAGCGCCTTCAGCACAAATTACCGCCCCAAAGTAACGATGACGGCTTCACGCTGCCAGAATAACCAGAAGCGTTTCATTTCAAGTACCTGGAAAACAACCTGCCAGCCTTCAGAAGCGTAACGGTTTAACTCCGCTTCGATTTTCTTAAGGGGCAGCCCGGAAGATCCGAGAAGTAGCGTGCCACACCCGCCTTCCGCAATATGAACCATCTTGTATTCCGTAAATCGCTTCTCTGTCATGTATCCTCCATGTTTTTAACAACGCGAGCACGATCACTCACTTCCAAGCTGTATAGGGTACCGAAACCCAGGCCATACAAGCACTAAAAGTCTCACCCGATTTACAAAAAATTGCATTTTAATCATTGGTTTGACAATAGAAATCACTGCACAACCACCTCGCTGACCATCATTGTGGGACACCCCATCCGAGTCGTAACGCACCACAATGCGCACCGGCGAGATGTGGAGCAAAGTCACGACTTTTCCCAAAAAAGCGACTCAAAGCACGATGGCGGTGAACCAAAAAGCCATTAGCAAAGTACTCTGCTAATCTGCTCATTCTTTTGATGCGAACGGAGTTTCTGCATGATTACAGTTCACCACCTCAACAATTCCCGCTCACAACGCGTTCTCTGGATGCTGGAAGAGCTGGGCGTGCCCTACGAGATCCAGCGTTACGAGCGAGATCCCCAAACCATGCTGGCGCCGGCAAGCCTCAAGAAAATACACCCTCTGGGAAAATCACCGGTGATCACCGACGGCGATCTGGTGGTGGCGGAGTCCGGCGCCATTATCGAATACCTTGCCCACACCTATGGCAAAGACAGCATGCTGCCGGAGGCCGGCGGCCAGGCATGGCTGGATTACACCTACTGGTTGCATTACGCCGAGGGCTCTTTGATGCCGCCGCTGGTTATGCGCCTGGTATTTCAAAAGGTAAAAACCAGCCCGATGCCGTTTTTTGTCAAGCCCGTGGCAAAAGGCATTGTCGACAAGACCAATGAAACGTTCATCGGGCCGATGATCAAAACGCACCTGGATTTTATCGAATCACACCTGGCGAAAAACACCTGGTTTCTCGGGGATAACCTCAGCGCGGCGGATATTCAGATGAGCTTTCCGTTGGAAGCCTCCGTGGCACGGGGTATCGTCGGCAAGAACCGCCCCCATATCAACGCCTGGGTGAAACGAGTACACGCCAGACCGGCTTACCAGAAGGCGCTCGAAAAGGGCGGGAAATACGATTTTGCCTGAGTTTTCGCTTACCCTGCGCCCCCGAAAGTTACCGTTTCGGCGTCGCCTTACCCGGGCCTCGGTGGCTTTAATCTATCGGCTGACTGAAGATGGTGGCGTGGAGTTGCTGTTTATCCAGCGGGCCCGACGGGAAGGCGATCCCTGGTCCGGGGACATGGCCTTTCCCGGGGGGCGCATGCAACCGGATGATGCCACACCCCGGGCGACCGCCGAACGGGAAACCCTAGAAGAAACCGGTGTCGACCTGATACGCCATGGCCGCTTTCAGGCCCGGCTGTCTGACCTGATTACCCGCCATCACAACCGCTGGCGACCGATGGTCGTCACGCCCTACGTTTACGAATGGCAGGGAACGCAGCCCGTCACGCTGAACCATGAAGTCGAGCAGGTGGTGTGGATTGCCCTCGACTACCTCGCTGCCAAAGAAAACCAGAGCAGACTTCCCTGGCGCACGCCTCTCGGCACCGTAAAACTCCCCTGCTGCCGATATCAGGACTACTGCATCTGGGGGCTGAGTTATAGCATGTTGCAGGAGTTGCTGGCGCTAGACATGGTCAGCCATTAATTACGATGCCCGCGCCTTATTTTCATTATGCCTCGTAGACGTCGCGCAGAGTCAGCATGCTGAAATCCGGAACCACGCCCAGCCCGGGGCGATCACTCAGCGTCATTCGACCACCGGACACTTCGGGGGCACCGGTGGCAAGCTGATCGGTGTTGTAATTGTGAAGATCCGTTGTATTCAGCAAAGCCCTGGCCGGTGTACTCGCCGCCAGATGGGCATAGGCTGCCGTGGCGATGCCGCTGCCCCACGCATCTTCGATTGTCATGGGTATTCCGGCATCCACGCACACATCCCTTATGATTCGGGAGGGTGTCAGGCCACCGAACTTGCTGACCTTCAGGGCCATCGCATCCATGGCGTCGTCTCGGAGCGCCCGTTGTACATCTGCCAGGGAGTTGAGGCTCTCATCCAGCTTGACTGAATGCCTTATCCGACGCCGGACCGACAGGCATTCCTCATAGCCCCGGCAGGGCTGCTCCAGATAAAGGTCCACCCCGCCGATCGCCTGTGAAAAGCGTACGGCCTCATCCCGCCGCCAGGCTCCATTAATGTCTCCAACCCAGAGCTCATCGGACTGCTTGAGCTTGCTCAGAACCCGGATGAGGTCGATGTCCTCCTCAACCCGATGCCCCAGTTTGATCTGAATGTGCCGAAACCCTTCAGAGCGATAGAGTTGCAAAGACGCTGCCATCTCGTCCGGCTCATCCAGGGGAACAATCCTGTGCAAAGGCATGGAGGGCATCTGGAGCCCGCCCAGTAACGTGTACACGGGCAGTCCGGCCGCTTTGCCCAGTATGTCCCAGCAGGCGATATCAATGGCTGCCTTGGCAACAGCGTGTCCGGTCAGCGCCTGATCCATGCGCTCATGGATGAAAGAGGTCTGACGTGGATCTTCTCCGATGACAACGGGCGCCAGCAATGACAAGCACGAGGGAAGCCCCTCGGCGAAAGCGGCCATGTAGTTGGGACCGCAGGGACAAACCTCGCCATAGCCAGCAACGCCCCTATCCGTGGTCAACACGACCACGGTACTGGTAAACCTTTTATGCGATCGCCCACCCGCAAAAGCATACGCCTTGCCGGCGTATTCCAGGTCTGCGGTATACACTTCCACACTCGTGATGCGCATGATAAGCCTCCCGATCCAGGCAGATTGGGCCTCTTATCATCATAGTCGGCACCTGGCTCCCGGGCGCGGCGTATTCGCCATTGACCACCTTTAGCCGGACACAGCAACTTTGCCCACAACGCCAAGCAGAAACCCCGCCAGCGCTCCCAATGCTGGCGCCCAATGCTTCTTGAGCTTTGCCTGTGGCGCAATATCCTGAAAGATGATGTACAGAATGCCCCCCGCCGCAAACAGCATAATACCGGACACAACCTGTGGGGCATCCGACAGCAGAAAGTACCCGACAGCACCCGCCGCCGGCCCTAACAGCGCCATAAGGGCAAACCCACCAACGATTTTCAGGCTGCGGTAATGGGTCGCTCGCGCCAACTCGCGATAGGAATTGAAACCCTCCGGAAGGTTCTGGAGGGCAATGATGCCTGCGAGCAGAACGCCGCCCTCACTGGAGATCGAAAACGTTGCGCCCAACGCCATGGCCTCCGGCACAAAATCCGAGAGCATCGCCACCAGTTGGCTTGCCGGGGTATCGTTTGCCGACAACCACATATCCAGACCCATGAACGTGATTCCGCCAGCGGCAAAACATGCAACAATGGCGGGCAAAGGCAGATTGCTGGTGCCCTCAGGCACCAGAACCAAGGCGACGGCTGCCAGCAGCGCGCCTCCGCCGAAAGCGATTACACTGTGACGAACCTCCGTTTCCAGCCAGCGCGGGTGAATCCTCTCAACAGAGGCAATCGCAGCCCCCAGGGGCATCGCCAGCCCCGCCATGAGCGTCAGCAGAACAATCTGCAGCAGGCCGTTCGTTTCCAGCATCGAAACCATGCACAATACCTACCTTATTCCTTGTTTCCGTCAATTGAACAACGCTTCCATACTCAAACCCCGCCGGGCAAACTGAGATCCTGGCAACACCAGCAACCGATTGAGTTTTGGAATAATGCGGTTAAATGCATCAGAAGAGCAAATCCATGCCCTATCAGTTTGAAGACCTCAAAAAGCACTGCCCAACCGAATGGCGTGACTACATTGAGCACAGCTTTGTTCGGCAGCTGGGCGATGCCTCACTGACCCCGGAGGCGTTCCAGCATTACCTCAAGCAGGACTACCTGTTCCTGATCCAGTTTGCCCGCGCCTTTGCCCTGGCCGCCTACAAAAGCCCGACCCTGTCAGACCTTCGGCAAGCCAAAGACGGGTTGCAGGCCATCCTGGATACCGAGCTGGACCTGCACATCCAATACTGCAACGAGTGGGGAATTTCAGAGGACGAACTGGCCAACCTGCCGGAAGCCCGCGCCACCCTCGCCTACACCCGCTATGTGCTCGACACCGGCAACCGCGGCGACCTGCTGGACCTGCACGTGGCCCTGTCCCCCTGCATGGTGGGCTATGGCGAGATTGCCAATTGGCTGAACCACCGCGCGGAAACCATTCGGGGCGAAGCCAACCCGTATGATGCATGGATCGCCATGTATGAAAGCGACGAGTTTCAGGACGCCATGCAGGCGGAGATTCACTGGCTGGATGAACGACTGGCCGACGTGTCCCCCGCCCGGTTCGAGCAACTGACCCGAATCTTCCGGGACGCGACCCGCCTGGAAATCGACTTCTGGGACATGGGATTGAACCTGAGCGACTGAGCCGTCTATGCCTGAACCAACCCCACTTCAAACCCTACTCGACACCCTCCCCCAATGCGGCCGGGTGGAATGGATTGGTATCCGCCCTGCCCGTGGTGAGGTGATGAAAGCGCTCGACAGCGTGACGGTCACCCCGGGTAAGGGCCTGGAAGGCGATCGCTTCAAGGGCCGCGAGACCAGCAAACGACAGGTCACCCTCATCCAGAAAGAGCACCTGCATGCCATTGCCTCCTGCTTGCATCGGGAAGCCATTGGCCCCGAGATGTTCCGACGCAACATCGTGGTTTCTGGCCTGAACCTGCTGGCCCTGAAAGGCAAAACCTTCCGCATCGGGGGTGTGGTGCTGGAATACACGGGCCTGTGCCACCCCTGCAGTAAAATGGAGACCGCACTCGGGCCGGGCGGCTACAACGCCATGCGCGGGCATGGGGGGATTACTACGCGGGTGGTTGAAGGGGGTGAGGTGGCGCTTGGTGACAGCGTACAGGCCTGTCTATAAGGCAGAAAGTTTGACTATCCAGCAAGTCAACGACGAAGCGGCTGTACTGCACTACTTTTCTGACGCGAGCGACGTAAATGGACGTTTACTTCCTGATTTTGCCCAACATTCATCTGATGGATTTATCAGGCCCGGCCCAAGCACTGGCAGACTGCAACGAGCTACAGGGAGAACAATTTCGCTGCCACTACATCAGCCACCAACAAACGGTCTCTAGCTGGCAAGGTTTGGCCCTTTCCACAATGTCGGCACTTCCGGAGGTAGTCCAACCGGGAAGTCTAATTTATATTCCGGGCATGAAACTTAGCGCTGGAAAAATAGATCCAGGGCTGAATCAAGAAGTTCTTGATTGGCTTCAAGAAATGGATAGGCAGAACGCACGGCTGATTGGCGTTTGTACCGGATCTTTCATACTCGGTGCAGCCGGGCTATTAGATGGCCGAAAATGCACAACGCATCATCGGCAGCTAAGGCGGCTGGCCGAAGAATTCCCGAATGCTGAGGTCCTTCAGGAGCGTATGTTTGTCGAGGATCAGGGTTTATATACCTCGGCAGGTGTCAGTGCCGGCATCGATCTAACCCTGCACCTCATCACCGAAATCGTCGGCCCTGATGCTGGCGTTGCTGTTGCCAGAGAAATGGTCGTGTGTAGCCGACGAATGGGGGATGATCCTCAGATTGCACCGCAATTTCTTTATCGCGATCACGTCCACCCGACGATTCACGAGGCCCAGGATATTATTGCCAGCAAACTTAATCGGCCGTTAACTGCAGAGTCGGTCGCGCGCCAACTCAATATTTCAGCCCGCCACTTCCAGCGGTTGTTTCGTCAGGCAACGGGCGTGACATTCAAGCAGTACGTGAACGAACAGCGAATTCAGAAGGCTGATCAGCTACTAAAATCCACGAATCACTCGATCGAATGGGTGGCAGAGCTCGCTGGTTTTCAAAGCACCAAGACTTTTAGAGACGCATGGGGCAGAAAGTTTGACTACCCCCCCAGTCAACGACGCACGTCCAGTCGTAATGACAATCAAGCCGGGGCACAGCAGTCTTGATTGTCATAGCAAATCCTGTCCATTTTTCGGATGAAATATCATCACTGATTTTCAGTTACGGCCCGTTCAGCAATGCGGTTAGGTTCCGGCTCTACAGCAAGATTGCTCTGGCTTGTCTTGATGCCCTTAAGAGACAGTGCAGCAATCACTGACAGGAGGCACACAGTCGTTACAGCTAGCGTCGTCAGTGTGTAATCACCCGTTACATCTCGAGCAAAACCTCCAAGCCAAGCGGTTAGGAAGACGGCTACTTGGTGAATACTGAATAGCAATCCAAACATTTTTCCTTTTATCTTTGGACCATAACAATTCAAGCAAATCATGGAGGTCAGGATGACTGTTCCCATGTACGTCAGCCCGAACAGTACGGCAAAGAGGATGAAGAGAGCCGGGGAATGTGTAACAGAGAGCATTCCCAGGGATAAGGCGCGCGCACCGTAGAGAATCGCGAGCAACCGGGAAACATTGAGTTTGCCGGCGATATAACCGACGACTACCGCACCTACCAGCTCGAATAGACCCAAAACACTGAGCATCAGCGCAACCGTGGATGTTCCTCCCCCACCCAGCGAAAGCGTTCGTTCCTGGACGAGTGGCACCAGATGGATATCAATGAACGCCATTGAAGAACCACATCCAGCGAAACTCATGGCAAGTAGCAAAAACAAAGGTTTCCTCAGGTGTGCGCTGACCTTGTCGGAATTTTTATTCTGCTCAATTGCGCTTGTGTCACCGGGGACCGGGAAGACTCGGCTTACGAGAAGAACAGGTATGGTTATGAGCAATGCGAAAGCGATGGCGAGGTAGTTTGAAAGACTGTTCCAAGTCATCCAGTTATTCAACCATACCCATAATGGAGAAAGGACAATGAATCCTATTGCCACACCATTGCTAACGGCTGCAAAGATCAATCCCTTGTGACGCCGGGTGAAAACCCTATCAATCAGTATCCCCACAGGGACAAAACTTAATGCCGCTAATGCATATGCGGCAAGAACGCCGTATGCAAAGAGGAATACTCCGTACTCGCTGGCATTGCCGAGAAGGAAAAACGCTAGTGAGGCTACCGCACCCCCTGAGAGCAAACACAAGTACGGGCCATATCGGTCACACACCGCACCTGCAACTGGAGAAAAAAGTCCAAGGCTCAGCCCAAACAGAGCCCCGGACAAGGCAAAAGCACCTCTGCCAACGCCAAAAAAATCGGCCAAATCGCGAAAGTATATTTGGTAAGTTCCTTTAATAGAGGAGCTTAGAAACATAACGATGAAGCCAATCAGTGCGACACCCCACATTACGCCAGCAGTGTTCACCTTGCTTGATTCAGGCATACGAGGGTTCCTCTGCGCGAATGTGGTACCGGTCAGTACTGGTACAAGCTTTCACTCTGAAATCTATTAGCTCTTGAGTAGCGGCAAGAGCAGCTGCAGCATCCCGCTCTTGATCACTGATTCCTAATGCTTTAATGAAATTCCGCATTAACAGGCTCCAAAGGTCATCACCAATGACATCAATTACCAAGAGGGAATCAATCCACGAATAATTCATTTGCATATTCAGCTCTTTGTATTGCCTTATGCTGCAACTGTTTTTGATGCCCCAAAAGGCTAAAAACGGACTCACATGCGGCGGAAAGGTGACAAGCTGTGTAACCGAAGAGGGACGGGAGCGCCCGATAGCGCAACCTGGGTACGCTGGATCAGTCCCATAATACTTCCAAGAGTGGCCCGGCTTGCTCAATTGCGGTTTAATGCGCCAGACACTCACTCGCCTGCAGACACGCCTGCCACTATGCACACGGTCACATCACCCGAACAAAACGTCTCCGAAGCTGAGATAGACCTGGCAATCCGCACAGGCATTGAGCGCTACTTTGACGACTGCCGGGCGCGGGTACCGGCGTTTATTGATCGTCATTTCCATTACCCCGGCGCCATCGCGACCAACCGGAGGGCGCTGGGATGGGACATGTTGCGGGCGCCCATCAATCTACTGTGGGCGCCGGTGTACGCCCTGGCCTGCCTGGTAAAAATTCTGACTCCCAAACGAACAGGCCTGATGTGGCTGCACGGTCTGGTAGATCGTGTACCCGCCGGCTTCACCACCCGGGTACAACAACACATCTCGCACCTGATCCTGGTGGACCTGTTGAACAATGGTCAGGAAGACCCGCTGCTGGAGAGCTATCTGATAGAGGCGCTGGAGGCGGTCTATGAGCGCCATACCTGTGAGCCGGTCAATCACCAGCGGTTCAGCAGGCTGATCGAGCCGCTGGTCGCGGACGCGCTCAGTCAGTACCGGGTAACCCGGACAGCGTCTGCCGATATCACCAACAGTATTTCATGCACGGTGTTGGGCGCGTTCGCATTCCAGAAGTTTACCCCGGGTGGTATCGGGCTCGGGGTGGTGCTTGCTTCCATAGTCGCAAAGACCCTGGCCGCCAGGGACTTTATCCTGGGGGAAACCATCGGCGGGTGGTACTACAGCGTATTCCCACCGGAGCCTTCGCTGGCGACGACGGCCATCGTTATGGTCGCCGTGATGGCCGCACTGGCGGCGTTTGCAGCATTGTCCGGTGTTATTTTCGATCCCGTACAGGCAGCGGTCGGTTTGCATCGCCGGCGCCTGCACAAGCTACTGGATCACCTGCAGAGGGACGTGACACTCAGCACTCAAAGCAGCTTTCGCCCGAAAGACCAGTTTGTAGCGCGGATTCTGGACACGTTCGACATGATCAGATCGGGTTTACTCTAGCTCACGGCGCTCGACCAATACCGGTTACCCCAGGCTGGATGGGGCTGAGTGAATAATTGAAAACTAGGCTATGCAATGCCTCTTAATTAGCGTACCGTCTCTCTTGTTGGAAAGATTTAGCAAAGCATTTCACGAATAAGACCTTCTGTGTTGTCACACCTTTTGTCCTGTTTTTGATTCCGCACGTTTTTTTGTTTCCCGCATACCGCTGATCAAGGATCACAACGATCTCTTGACGGCACATTATTGATTAATCTCAGGATATTTATTATGTCTACAGTTAAAGGCAACGTTAAGTTTTTCAATGAAGCAAAAGGTTTTGGCTTTATTACTCGTGAAGGCGACGCGGACGTTTTTGTTCACTACAGCTCTATTCAGGGTAGCGGTTTCAAAACTCTGGCCGAAGGCCAGGAAGTTGAATTCAGCGTGACCCAGGGCCAGAAAGGTCCACAGGCAGAGAACGTTATTGGCCTGTAAATAACAGCCAATACGTGATGAAAAAAGGCAGCCTCAGGCTGCCTTTTTTATTGAATACCGAAAACCGGACCACTCATTAGCCACTTTTCAGGTTGATCTGCTTTGAACCTGTAGAGGCGAATTGTCCACTTTTCCCTTTGCCCACATACTCAACGACCCCGCCGGACTTTAAAAAAGCAGCAGTCTGTTCCTCAATCGTGGCAGTCGTTAATGTAGCTTTTACGGGTTTCTTGCTCATCATATTCCCCAGGTTAAATTTGGCTTTTTCGCCAACATCAAACAACCATCATATCCGAAACAGGAAAAAATTGTTGATCAGTTCTCCTCGAGGGCCTGACCGACACTCTGCTCTGCGTTCTGCCAGGCCTCAGAGAATTTTTCGAAGGCGTCGGTGAAGCCTTCCTTCATGGACTCCCAGGTAAAATCAGCGCTGTCCTGCATACGCAGGTGCCATTCCGTCACCCGCGCCCGCTCCCGGTGCAGAGACGCCAGCGCAGTCTGCGCCTGGGCCTCGGCTATCTTGTCGGCCTCCTCCCGCCCCCCTTTCAGGCGATTCTCCAGGGTTGCGATACGGTCATCCATGGCGCCAAGCACGTCCTCGATGTCCGTCATTAACCGTTCACGCCGCTCGGCGGTGAAATTCGACAGCTCCTGATTGAGGCTCTGAACCTCCTGCCGCAATGATTCTACGGTCGCCTCGCTGTCATCCTCCGCGGCCTGTGCCAGTGGCATCACCATGGCCAGCAGCAGGGCACTGGCCTGTAATCGCAATGGGAATCGCACTATCTGATACCTCTTCTGAATTAGAATTGAAAATCCCGGTCCTCAAGGCCACCGTCATCGGACAGGTAGCTGCCCCCTCCTCTCACCACCACTGACATCTTTCTGATGCTGCTCCTCGATTGCATTGGTGCCGGACTGATGGTAATGCCGTGGTTTATAAATATCTAGAGGACAGAGCGGGGGGGAGCAGCCCTTTCAACAACTAGGGCTGGCTTTTCAGCCGAAGCCTCTTGATTACAAGCACCGCAATCATCGCCGGATGACTGCTAATCTGCAGATACGCGATTTGACACAACAGCCATGATTAAATCGACTTTATTTCCCAACGCAACAACTCTAATCCGCTGTAATTGATAACAAAATCGACTACCGCCATCCCCCTACCTTTTTCAAAAGAGCATTTTGATTCCCAGCGCCAGAAATAAGTCTCTTCTGTAATAAAATAATCCCTCTTCATATATTTAAAAGGCACTGTGGCGCATTGTTCTGTAGAGCCATATTTTTCCTTTAGCTCGCTAAGAGTATCACCGAACTTAAAATTCGCTTTACGTTCTCCTAACCCAGAGTATTTCGCCCATGTTTCTATTGAATATTCTCCTATAACTGCATCTAATGCTGCTTGAATTTGATACCCATGGCTCATTAGTTCGCGCCCTGGTGAATTTTCCACCTCAACTTCGTAGTCATGAGTAAAAATAAGTAGAGCAACTATCCCAAGAGAAACTTTTAGGAGAATAGAACGTACGTTTTTCACTTACAGATTCCTATAACATTTTTAGCAAAGAGGTCATCAAGTATCATTGGCCGATACTTGCATCAACATCAGGAGTAGCGACGTAACCCGAACTGCAAGACGCACTCGAACATAGAGCAGATAGAAGGGCCAACAGGCTAAAAGAACTGGTTCGAGGTATGACCCTCTTTGCAGGCTGGGGCATCAGACAGATCCTTGTCGTTCAGAAAATTCCCGAGCAATCCATTCTCAGGCTCACAGCTTCGACACCGCGCTCGACGCAAACTATATCCGAATTGCTGAGATGTTCAAACGTGCCCCCTGATTCGGCAACCCGGTTGGCAAGATATTCCTATGCTGACCGATGGGCTGAAGGCGTTGTGTGAGGACATTGACAATGTGTGACGATCGTGGCTACCGAACACCTTTCGATTGCAGCCACTGGTTGATCTGCGCTTGGTTCATGGCACCACTCTGGCGGGCCACTTCCCGGCCATTCTGAAACAGGATCAGCGTAGGTATGCTGCGAATACCAAACTGACCGGCTGGCCCGGGGGATTGTTCGGTGTTCAGCTTGGCAAAGCGTACCTTACCACGCCAGGCTTTCGCTACCTGCTCAAACTGGGGCGCCATCATCTTGCAGGGACCGCACCAACTGGCCCAGAAATCCACCAGCACCGGCACATCACTGCGCCCTGTATGGACCGCAAAGCTCTGGTCACCGAGCTCCAGAACCTGATCCGGCCACAACGGCTGTTTGCATGCGCCACAATTGCCGCCGGATGACAGCTTATCCACGGGTACGCGATTCACTTTGTGGCAATGGGGGCACACGAGGTGTCGGATGTCGGCCATGATTGAACTGCCTTTGAATTGTTGGTCACAGGAATAATCAGGGCAAAGCGAGAGAAATCAAGCGGCGCAGCTCCGTATAACCTCCCCCAATGTGGCCGGGTGGAAGGTCGGGAACAGGCACCGGGTAGCGGCAGCTCCTATCGCTACCGGAGAGGAAACGATACCCGATCAAGAACAAAGACAGTAGGCTAAAGCCTGTTGATCCCTTTACCCTGCTGGAGCAACCAACGTCTCCAGTCCAAATCCAGCATACTGACCCCGCCAATGTAATTATCATCCACCAGGTAATACGCAAGGGTACGATCACCCCGGTTAAAGTTGTGCATCAGCCGCACCACAAAGTTACGGCGGGTCGGTTTGGAAAGCAGGAAACCAACGAACTGGCCGGCCTGGGCCCGCAGGCTGCTGGCTCCCGACATATCGGAATGTCGCCACTTATTACTGGGTAGTTTCAAAAACTGTTCGATGCCCGCCAAACGGCCCTGTTCACGGGCCTGAGCGACAACCCGCCGGTTGTCCTCGTGACGCTCAAAATACAAACCCGCTTGATCATGCTCCAGCACCTCCATCTGCTCGGCAAGCCCTTCATTCAACCAGGCAGGCGCATAGGGAACAATGGTATCGACCACCGCGTGACTCACCTCGTGCTTGATTGTTTTGAAGGTACGGCTCCTGTTTTCCTGTACATAAACGACGATCTGATGTTCTGACGATATGTACACGCCGTACGACGCAACCGCCATGCCTTTTTCCTTGCGAACAAGGTAGTTCTGGTATTCCGTTCTATCCTTCAAAATCAATATATTGACGGGCACCGTCCGGTACATGTCAAAGGACATCACACGATCAAAAAACTCATAGACATTGTTCACGCCGTCAACAATCTGCTGGTTTTCCTCGTCGCTCAGCTCCACATCGACTGCTTTAATCCGGATATCAAAACGCGACCATTTCGACGCGCCAGGCTTTACGTTGACCACTTCCTGCTCAACGCTGCGGTCTTCCCGATCACTGAAATGAACCTTCCCGTCTTCATCAACCCATTTATAAATCTTTGCATAACCCATGTTTGCAGCGATCATAAAGAGCGAAAACACAAGGACCGGATGTACGGCTTTTCGTAACTTTTTAAACATTGCGTTTCACCCGGAGCCGCCCGGCTCGGACTTCTCCTCATCAAGCCAGGTACCGCAATATTTACAGTAGTTGGCGTCGGTTTCATGTCGATGTTTACCGCACCCCGGACAGGCTTCATCAGAGTAACGTTCCGCACGCAGGGTGCGAATAACTTCCGCGGAAAAAACGCCGACGGGAAGCGCGATAATCGAGTAGCCCGTCAACATGATCATCATGGAAATAAATTGCCCCCAGGGCGTAACCGGCGTTATATCGCCATAGCCCACCGTCGTCAGTGTCACGATCCCCCAGTAAATGGATATAGGAATACTGGTAAAGCCTGCTTCGGCCGGCTCAATGAGATAGAGAAGCGAAGAGAAGATGGTCACGAGCATCAGCACTGTGAACAGAAAAAGCAGGATCTGGGCCCGACTGCGAAGCAGTGCGTCCAGCAGCAGCCGGCCCTCGCCCACTACCGTCATCATTTCCAGCACCCGGAACAGGCGCAAGGTACGCAGCAAGCGCAATACGACGAGAGTCTGCGTACCCGGGAACAAAAGTGCCAGCCAGGTCGGCATAACCGCCAGAACGTCAATAACCCCGTAAAAGCTTTTCAGATAGAGCTTCGGTTTCTCCAGGCAATAAATACGCAGGCCGAGTTCAAGCGTGAACAGCAGCGTTACACCCCATTCCAGCACATAAAAGAGCTCACCGAAGCGGGCATGATATTCCGGAACACTGTCCAGAAGAATAATCCCGACGCTGAGAAATATCAGCAAAGCCAAACAAACATCAAAGCCTTTGGCCAAGCGGGTGTCTGATTCGAAAATGATTTGAAACAGGCGCGTTTTGATTCCCTGGCCGTCCGGTTTTTCTGTCGCCATCTAAGCTGCCTCTTTACCTGTCATTCAACATCCCGGGATTCCGATGGACTTACAGATACCGGCCGCCGGCACCGACCGCCACCACGATCAGCCCAAAAATCAGGTTGATGCCCACCAGCTTACGGATCTGCCCCACCTGGCGCCCACCTTCCTGGGGATCCTGGTTGGCAACGGCCTGCTTCAGCCGCCGAAAAGGGGCGAAATAAACGTGAAAATAAATCAGGATCATCACAATCCCCAGCCCCTGCATGACGTGGATATGCCAGCCGGCACCCGCCATGCCACCGAACACGCTGAAGATCATCCAGTAACCGGTCACCAGCAACAGGATCACGGCCACCCATACCCACCGGAAAAACCGGGACAGGGTGTGACACCAGAGCACGCCCCGTTGCGACGCATCAATCACCTCAACCACCGCCGGCCGCATGGCCATGTAGGCGAAAAACATACCGCCAACCCAGATCACGGCAGAAAGAACATGCAGTGCAACAGCCAGACTCATAAAGCGATTCCCGAATGAAAAATGTGTGTGAAGAGCATAAGCCTCATCTCTCCTCAGAGCCAGTGTGACACCACGGCGGCGATATCGTCGGAAACGCCGGCGCCAAGCCCATGCTGTCACAGGCCTCATGGAACATGGCCTCGCCAGTTGGCTGAGATTCGTACTCACTGTCAGGAAACCACACTGACCTCTCACCCGTGAGGTGCAACCAGTTTCCACTCCTGAAGGTCGGCCAGATAGGCCTGGAGCCCCAGTATCCAGGAGCTCCAGGCCAGGGGAAAGCCACTGACCTCAGGAACCAGTGCCCGAGGGTTCAGCCGCCAGCGCCAGCCTCTGGCGATCAAAGTAGTCCCGGGTCAGCCGGAACACCACCGGGCTGAGCGCGACAATGGCGATGAGGTTGGGGAGAGCCATCAACGCATTGAGTGTGTCGGCCACCAACCAGACGAAATCCAGGTTGAGAACGGCCCCCAGGGGGACAGCGAGCACCCACAGCACCCGGAACGGCTTGATGGCCCTGGTGCCAAACAGGTATTCCACGCATTTTTCGCCATAGAATGACCAGCCCAGAATGGTGCTGAAGGCAAACAGCGCCAGTGAAATCGCGACCAGGTAATTGCCCACCCCGGGCAAAGCCAGGCCAAAGGCTGTCGAGGTCAATGCAGCCCCAGACTCTCCGGAATCCCAGGCGCCAGAGGTAATGATCACCAGGCCGGTGATGGAACAGACGATCAGGGTATCGATCAAGGTGCCCAGCATGGCGATCAAGCCCTGGCGAACTGGGTCGTTGGTCTTGGCAGCAGCATGCGCAATGGGAGCGGAGCCCAACCCGGCCTCATTGGAGAAGACACCACGGGCCACCCCGAAACGAATGGCGGCCCAAACGGCCGCTCCCGCAAAGCCCCCTTGCGCGGCATGGCCGGAGAAGGCACTGTCGAGAATAAGGGCCAGAGCCGGGCCAATCTGGTCAGCATTGATCGCCAGCACCACCAGCCCGGCCAGCATGTAGGCAACCGCCATAAAGGGCACCAGCTTTCCGGCTACCGCTCCGATACGCCGTATTCCTCCCATCAACACAGCCCCCACCAGCACCATCGCCACAAGTCCGGTTACTATCACCGGTACACCAAAATTGGCGTCAATTACCTGGGCGATGGAGTTGGACTGAACGGTATTGCCAATGCCGAACCCCGCCACCGCGCCAAAGATGGCGAAGGCGGTGCCCAACCAGGCCCATTTCCGACCCAGGCCATTCTTCAGGTAGTACATCGGGCCCCCAACGTGGTTGCCCTCGTCATCCACCTCACGGAATCGGACCGCCAGCACCGCCTCGGAGTATTTAGTGGCCATGCCCACCAGGGCAGTCACCCACATCCAGAACAGGGCGCCGGGGCCGCCCAGGAACACCGCAGTGGCCACACCCGCAATATTGCCGGTGCCAACCGTTGCTGCCATCGCCGTCATCAGCGCCTGGAAAGGCGATACTTCGCCAGCCTGTTCGTCACCATGGCGGACCGGTTCGCGACTGAACAGCAGCTTAAAGCCAGCGCCAATCCGGAGGATGGGCATCAGCTTCAGGCCAAGACTCATAAACAGGCCCACGCCCAATATAAGAATGAGCATGGGCCAACCCCAGACGATTCCGTTGATGGTTCCCAATACAGAACTCAGTAAATCCATGGGATCAATACCTCTTGTTGTTGTCGTGTAATGCAGGGAGCGTTATCGACCTTGCCGATAACGAACTCGGGTAGAACCGTTCTGCGGGCAGCATCCGCCCGCAGAAGTGGCACGGTCAGTTCATCAGCGCCAACCCCTGTTCGGGGGTGATGGATTCGATGCCCTGGGCGACGCCCACGGACGGACAGGTCAGCACTCCGTTGAACACATTCAGGCCCTGCAGCAGCCCCGAGCTGTCCTCCAGCGCCTGACGCGGGCCTTTGTTTGCGATCTGCAGAACATAGGGCAAGGTGGCGTTGTTCAGGGCATAACTGGAGGTCCGGGCAACCGCGCCGGGCATGTTTGCCACGCAGTAGTGAACCACACCGTCAACCATGTAAGTGGGCTCGGCATGGGTGGTCGGCGTCGACGTCTCGAAACAGCCGCCCTGATCGATCGCCACATCAACCACCGCCGCCCCCGGCTTCATCCGGGAAATCAAGTCACGGTTGACCAGTTTGGGTGCCGCAGCCCCGGGGATCAGCACGCCACCGATCACCAGGTCCGCCTGTAACAGCACTTCCTCGACCGCCTTTGACGACGAGAACAGGGTCTGGACCCGGTTGCCGAACACCGCATCGAAACGGCGCAGGACGGCAATGGACTTGTCCAGCACGATGACGCGGGCTCCCAGACCCACCGCCATCTGGGTGGCATTGAAGCCCACCACGCCACCACCAATCACCACCACGGTGGTGGCGTCTACGCCGGGCACCCCGCCCAGCAGCTGGCCCCGCCCCCCTTGGGATTTCTCCAGGCAGTGGGCACCGGCCTGAATACTCATACGACCTGCCACTTCCGACATGGGCGCCAACAGCGGCAGCGCTCCGTTGCTGTCGGTAACGGTCTCATAGGCGATACAGGTCGCGCCGCTGGCCAGCAGCTCGTTGGTTTGGGGCACATCCGGGGCCAGGTGAAGGTAGGTAAACAGGGTGTGATGAGGCCGTAGCAGGGCTCGCTCGACGGCCTGCGGTTCCTTGACCTTGACGATCATCTCCGCCTGTTCGAAAACCGATTCCGCAGTGGCGGCGAGTTTGGCGCCTGCAGCCTGGAACTGATCATCAGTAAGCTCGATACCCGCTCCGGCACCAGCCTGCACAACCACCTGATGGCCATGTGCAACCAGCTCGTGGACCGCCTCTGGGGTCAGTCCAACCCGGAATTCATTGTTCTTAATCTCTTTGGGTACACCCACAATCATAGGGTTTTGCTCCTGTCAGGTAATGAGTTAACGCGACACAACGGTCACGGTGACGCATCAAAGTCTAAATAGGCCGGACAGAAGAAAATGCTGAATTTTGCTATTTATTAGCTGTTTTAATCTTTAATTTTCTCACATACAGTATTCTCAACTGCTTTCAACAATTTCACTGGTAAAAGGAGCAAAACGCGTGCGAAAACTCGATCGAATAGACCTGTCCATCCTGGACGAACTGCAGAACAATGCCCGGATCACCAACCACGATTTGTCGAGCCGGGTGAACCTGAGCCCAACCCCCTGCCTCGAAAGGGTCCGCAAGCTGGAACGGGATGGATATATCCGGAACTTCCGGGCCATTCTCAACGCCCGCAAGCTGGGCATCGGACTCACGGTTTTTGTCGAGATCAGCCTGACCCGTACCGGTCCGGATGTGTTCGCCCAATTCAAGGAAGCGGCCATCGACGTTCCGGAGGTACAGGAGTGCCATCTGGTGTCCGGCAACTTTGACTACCTGATCAAGGCCCGGGTGGCGGATGTCGCCCACTATCGCTCGCTGCTGGGCGAAACCATTCTGGCGTTACCGGGGGTGAACGACTCCCGCAGCTACATCGTGATGGAAACCGTGAAGGAAGGGCAGTTACTGAGTATGAAGAGCGTTACCGAACATGGCATCGGCTAGGGGCGGATTGCAGGTTCTGGGCCCGACTGCGAAGCAGTACGTCCATCGGCAGACTGCCCTCGCCCGCTACCGTCATCATTTCCGGCACTCGAAACAGGGGCGAAATACCCAGCAAGCACAGTTGACATGTCCTGAGGTTCACTGAAGGATAGGGAGGTATGACCAGAGCCAACGACGGATCCAAAAACCGGAATAATGGCGTGTCAGACGAGCTCCTGAAGGCACTTGACGAGGCCATCAGCCGCCTTGCCGAAACCAATGCCACTGAGGGCGTCTCGCCGGTATTCGAGGTGATCGATGCGGCAAAACCCCTGATGTTCAGCCCGGAAGGTCTGGAAGCGCTTTACGAACGCGTGCCGGATATTGAGTCGGCCGGATTCTTTAGGGGCAGCGACTGGGACTATCCCCAGACACTGGTACCCTCCCTGGCCGCACGCACGGTCCGCCACGGGGAGCCGGCGGCAACACTGGTTGAAAGCCTGAGCCAGATTCGCCTTCTGGCGGTGGTCAAAAGCGATTACACCCACGCTTCTATCTCGGCGGAACACGCCCATCACTTTCTCGCCCAGGTACTGGCGATGAACCTCGACCTGGTGGTGGGCGATCTTAATGAGAGCGACCGGCTGAGGCCCGATCAGCTCGGCCACGCCGTTCAGACCCTGTACCACTACCTGCTGCAGCATCTGGGCTACGAAAACCTCCTGGAACATCTGGTGGCCGAAGTCTGGCGGATTCTGGCGCAACGCCCTGTCCAGGTCGCGGGCGTTAAACACATGGTGACCCAGATAGCGGTCTGCCTGGAAAAACCGGACGCGCTGGATGGCGAAGTCAGCGACGACGCGGTGCAACTGATCAACGCCGTATTCAGCCCCACCGAGGGATGCCGGGAAGATCCCGGCTTTGATGTCTACGCTGAACGACTGGCGGAAATGGACGACGCCACCCTGCTACAGGAGGCCATCGCCTTCGCCCAGGCCATGCACTCAACCGGCCTGGTGTCAGCCTACATGCCGGTATTCATACGCTACCTGCGAAACCGCTGGAACGAACTGATTCCCACGGCCCTGGGGCTGAGCAACACAGGTGCCGACGCGTTTCACTGCTACCCCGCGCTGATTCATCGCCTGATTGACGAAGCCCTGTATCCAGAGACCAGCCAGTGTGCCTATGGCCTGGCCATGATGCTCGAGCGCGGCATTCTCTACGCACCTCCCGTGGCGCCGTCTCTGTGGCGCCAGATACGCCTGCCGCTCTGCGACGCGGCGGCCGAGAAGATTGAGGCGGTCTTCGGGAACAGCCGTTCCCCCGAATGTTTTTTACTCGCCGACGAGCTCAATGTGCTTGGGCGCCCACTCGGCATCGGACAGGGGAATTATCCCACCTGCCAGTCTACGCGCGCCCTCTCCATGTGGGCCTACAACATGCCGGCAGAGCTGCTTCGGATCCTTGCCTGGGCAGCGCGCGACGATGAAATCGTGATGCGCTTTGAAGGTAACAGCATATCCTCGCGGGAACTCGGCGCCGGGCTGGCGACCGAGCCGCCGGTGGATGTGGATGCGGTATCCCTGCTGACCGTGCCGCACCTGGATCGCATCTATTTTGAAATGGGTCGACGCAGTGTCGGGCGCGGAGAAGATCCACACAAATGGGTCAACGCAGAATTCCATGGCGACCAGGTCGGCCACGGATTTCGCATTGCCGTCGACGTTTTCACGGGTAGCCTTAAAGACTTCGACGGGTTTATTCGCGATTTTTATGCCGCCTATCACCCTTTCTACAACGGCGACATCCCGGTCATCAATCCACAACCGGCCGGTATTGCGGTGACCGACAGCGCCACGCGCTTTCTTGGCTGGCACGCCATCACCATCCAGCGGCTTGCGCTGGATGCGGACAAGACCATGCGCGTCTACTTTTTTAACCCCAACAACGACAGCGGGCAGAACTGGGGCCAGGGCATCGTCACCTCAACCCACGGCCACAACGAGCGTTATGGTGAAGCCTCGTTACCGGTGGCCGAGTTCGTCTCCCGCCTGTATGTCTTTCACTACGACCCGCTCGAAAAGGGCGAGCCGGGCGATGTCCCAGCCGATGAAGTGAACCGGGCCATGCAGTTGGCGAAAGAAAGTTGGGCCTCGGGGCGCTAGAAAGGGGCTAGTTCGAGTCATGACCATCGACCGTGAACGTCTTGCAGCCCTTGCCGCGAAACCCCATTTCCATCGGGGCAGGTATCGCAATCTGGAGCGCGTAGAGCAGCATGGTCTGGGGGATTTCCTGCGCTGGCAACTGGCCCCCGGCCGCCGTTTCCCACCGGGTAAGCGCTACACGCTGCTGCGTCCGGATGCCCACTTGCTGATGAATCCGCCGACAGCACCGCAGCTGACCTGGCTGGGGCATGCGTCCTTCCTGTTCCAGTATCGGGGCCTGAACGTACTGACCGACCCGGTGTTGTCGGACCGCGCCAGTCCCTTCCGGTTAATCGGGCCGAAGCGGTTCACGCCACCCGCCCTGACGGTGGCGGACATGCCGCCGATTCACCTGGTACTGATTTCCCACAATCACTACGACCATCTCGACGAAGCAACGGTGCGCCAGCTGCACCGACGTTTCGGGGATAACCTGTGCTTCTGCATTCCCATGGGGCTGCGACGCTGGTTCGAGAAGCGCGGCATCCACAACTTGATGGAGCTCGACTGGTGGCAATCAACGCCCCTGGCCGACAAAAACGAAGTGTTCTGCCTGCCAACCCAGCATTTCAGCGGACGAACCGCCACCGACACCAACACCTCGCTGTGGTGTAGCTGGCTTCTGGAAATGGATGGCTTTCGGTTCTATTTCGGCGGTGATACCGGTTATGGTCAGGTCTTCCGGGACATTGGCGAACTGTTTGCGCCCATTGATCTGGCGCTACTCCCCATAGGCGCCTACGACCCGCGCTGGTTCATGGCCCCGGTACACGTCGCACCCGAAGAGGCGGTCAGAATTCACCAGGATATTGGCGCCCGCCAGTCTGTTGCCATGCACTGGGGCACGTTCGTGCTCACCGATGAACCCATGGACGAGCCACCGAGGCGACTACGGCTGGCGTTGGAGAGGCAAGGCATAAGTGAAGCGGCCTTCCGGGTGATGCAACACGGGGAAGTGTGGTCGCCGATTTGCATGCTTCAGCCTCGCCAATAAGCCTTGCTGCTCTCATCCATCGGAAAGAAATGCTCAATCCGCAAATTCTGAGCGGTGACATCCAAAGGCGTGCCGATGGTTGCGATGGTGGAAAAGATTCTGAGCTGTTGGTCCCCCAGATTCAGGGAGAAAGGAATCGCCGGGTAGTCCAGGTGTTCCACCACGTGGCTTTTCCAGTTTTGCGGCACGCCGGGCACAGTCAGGGCCTGTTCCAGCAATCGATTGGGCTGATCCCGAAAGGGACCGGCAAGATGCTCATGGTAGACACGTTGCAGCATGTGGCAGGCGATATTCTCCCAATCGCCCACGAAGGGTTTCATGCCGTGGTCATCCAGCAGCGACAGCAGAAAGTTTGGCCGGGCCGGAAACTGAGCACCGAGCTCCACCATTCTTACCATCATCTCCTGCATGGCCTGGTTGGCCATCACCAGATAATACTCGTGGTCGAACACCACCGCCGGGTACGGCAGGTGCCCCTGCAACAGGTGTTCAAGCGCCTCCTTGATCATGGCCATGCCGGGCGCGCTCAAGTTCTGATCGGAATAGACCTGGCTGTAACCCGCCGCCGACAACAGCCGGTTGGTCCCGGCCAGGTCCGCTTGCAGCATCTGCGCTAAATGCAGAACCATGCCTTTGCTGGGCTTGCTTCGGCCTGTTTCCAGAAAGCTGATGTGCTTTGCCGACACCTCGCATTCAAGGGCGAAATCCATTTGGCTCAACCGTTTACCCTGCCGCATTTCTCTGAATAGCGTACCGAAGGCGCTCATCGTATTTCCTGTGAATGTCCGAGTGTTCAGCGATTATCGTCCTCGAGGGTAGTCTGCACCATTACCTCACAGGTAATTGAGTCTATCACCGCCCGGGTAGAAGCTTTGTAGCGTAGTCAAACACATTGCGAAACCCGATTGAGGTGATCCCATGAAAAACCTAGTCCGTCGATTCAGTGTGAAGCAAATCCTCCTGAGCGATGTCTTCCTCTCCACACCCCTGGCATTGGCTCTCATTCTGGCCGCAGGGCCGATCGCCCAGTGGGCAGGCGGCCCCGGCGCGACCTTTTACCTGGTGGTCGGCATTGTGATGCTGCTGTGGTGTGTGGACATGGCCGCCATGGCCATCAATGAGCGGTGGCAGGAGAAATACCTGAACCTGATGATTGCTGGCGATGTAACCTGGAGCCTGCTGTCCCTTGCCCTGATGGTGTGGTTTGCGGAAAGTTTGCAGCCCCTGGGCTGGGTGCTGTTCGCCCTGAACGTGCTGGTTCCGCTGGACATGGCATGGATGAAACGGGTTGCTGGCAGTAAGCCGCACCAGCCTGCGCTCGGATAAGGATTCAGCCTCCGAGCTGATCGCGTGTGGCTGTGCGTGTCCCGCTGGCCACCGCGACCAAAAATTTCTCCACATTTCGCCTACTGACCGCACTCCCTAATCAAATGCGCCTAGATACCAGCCTGAGAAGAAAAACAGAAACGCCAGAATCCAATATATAGTGGCAGGCACGATCACCCAGAGCTTCAACGAGAGTGGTAAAGGTTCGTTCTCATCACCCATTCTGGATTCGATACGGGGTCCTACTCGTGGAAGGTTCCGGAATAGAAAGAAAGCGTATACATGAATCACCCTCATCCAGCGGCCGAGCGGGCCATTACCCCAGATTCTACGGATTCCATCCAGCTGCTTGCCTGGAGTAGCTATTCGTCGCTCAACTTCCGCAGTTTTTCGGAAAAATAGTGTGATCATTAGAAACATCAGAACGATGCCAACGCCCAGAGAAGAGGCGCCTGTAATCGCCGCTAATGCAGTTAATTGTTCCTCACTCATGAACTTCCTTGCTCAATATTTCGCCCGCGCACTCCCCGACCACTCCCAAATAATGTCAAAAATGCTGGCAAAAATTCTTCACAAAATCAGACCCGCTATTAAGAGCACGGCAAAACATCCGCATCAACCGCTTATTGACGGCGCTCACTAGTCGAATGCCCCTAGGTACCAGCTTGAGAAGAAAAACAGAAACATAAGAACTGCATACACAGTGAAAGGCACAATCACCCAAAGCTTCAATGAGAGCGGCAAAGGTTCGGTCTCCTCACCCATTCTGGATTCGATACGGGATCCTATTCGTGGAAGATGCCGGAAGACCACGAAAGCGTACACGTGCATGATCCTCATCCAGCGACCGATCGGGCCATTCCCCCAGATACTACGAATTTCATCCAGTTGCTTACCCGGAGTTGCAATTCGTCGCTCAACTTCCGCAGTTTTTCGGAAGAATAGCGTAACCATTAGTAATAGCAGAATGACACCAACGCCCAAAGAGGCCACTATCGTAATCTCAGCCAACACCGTCAATTTTTCATCACTCATGAATAGCCTTTCTCAGGATTTCACCTGCGACCTCACCACCCGCTCCGCCAGCATAGCCCACTGTTGCAGCACCAAGACCACCGACAATAACCGCACAGGCTACACCTCCGATGCCTGCAGAAGTGACTCCAAAGGCCAAACAACCATACGAAGCACCCGCTCCAATAGCGCCACCACCCACCAAGCCAACCAGCTTACCACCTTCCCGATATGAAACGACTTGGCACGCCTTATCGTCGCCTGCCGTGCAGGCTTCATTGATCTTCATAGCGGACAAAGCCGCATCCAGAGTGATCCCCAGGTAACCTACGTTTCGGACATATCTCGCACCCGTCGCCAGCCGCTCGTAGTGCGTAGCGTACCCCGGTATGCCACCGACCCCAGCCGTCTTCCAATGATGCACAGTTCTCTTCGACGACATCCCCAGCGCTCGCTTCAGCTTCACATCATCATCCAGTGACATGCCCTTGCGCGCCAAACTCCCCAGAGAAAAGTCCAGCTTCTTGAATAGCGCCCGCCGCTTCTCGAAAAACTCGGGATGGTTGAGATGACCATGCTTACGGTAACTGTCCTGATGAAGCCGCTCGATGTCTTTTAACGTCGTCTCAATACTTTTGATCTGCTTCGAGACCATTACTGCGCCGGCCCCCAGACCAGCGGTGCCCGTTGAAGTGATGGCTTCCAACAGATCGTAATAATTGACGATAAACTGCGCCTCGTCCTGCTCCAGCGACCTTACCTGGGCGTTTACCTGCGCAGCCACTTCCATCAAGTCGGCTTCTTCTTGAGTGCACTCCATACCTTCCGGGTCACCCAGAACAATCATCTCACCAGGCAACACCAGCCCGCCAAGGCCCGGATTCAACCGGTCAAAGTGATCCGGCTTTGCCGAAGCGTCTCCATACAGCTCAGCCAACAATTCCGTCTTGCTCATTGGGCTCTGGACTACGTGGTAGCCCGGTTCTACGGTGGCCTTCGGCTCACTGGTGGTTGAGGTTTGCCCAGACATGTCGGATGCGGCCGCCCCACCTGCCGTTGCGCTACTCGCACCGTTCTGTGGCCCGTTGGCGCCTGGCGATTCCGAGGCGGCGCTACCAGAACGACGGGCATTAGGAGATTGGGCCTGCGAAGCGGGCTTTGATGGCGCCGGCGAGATACCAGAAAACGGTACGGGTGAGTGAGTATCGTAAGCGTCCGGTGATCCCATCTTGAGCACGGCGCTGCCAACGTCAGGATAGTGTCCACTTATTTTCTAGTGGACACTTAACATGAACGAATTAAGCGTAACCAAGCCCTACCAACGCCGTCGCCGGTTTTCCCGCGAATTCAAAGCCGAGATTGTCGCCAAATGCCTGGAACCCGGGGCCTCCGTTTCCCGGATTTCACTGGATAACGGTCTCAACGCCAACATGGTCCGGCGCTGGATGAGTGAAGCGCAGCGAGCGGATAAAACACCAGCAACACCGGGATTTGTTCCGGTTAATCTGCCTGCTGCAACCTCTGCACCGGGCAACCAATCGGTCTCGGATAAGCGTAGCACCATCCGCATCGAGATTCCCCGCGCCGGTGGTGCGGTGGTGGTGGAGTGGCCTGCGGAGCAGGCCCACCAGTGTGCCGCCCTGTTGCGGGATCTGCTGGGATGATCCGCATTGACGAGATCTGGCTGGCCACTGAGCCGCTGGACATGCGAGCCGGGCCAGACAAAGCGCTGGCTCGGGTTATTCAGGTCTTCGGTTCTGCCAGGCCGCATTGCGCCTACCTGTTTGCCAACAAACGGGGCAACCGGATGAAGGTCTTGATCCACGATGGCCTGGGCATCTGGCTCTGTGCTCGCCGGCTGAATCGGGGCAAGTTCCACTGGGGCGAAGCCTGGCGCGGTGACCAACTGCGCCTGACTGAGGAACAGTTATCCGCTCTGGTTCAGGGCCTGCCCTGGCAACGCCTTGGCGCTGAAGGCGTGATCTCCATTCTGTAACCATAAGCTGAGTGATATCGCCATAGCCAGAACCGCGAATCGCTTGCGGCACATGGACTTGGCATACTGACGGGCATGACTCAGCGCCCCGATCTCGACCAACTCTCTGCCGATCAGCTCCGTGCTCTTGCCACGGAACTGTTCGATCGTGTCGAGAACAAGGAGCGGGCCCTGGTGCACCGTGATGCGGTCATCGAGAAGCTGACTCACGAAGTGGCCATCCTCAAGCGCCATAAGTATGCCCGGCGCAGCGAGCAACTGGACGCCGTCCAGGGACGACTGCTGGATGAACTGATCGACAGCGACCTGGCGGCTATCGAAGTCGAGCTGGAACAGGCGATGACCGAGGAGCAGAAAGCTGCCCGGCCAAAGCAAAAGCCCAAGCGCACCCCGCTGCCGCCGGAACTGCCCCGCACCCTGATCCACCACGAGCCCGAAAACACTCAGTGCCGCTGCGGCTGCCAGCTCAAGCGCATCGGCGAAGACGTCAGCGAAAAGCTGGACTACGTTCCGGGCGAGTTCACGGTGGAACGCCACATCCGGGGCAAGTGGGTCTGTGACAGTTGCGAGACCCTGGTCCAGGCACCGGTGCCACCGCAGGTGATCGACAAGGGCATTCCCACCGCTGGTCTGCTGGCTCAGGTCCTGGTGGCCAAGTACGCCGATCATCTACCGCTGTACCGTCAGGAACGCATCTTCGGTCGCGCCGGCCTCGAAATTCCGCGCTCCACCCTGGCCGAATGGGTCGGTGCCTGCGGTGTGCAGTTACAGCCCCTGGTGGATGCGCTGAGAAACACCCTGCTGGACCACAGCGTTCTGCATGCCGATGAAACCCCGGTCAGCATGCTGGCCCCGGGCAAGAAGAAAACCCACAAGGCCTACGTCTGGGCTTACTGCACCACACCGTTCTCGGACCTGAAAGCCACCGTTTATGACTTCGCGCCCAGCCGTGCAGGCGAACACGCCCGCACCTTCCTGGGTGACTGGCAGGGCAAGCTGGTCTGTGATGATTACGCTGGTTACAAGGCCGGGTTCGGCAACGGCATCATCGAGATCGGTTGCATGGCCCACGCCCGGCGCAAGTTCTACGATCTGCACGAAGCCAACAAGAGCGAGCTAGCCGCTAAGGCGCTGGAGTACATCGGAAGGCTCTACGAAATCGAGCGGGACACCAAAGACCTGCCACCGGACAAGCGGCAGGAAATCCGGGAAACAAAAGCCAAGCCGATTGCTGATGCGCTGCATCAGTGGATGCTGGCGCATCGCCAGAAAGTGCCGGATGGTTCCGGCACGGCCAAAGCGTTGGATTACAGCCTCAAACGCTGGGCAGCGCTGACGCGCTACCTGGACGATGGTGCTGTGCCCATCGACAACAACTGGGTGGAAAACCAGATCCGGCCCTGGGCGCTGGGCCGCTCCAACTGGTTGTTCGCGGGATCACTGCGCAGTGGTCAGCGTGCGGCTGCCATCATGACTCTGATCCAGTCGGCGAAGCTGAACGGACATGATCCGTATGCCTATCTGAAGGATGTGCTGACCCGTCTCCCGATGCAGAAGAACAACGCCATCGATGAGCTATTGCCTCACAACTGGAAGCCGGCTATTACTGACAAGGTGTGATGGCCGGACGCTTAC